>CBFDUE010000051.1:0-17395 GCA_965613025.1 uncultured bacterium
ACCCCCAAAAATTAACTTAAAATAACCCATAATTACAGCTTCTTTCTGAGAGCTTTGAAAAATTCAAAGCTCTCCATCTTAAGTGCCTCTTCAAGTCCCACTGCATCTAAGTTAGCATTTATGGCCTCTTTTGTTAGCCTTACTCCCATGGGATCTTTCTCTTTAATTGTCCTTACAATCTCCATGGCAGTCTCTAAAATCTCTTCTTTTGGAACACATCCGCATTATAAAAATAAAATCTTGACAAGCCTATTAATTGATAATAATTATTATTTAAATTTTATATGGAGATGCAAGACCAGATAAAATTGCAAAATAAGAAGATCAGAATGACCCCCCAGAGGTCTACCATCTTGGAGGTGTTAAAGACTCTAAGGACCCATCCTACCGCTGACCAGGTATATGAGATTGTAAAGAAGAGGCTTCCAAAGATAAGCATTGGAACTGTCTATAGAAATCTGGATATGCTTTCCAGATTAGGCCTTATTAAAAAGATAAATGTAGGTACTCCCCAGATGCGTTTTGATGGCCGCACCGAAGAACACTATCATGTGGTCTGCATAAGGTGTGGCAGAGTGGAAGATGTGGAAATCGATGATGATTTTAATCCTTTTAGAGAGCTTCATAAGGCCATATCCCAGAGAACAGGCTTTGAGATAAAGGGTTTAGAGATTAATATGGTTGGAATCTGTCCCGATTGTGCCAAGAGGGGAAATCTCCCTTTCGAAGATTAATCAAAAATATAGGATATATCAGGAGGTAGATATTATGGCATCACTTAAAGGAACAAAGACAGAAAAGAATTTACTTACTGCCTTTGCAGGTGAATCGCAGGCCAGGAACCGATACACCTACTTTGCAAGTCAGGCCAAAAAAGAGGGGTTTGAACAGATAGCCGCAATCTTTGAAGAGACCGCCAATCATGAAAAGGAGCATGCAAAGAGACTGTTTAAGTTCCTTGAGGGAGGAGAGGTGGAGATAAGCGGAGCGTTTCCTGCCGGGAAGATAGGCACAACCCTGGAAAATCTCAAGGCAGCAGCTCAAGGGGAAAACTATGAATGGACCACTATGTATCCTGAATTCGCAAAGGTGGCAGAAGAGGAAGGTTTTAAAGAGATAGCAGTGATATTTCGCTCTATTGCAGTGGCAGAAAGACAACATGAAAAGAGGTATCAGGCACTTTCAAAAAATCTGGAAGAGGGGAGGGTCTTTAAAAAGGATCAAAAGGTGGTATGGAAGTGCAGAAATTGTGGATATATCTATGAAGGTGAGGAGGCTCCAAAGGAATGCCCCTCGTGTGCCCACCCTCAGGCATATTTTGAACTCTTAGCAGAAAATTATTAGAGGAGGTATCAAGAATGACTGAAAGATTACAGGTGTATGAATGTGAGATATGTGGAAATATGGTGGAGGTCATACATACCGGAAAAGGAGAGTTGGTATGTTGTGGAAAACCGATGAAATTGATGGAAGAAAATACAGTGGATGCGGCCAAGGAAAAGCATGTTCCTGTAATTGAAAAGAGAGAGGATGGATATCTTATAAAGGTAGGATCTGTGGATCATCCCATGGAAGATAAACACTATATTGAATGGGTTGAACTTATCGTTGGAGACAAGACATACAGACAGTTTCTAAAACCTGGCCAGAAGCCTGAGGCATTCTTTGATATTAAAGAGGAGAATGTATCTGCCAGAGAATATTGTAATCTGCACGGACTCTGGAAGGCATAATAAATAAGGAGGTAAAAAGATGACTACTCCAAGGCATTGTCCAGGATTTGAGGAATTAAAAAACCTACAGTCCTTTGAATGTGAATGTCCCAACTGCAGCCATGTAAAGGAGATATTTTCTGATGAGTTTGATAAGAAGCATACCTGTCCTTCATGTGGGAAGGAGATTGATTTTACCAAATGTAAGATGACAGTATCGGGGGGAACTGTTAGGGCATCCTAAGGGTTAATTTTTTCCTTGAAACTTATTTCATTCTGTGTCATAAGGCATTCCTTATGTTTATAGAGAA
Source organism: uncultured bacterium (assembly GCA_965613025.1). Classification (GTDB taxonomy): domain Bacteria; phylum Desulfobacterota; class DSM-4660; order Desulfatiglandales; family JALVMZ01; genus CAYTXJ01. The sequence continues at coordinate 2,024 of CBFDUE010000051.1, forward strand.
AACTGCTTATCCAAGGAGGATATAATGGAAAAAAAAGAGAAGAAGGTTAAGAAATTAGAGAAGAAACCACCGGTTAGGGAATGGACAAGTTGCGATGCCACCGCACAGATGTTAGAGAAGGCCCGAAAGGATGGGGTGGAAACTGCTTTTGACAGGGCAGAGAGCATGAAGCCCTGCCCCATAGGATCGCTATCCGCATGCTGCAAGCACTGTTCCATGGGCCCATGCCGTCTTAGCACAAAGGATCCCTACGAGAAGACCGGGGTGTGTGGGGCTACCATTGATACCATTCAGGCCAGAAATTTTGCAAGGATGGTGGCCTCTGGTGCCGCAGCACACACTGATCATGGTATGAGCATGCTGGATGTCTTTAGAGAGGTGATCCGTGGTAACATTAAGGACTTCACTATTAAAGATCCCCTGAAGCTGGAAGAGGTGGCCAAATCTATTGGGATTGAAACTGAGGGAAAAGGGATAAAGGAGATAGCGGAAGAGCTCTATGAAGAGCTGGAGAGGACCTATACCCAGGTAGAAGGAGAGATTCCGTTTGTAAAGAGGGTGCCAGAGAAGACAGTAGAGACCTGGAGAAAGCTTGGAATCGTCCCACGGGGGGCTATGAGAGAGATTATGGAGCTGATGCACAGAACCCATATTGGAGTGGATCAGGAATATAACAATATTGTAAAACAGTGCAGCAGAACAGCCCTTTCAGATGGTTGGGGTGGTTCAATGGTGGCCACTGAGATATCTGATATCCTTTATGGAACTCCCACCCCGGTTAGAGCTGAGGTAAATATGGGATGCCTCAAGGAGGATCATGTAAATATAATCATTCACGGACACGAACCCAACCTCTTTGAGGCAATGCTTGCTTCAGTAAATGATCCTGTGCTTATTGAGGCTGCAAAGGAGGCAGGTGCAAAAGGGATTAATCTTTTGGGAATGTGCTGCTCAGGTGCAGAGATGCTTTCAAGGCATGGAATTCCACATGCGGGTAATTTTTTGTCCACTGAAGCGGTCTTAGTAACAGGTGCTGTAGATGCCATGGCAGTGGATGTTCAATGTATTAAACAGGGACTTGCCAAGGTGGCTGAATGTTATGGCACATTCCTCTTTACCACTAATCCCAGGGCAAAGATTGAAGGGGTGGAACATATTGAATTTCATGAGATTGAGCCCAGAAAATGCACTGATGATATCGTTATGAAGGCCATTGTGAGATTTAAAAACAGAAAGATGCCCATTGAGATTCCCAAGATGAAGAATCTGGGTATTCATGGCTTTTCTCATGAATATGTAAACTATATGCTGGGTGGAACATTTAGGGCCTCCTATACTCCCTTAAATGATAATATTATAAATGGTAGGATAAGAGGAGTTGCAGGGGTTGTGGGCTGCACCAATCCCAGGGTAAGACATGATTGGGTGCATGTGGAGCTGGTAAAGGAACTTATCAAAAATGATGTCTTAGTGGTTCAGACAGGATGCTCACAGATTGCTCTTGCTAAAGCTGGCCTATATACCCCAGAGGCAGCACACCTTGCAGGCCCAGGATTGAGAGAGGTCTGTGAGGCAGTGGGTATGCCACCTGTCTTAGGATTAGGCTCCTGTGTGGATAATAGCAGAATTTTGATCGCCTGCGCTGAGATGGTAAAAACTGGGGGCCTGGGAGATAGCATAGCAGATCTTCCTGTTGCAGGTGCTGCTCCTGAATGGATGAGCGAAAAGGCCATCTCTATTGGACACTATTTTGTGGCATCTGGTGTATATACGGTATTTGGTGTGACATTCCCTGCAATAAAAGGCACAAAGTTTTATGATCTTCTCTTTGGAGGCCTTGAAAAACTTGGACTTGGATGCTGGGGATTTGCTGAAGATCCATATGAGATGGCAAAGATGATGATAGAGCATATTGATAAGAAGAGAAAGGCACTTGGTATTGATAAGGCAAGAGAGAGGGTGCTCTTTGATATGGCAGCCAGAAGGGAGCTTGAGGTGGCATAAATCTATTATATTTATTACTTAAGAAAAAAGGCCATGGACATAAGTTCATGGCCTTTTTAGTGTCAAAAAAATCCATTACTCTCTGAGACGAATAAAGAGTGCTTAATCCTTAAAATGAACACTTAAAAATGGGCTTTACTTTTTAAATCCATATGAAAAAGTAGTTGACATTTATTTTACCTAATGATATTAGGTAAAATACTAAAATTTGAGTTTTAAATTAAAAAAGAGCTGAAAAATCAATTTATTAATAACCTAATATTATTTGATATCATGACAAATAGAGGTTCAAATAGAGAAGATACTAAGAGCAGGATAATTGAGTCTGCTAAGAGGCTCTTTGCGGAGCAGGGCTATCAGAAGACCACCATTACTGATATATCAAGGCAGGCTGGATTATCGGAGGCGGCGTTATATGAATATTTCCAAGGGAAAGAGGATCTGTTACTTACCATACCTGATCTCTGGGTCTCAGAGCTTCTAAAAGATTTAGAGGATCAGCTATTTGGGATAAAGGGTGCGATTAACAAATTGAGAAAGTATCTCTGGTGGAATCTAAAGAGGATTGAAGAATCTCCGCTGGATGCAAAGATAGTGTATCTGTTTTTAAAGACAAATGCCAATTTCTTAAAGACAGATGTATATTCCAATGTGAAGATCCTCTATGGCTATCTCTTAGATATTTTTGAGGAAGGAAAGGCAAATGGAGAATTTAGATCTGATCTGAATCCCTATATTGCAAGGGATATATTTGTGGGAACCATGGATCATATTGTAACCAGATGGCTTCTCAAGGACAGGTCCTATTCCCTGTTTGATAACTTAGAGGAGCTCTTTGAGCTCATGGTAGAAGGTTTTAAAGGAAGGAATTGTAAAAATCTATCTTAAGGAGGGTATTATGGCCAAACTACTTTATGAATGGGATTATTCAGGCTTTCCAGGTGCAAAGAAATACCCGAATCTCTTTAAGCCCATTCAGATCGGAAATCTCATAATTCCAAACAGGATCAAATATGCTGCAACTGAAGATAATTTCAATGATCCCGATGGATTCATCACCGATGCTGATGTAGCATATATGCGTGCACGGGCAGAGGGTGTGGTAGGTGGTATGTGTTTTATGCAGGGTGTGTATATGGATCCAGAAGGTATTGGTCAGGGATATGTGGGTCAGGCTGCTGCATGGGATGACAAATTCATCCCGGGGCTAAAGAGGATTGCAGATGCCATACACAGTGAAAGGGCAATTGCAGGTTTTCAGCTGATGGATTGTGGAAGGGTAGGAGCGGTCAATCTCCCTGAAGGGCGTGGCCCATCTGCAGTGCCTCAGAGGCTCAGGGTATTTAAGCCCATAAGGGAGATGAGCAAAGAAGAGATAAAACAGATGATTCAGCAGCATGTGGATGCTGCAAGGAGAGGGGTGGAGGCCGGATTTGACGTAATAGAGATATCCGGAATTGTGGGATATCTTATCTCCAACTTCCTATCCAGCTACACTAACAGAAGAACAGATGAATATGGTGGAGATATCAGGGGTAGATGTCAGGTGATGGTGGAGATCATCCAGAGGGTAAAGGAAGAGGTAGGACCAGATATCCCTGTGGGAATCAGACTATGTGCTGAAGAGCTGCTGGATGATGTGCGTGGGAACACTCCAGAAGAAAGTATGATCACCTATAAGATGGCAGAGGAGGCAGGCGTAGACTATATAAGTGCTACCGCTGGTTGGCAGGAGTCCATTGTTCCGGTTATAAGCAGGGATGTCCCGCAGGGCTCCTGGCTTTATCTTGCAAAGAGGGCAAAAGAGCATGTAAACGTTCCCATTACCATGGCATACAGAATATTCCTGCCCCATTTCCCAGAAAAGGCCATCTCAAAGGGTGAGCTGGATATGTGGGAGATGTGTAGATCTATGATTGCAGATCCTCTTATGCCAAAGAAGGTATTAGAAGGAAGAGAGGATGAAGTAAGGCACTGTGTGGCCTGCAATCTCTGCCTTGCAAGGCTATTCAGAGATGCTCCCATGACATGTTATATCAATCCATTATGTGCTCACGAACATGATGAAAGATTCTATCCCAAGCCTGTAAAAGAGGATGAAAAGAAGAAGGTTATGATCATCGGAGGAGGGCCTGCAGGGCTTGAATGTGCCTATGTGGCAGCACAGCGTGGCCATGAGGTGCATGTGTATGAAAAGAGGGAAGAGATCGGTGGAACCATACTTGAGGCCTCAAAGGCACCATATGGGGATGAGGAGTTGATGACTTGCATAAACTATCAGAGGACAATGTGTAAAAAGTATGGAGTGGAATTTCATCTCGGTGTTGAGGTCACAGAGGAGCTCATTCAGGATGAGTTTCCTGACACAGTGGTCATTGCAACTGGCCCTAAGTATTCAGAGCTAAAGGCAAAGGTGGCTGAAGGTGCAAAGGTGGTAAACATTCTGGATGTGATGAGAGGTGAGGCAGAGGTTGGTGAAAATGTGGTTGTCTGGGGGAACAGAAAGCCAGGAATCGGATGTGCTCTTATGCTTGCCCGCTCAGGTAAGAAGGTAACCCTTGTGGGAAAAGACAAGACCGCAGGGTTTGATGTGAATCCCTCTTTTAAGTGGCGTTATATGATCTATCTTAGGCAGAATGGGGTGAAGGTATATAATGACTGTGATATTGAAGAGGTCAATCCAGGAGAGATCATTGTCAGAACCTATGATGGATATAGATTCCCGGTTAAGTGTGATACAGTTATTGTGTCAGAGAGAGAGCCCAATGAGGCATTGAAACAGGCAGCCCTATCTGAAGGTATTGAGGTATTTGTTATAGGTGATGCCCTTATGCCCAGAAATATGTCAAGTGCGGTTCACGATGGTTACAGGATAGGGCTCAGGATATAAGGAAAGGAGGTATAAGCTATGCCTTTTGATGCAGAAAAAGAGATAACAAGGCTATGGAGAAATCTACATAGTGCCCAGGAAGAGATATGTAGAACATTTTATAGATGGAGAGAGGTGGCAAAAGATATTGCTGGAGATGGTGCTGATGAGACTGAGATAGCGCTTAAGGCAGCAGAGTTTATAGGAAAGGAGATCGGAAAGGGACTGCTCCCCAGGCTTAATTGGCTTAAGGGAGAAGAGGCATTTTTGATGAATCTGGCAAGGGCCTTTGCCAATATCTGGGCAAATGAAGGAGCGATCTGTCAGGTTGAAAAGGGTGAAAAGGATGGTGAAGTATATATCAAGTGCACCAGAGATACCTGGCCGTCCATTGCAAAGGAATATGATGTGCCTATGGAAGAGGTTGCAAAGACAAGGGAGAGAATCTTTCAGGCGGCACTTGAGGATGTGAGCGTGTTCTTTAATATCCCCTTGGCAATAGAGATGCTTAAGGCAATTCCAAGGGGTGAGGGTATGTATCTCTTTAGACTTTATAAAAAAGAGGAGGGCTAAGAGATGGCAGCTCAGGTAGATTTGGAAAAATGTGGCATGTGTGGAGGATATAGTCAGCCCCTCTGTGTTGAGGCATGTCCTGACTCTGCCATAAGGGTTCAGGATGGAAGGATTGTGGTAACTGAATTTCTCTGTGAGGACTGTAATGAGTGCGGAAATGTATGTCCTGATGAGGCCATAGAGGTGCCTCTGGAAAAGGTCACATTTTAGGACTGAAGGGGGCTAAAGGATGAAGGTAAATAAGATTGATCACATATGTATTGCGGTAAAAGACTTAGAGGAGGCTAAAAAGGTATGGGAGCCCCTTCTTGGGAAAAGTAAGCCTGATGACTCCTATGTGGATGAAAGGGAAAAGATAAGGGTTGCAAGATATTGGATTGGAGAGGTGGGTTTTGAACTTATGGAATCCACGACTCCAGATGGGGAAGTGGCAAAGTTCATAGAAAAGAGGGGCGAAGGGATAATGCTTCTCAGCTTTAATGTGGACAATACCAGAGAGGCAATTGAAGAGCTAAAAGAGAAGGGGTATCCCTTTATTCCAGATAGTGAAGGCAATATTGCAAGACCATTTAGGGACTGTGAATTTGCGTTTATTCATCCTAAGAAGCTCAATGGGGTTCTGACGGAACTTATTGACTATAAGTGGGAGGAGTTGAAAGGCAAAAAGTAGATGGGAAAGAGAAAGGTATTTGAACTCTATCTGGTCTATGTAAATGTAGAGCTCTGTGATGGTTGTAAAGAGTGTGTGTATTATTGCCCTGTGGATGTGTTTGACTTTGACACCAAGGCAAGGCCTACACGGCCCCAGAACTGCCTTGGGTGTAGGACGTGTGAGGCGGTGTGTAAATCAAAGGCAGTAATAATTACTGAGATATAGTATCGTGGCTGGAGAGATACTGATTATTGGTGGAGGAATTGCAGGAATAAGTGCGGCACTGAATGCCGCAGATTATGGAAAGAAGGTCTATCTCATAGATGATACCCCCTCCATTGGTGGAATAATGGCTCGTCTTGATAAGACCTTTCCCACCAACGACTGCTCCATCTGTATTGAAGCTCCTAAGATGTATGAAGTGGAGAATCACCCACTTATTGAGATAATGACAAACACGGAACTTAAGAGGATCAGAAAGAAGGGAAAGGGCTTTCAGGTTGTTCTTCAAAAGAGGGCACGCTTTATAGATGAAGAGAGGTGTACCGGATGTGGAAAGTGTGTAGAGGCATGTCCTGTGCTTGTGGATGATGAACTAGATGGAAAGATAGGAGGGAAGAGGAAACTTATCTATATGCCTTTTCCGCAAGCAGTTCCCAATGTGGTAGTGCTTGATCCTGACTGCCGTTATGGAAAGAGGAGACAGGATGGTGCATGCGTTGGTGGATGTGTGGTGGATTGCTCACAGTGCAGGGAGTGTCCCATTGCGCTGTGTGTTAAGGCATGTCTGGAGGAGGGAAAAGATGCTGTAAGACTTTGGCAGTCTAATAAAAACATAAGACTGGAAGTGGACTCTGTAATCATCTCAAGTGGTCTAAGCCCCAGTGAACCACCAAAGGGATTATTTGGATATGGTATCTATCAGAATGTGATAACCAATATGCATTTTGAAAGGCTTATGAATGCAGGGGGGCCAACTGGTGGAATCATCAAGAGGCCATCAGATGGAGCACATCCAAAACGGGTTGCATGGATTCAGTGTGCAAACAGGGGCTTAAAGGAAGGGCTTTTGCCGTATTGCTCAAAGGTATGCTGCATGATATCCAACAAGCAGACCATCATTTCAAAGGAACATGACCCTGAGATGGAAACCACCATATTCAATATGGATCTTACCGCTTATGGGAAAGGGTTTTATGACTTTTACAGAAAGGCCGTCTCTATGGGAGTGCGTTACATAAAGGCAAAGCCCTTTGCAGTAAGTGAGATTCCAGAAAGCAAAAATCTGATCCTGAGCTATGAAGACCCTGAACAGGGAAGAGTAGTAGATAAAGAGGTGGATCTATTGGTTCTTGCAACTGGCCTTATCCCTTCTGACAGAAATCAGAAGCTATCTAAGGTCTTGGGTATAGGCCTCAATGAATTGGGCTTCTTTAAAGAGAAGGATTCCTTAGATGCCCCCCTTGAAAGTGAAGTGGAGGGTATATATCTCTGTGGTGGGGCACTGGGGCCTATAGATATATCAGAATCAGTGGTTCAGGCAACGGCTGCAGCCCTCAAGGCGGTGATCTATTCAGATAAAGACAGGGGGAGTGCTTAAGATGGCTGATGAGATAAGGATCGGTGTCTTTATCTGCGATTGTGGATCTAACATAAGAGGTGTTATAGATGTTCCAGAGCTTGTGGAATTTTCAAAGACCCTTCCCCATGTTGTGGTATCAGATGAAGGGAAGTGGACATGTTCTGTTGATTATCTTTCCAGAATGAAGGATCTGATAAAAGAACATTCGCTAAATCGTGTAGTTGTGGCAGCATGCACTCCAAGAACACATGAACCCTTATTTAAAAGGACCGTGAAAGAGGCTGGCCTAAATCCCTATCTTCTTGAGTTTGTAAGTATCAGAGAACAGGCCTCCTGGGTCCATATGAAACAGAAGGAGGAGGCCACTAAGAAGGCAAAAGATCTTATAAAGATGGCAGTTTCAAAGGCAGCACTCCTTGAAGAAGGAGAAGAGATTAGGCTCCCTGTAGGAAAGGAAAGTGTGGTAATTGGTGGGGGCATCTCTGGAATATATTCTGCCCTTAGCCTTGCAAATCAAGGATTTCAGGTGACTCTCATTGAAAGGGAAAAAGAGCTTGGAGGGATACTTAAAAGACTCAAGAGTGTAAAAGTGGACTCTAAGGAGCTTGATCCCAAAGAGGTGCTTCAAGCCAAGTTAAATGAGATTGAGAGCAATTCCAATATTAAGGTATTAACAGGATATGAGATTAAAGAGGTGGATGGATACATAGGAAATTTCAGGGTGAAGGTGGAAAACGGGAGTAGTTCCGAAGAGATAAAGGCATCCACCATAGTGGTTGCAACAGGGATGACAGAGCGTAAGCCACAAAGGGGCCAATTCCTTTATGGTGAAGATAGAAGGGTTTTAACACAGCTTGAGCTGGAACAGGCTTTAAAAGAAAACAGCGATGGATTTTTAAATGATGTAAAGAGAGTGGTTATCATAAATTGTATAAATTCCAGAAATGAAGAGTATGGCTGCTGTAATATGGGATGTCAGATATCACTTAAAAATGCTGCGATGTTAAAGGAAATGATACCTGATTCAGAGATCTTTGTCCTTTACAGGGATCTTACCCTCCCTGGAAGTGAAGGAAAGATCATATACAGGCTAAGAGAGAAGGGAGTAAAGTTTATAAGATTTCCTGATGATAGATATCCCATAGTGAGAAATGATAATGGCATACTGAAGATTGAGGTCTTTGACAAGATAATTTCTGAGGCTCTTAATATAGATGCAGATCTATTAGTGCTTACATGCGGTTTTAAGGGCGCAGATGGAATTGATGAATTAAAGGGAATGTTAAAGGTGTCTTCAAATTCAGAGGGATTCCTTCAGGAGGCCCATGTAAAACTTGGGCCTGTGGATTTTCCAAGTGATGGTATATACCTGTGTGGATGTTCCAGGTCTCCAAAGGGGGTCAAGGAAAGCGTGGATGAGGCAATGGCAGCGGCCATGAGGGCCTCTATCCCCATGAATCAGGGATATATTGAGGCAGAAGGAATAATTGCCAAGATAGACTTAGAGAGATGTAACAGTTGTGGACTATGCTGGAAGAGATGCCCTTTTAGTGCCATAAAAGTGGATGAAGAAAAGAGACCCCATGTAATTGAGGCACTCTGCAAAGGGTGTGGACTGTGTGCAGCCGATTGCCCAAAGAGGTGTATCACAATTGTCCATTTTAGAGAAGACCAGATAATAGCCCAGATTGAGGCCGCTCTTGAAGAGGAACCCCAAAAGAAGATCATCGGTTTTGTATGTCATTGGTGTGCCCTTGGTGGGGTGGATATGGCAGGAGTAAGTAGACTTCAGTATCCTCCAAATGCAAGATTAATCAGGGTTATGTGTTCTGCAAGGGTATCTATCTCTATGATTGAAAAGGCATTTGAGCTTGGTGCAGCAGGAGTTCTGGTTGCAGGGTGTGAATTTCCCACATGTCATTATATCAGCGGAAACTATGCAGCGGAAAAAAGGGTAAATAGAGCTAAAAAGATTCTAAAAAAGAAGGGGTATGATCCTGAAAGACTCTGGCTCTTATGGTGTTCTGCTGCAGATGGGCCTAAGTTTGCAGACACCATGCAAAGGATGGTCAAGGAGTTAGGGCTAAATTAGAGGAGAGAACCCTATGGATAGCTTAATGGAGGCTGAAGAAAAGTTAAGGGGATTCAGAGAGACAATCGGAAGCCAAAAGCTTTATGCCTGTTTTGAATGTGGGCATTGTAGCGCCTGCTGTCCGGTTAAGAGGATAAGGCAGGAATTCAGTCCAAGAAAGATTATACATATGGTGCTTCTGGATATGTTAGATGAACTTATAAGCTCTAATATCGTATGGTATTGCACCAATTGTTATCTCTGTCAAGAGCTATGCCCTCAAGGGATAAGGATTGCGGATCTAATCTTAGAGTTAAAAAACCTCTCATTTAAGAGGGGGCTTAGCCCTGATGGAATAAGAAGACAATTTGAGCTTTTAAAGACACAGGGAAGGATATATCTTCTGGATGAATTTGATCAAAAGAAAAGAAAAAAGGCAGGATTACCTCAGTTAGGTGGATCCATAGATGATCTAAGAGTGCTTCTGGAGGGATGATAATGAGATATGCGCTCTTTTTGGGTTGCACCACACCTGCAAGGTCAAGACAATATGAGATGTCTTCAAGGGCTGTGCTTGAAAGATTAGGAGTTGAGGTGGTGGATCTTTCTGAATTTTCATGTTGTGGCTATCCCATAAAGGCATCTGACTACTACAAGGCACTTTTGATTTCTGCAAGAAATCTTGCAATATGTAAAAGCAAGGGGCTATCCACTATTCTCACCATCTGTAGCTCCTGCAATTCTATGCTAAGGGAATGTGCATATCTTATTTCAAAAGACAGTGAATTGAAAGAGAAGATAGATAAGGATCTCAAGAAAGTGGGACTGAGCGTAGAAGATGATATAGAGATCAAACACATTGCAAAGCTTCTATATGAGGATGTGGGGCTTGAAGAGATAGGCTCAAAGATTGAAAGGCCACTAAAAGGACTTAAAATTGCCAATCACTATGGCTGCCATTATCTGATGCCAAAAGAGATCTATGAGGGAGAGGAGGACATCCTCAATCCCTATTCTCTGGATAGAATCACAGAGATAACAGGTGCTCAAATTGTCCACTATGGATATGAAAAGAGTTGTTGTGGTGGGCCTCTGCTGGTATCAGATGAAGACACTGCCCTTGAGATAGCAAGGCAAAAATTGGATAGGGTAAAAGAGGCAGGAGCAGATGCCATTAATCTGGTATGCCCATTCTGCTCTTTGATGTATGATGGGAATCAGAAAGGAATTGAGAGGAGATTTGAGACCAAATACAGGATCCCTGTCTTATATATTACCCAGCTTTTGGGACTTTCAATGGGAATAGATTCAAAGAGCTTGGGGCTTAATCTCAATGTGGTAAAGGCAAGGGATCTAATAGATAAGATTTCATAATAGTCTTCAGGGGGGACAGATGGAAAAGAGATACCGCCTTGGATGTGATATAGGAGGCACATTTACAGACTTTGTGCTCTTAGATGAAAAGACTGGGAAGATGCATATTCATAAGTGTCTTACCACACCCAAGGATCCCTCAGATGCAGTGGAGATAGGGATAAAAGAGCTTGAAAGAGAGGTTTCAGGATATATCTCCTCTTTATATGAGATAATCCATGGAACCACTCTGGTGATAAATTCCATTATTGAGAGAAAGGGTGCAAAGACAGGGCTTATTACCACAAAAGGATTTAGGGATGTTCTGGAGTTGAGACGGGAGATCCGCTATGCCCCTTATGACATATTTGCTGAATTTCCAAAACCCTTAGTTCCACGAAGACTTAGGCTTGAGGTGGATGAAAGGATAAGGAGTGATGGAACCATCCTTAAGCCTCTAAATGAAAAAGAGGCACAAGAGGTGGTCAAAAGGCTGGTGGATATGGGAGTGGAATCCATTGCGGTATGCCTTATAAATTCCTTTGAAAACCCTGTGCATGAATACATGATAAAGGAGATTATAGAAAGGGAATATCCTGAAATAAGCGTATCCATATCCTATGAGGTATTACCCCAGATACGGGAATATGAAAGGACAAGCACAACCGTTACAAATGCATACGTAAAGCCATTAACTGGAAGGTATCTATCCCGACTTGCAGGAAGACTCAGAGATCTGGGATTCAATGGAAGGCTATTTATAATGCTAAGCAGTGGTGGAATAACCTCAGTGGAGACCGCTTCCCAGTATCCTGTCCGCATCATTGAATCAGGACCTACTGCTGCGGTGATATCTGGTCAATACTATGGAAAGCTCTTTAACATCCAGGAGATCTTTTGCTTTGATATGGGAGGAACTACTGCCAAATCCTGCCTTATTCAGGGCGGAGTGGCAGGTGTGGTTCCCACCTTTGAGGTGGGAAGGGTGCAGAGGTTTATGAAGGGAAGTGGTCTTACCATACAGGTTCCTGTGGTGGATCTCATGGAGATAGGCGCGGGCGGCGGAAGTATTGCAAAGGTAAGCTCCTTAGGAACCCTTCAGGTTGGGCCTGAAAGCTCTGGGGCTGACCCCGGCCCCATATGTTATGGAAGAGGAGGAAAAGAGCCCTGTGTTACAGATGCGGATCTACTTTTGGGTTATTTAGATGAAAACTACTTCTTAGGTGGAAAGATGAAGCTGGATAAAGACTCTGCAAAAAAAGGGGTTGAAGAAAAGATTGCAAAGGCACTAAATGTTCCCTTTATTCAGGCCACCTGGGGCATACATGACCTTATAAATGAGACAATGGCAGCAGCTGCTAAGACCCACATTGCAGAAAAGGGTGGAAATCCCAAGATAGTTACTGTGATTGCATTTGGAGGCGCTGGCCCGGTGCATGCATATGGACTTGCAAAGAAGCTGGGTGCACCTAGAATAATCGTGCCTCCCAATGCAGGAGTAGGATCAGCCTTAGGATTCTTTACAGCACCAAGGGCCTATGATCTGGTCAGAAGCCATAAGGTGACCCTTGGAGATGCAGATTTTAAAGAGATTGAAGACATTTTTAGACAGCTTGAAGAGGAAGGAGTAAAGACCTTAGAGAAGGCAGGGGCATCAAAAGAGGATATCAGGTTTGAACGTTCTGTAGATTTGAGATTTGTGGGACAGGGATCTGAGACCAATACTCCCATTCCAGAAAGTGATTTTACCACTCTGAGTAAAGAGGAGATCAGGAAGAGATTTGATACTATATATGAAAGGCTCTATGGCAGAACATATCCAGACAATGAGGTTGAATTTATAAACTTTAAAGTGAGGGTATCTCTGCCTGTAAAGTTTATTCAGTTTCCAAAGTTAGAAAAGAAGGTTAAAGGGATTGAAGATACTATCAAAGGAAAGCGGCCTGCATACTCCCCAAAACAAAAAGATTTCATACCATATACGGTGTATGACAGATATAGCCTTTATCCGGGGGCTGGATTTCGTGGCCCTGCCATAATTGAAGAAAGAGAAAGCACCATTATTGTAGGTGAAGATGCAGAGGTTAGAGTGGATGACTATGGATTTATCTGGATAGAGATGGAGGGATAAGATGGCAAGAAGATTTGATCCCATAACTTTGGAGATCCTATGGCGTAGGCTTATATCCATAGTGGATGAGGCAGACAGTGCTGTTGCAAGAACTGCCTTTTCAAGCCTCTTAAGAGATGCACATGACTATACCTGCATGTTCACAGATAGACGCGGAAGAGAACTCGCCCAGGGAACCTTTGCCACCCCTGGGCAATCTGGTGCTATGGCACTGGGTGTAAAGAATATGATAAAGACCTTTCCAGAAGATGCTTTCAGACCCGGTGATATATTTATCACCAATGATCCCTGGCTGCTTGCAGGGCATCTAAATGATGTGTGTGTGATGAGTCCCATATTCTATAAAGACAGGCTTGTGGCATTTACAGCCTGTGTATTTCACCATTCAGACATTGGTGGTAGAGTCTCTTCTGATAATCACGAGGTATATGAAGAGGGTCTGTTTATCCCTCTGGTTAAGCTATATGATGAGGGAAAGCCCAATGAGGCAGTGCTTGAGATGATCAAGTGGAATGTGAGAACCCCAGATGAAGTAATTGGGGATATCAGAAGCCAGATCGCTGCAAACCATGTATGCGCTGAAAAGATCTGCAAGATGCTTGAAGAGTATGATTTAGAAGACCTGGAAGACCTGGCCGATGATATCATTGAAAGGACAGAGATGAGCCTGAGAAGTGCCATAGAAAAGGTGCCAGATGGGGTGTATAGTGCGGAAGGAAGAATTGAGCAGATGGAAGGAAGAGAGGATGTAATAATAAAAGCAAAGGTGGAAATCAGAGGAAGCGATATAGTAGTGGATCTGAGTGGCTCATCAGGTCAGGTGGATTGGGGTGGAAATGTGGTCTACAACTTTACCTATGCATATGTGCATATGGCAGTAAAGAGCATGTTTGACCCCTATATTCCTAACAATGAAGGAAGTGCACGACCCATAAAGCTCATTGCACCAGAGGGAACTGTGGTGAACTGTAAGTTCCCTGCAGCAGTGGCCGCCAGGATGCAGATAGGCCATTTCCTGACTGAGATAATGTATAAGGCAATGGCTGAAGCACTCCCTGATAGGGTCATAGCAGGAAGCGGAGGCACCCCTGCCACAATGAATGTCTTTTATGGAAAGAGAAAGGATGGAAGACCATTTCACTGTGTGATAATCAGAGGTGGTGGGATGGGGGCAAGCGCTCAGAGCGACGGAAAATATGTTTATATCTTTCCTGCAAATGGAGCCAATACCCCAGTAGAGATATTTGAAAGCGACACCCCTCTGATTGTAGAAAAAAGGGAGCTTATAACAGATTCCGGTGGACCTGGAAGGTCTAAAGGCGGGCTTGCAAGGACAATGGTTATAAGGGTGCCAGACGATGAATATGCTCCCATTCCACCAGTTAGTCTTGGAATTCAGTCTGGAAGATTCATATATCCACCAGAAGGTCTATTTGGGGGCAAGCCAGGTGCAAAGGCAAGGTTTCTTGTAAATGGAGAACCGGGCAACCCCTATGGTCTTACCCAACTTAAACCCGGTGATATAGTGGTGATGGATACAGCAGGTGGTGGTGGATATGGTGATCCCTTAGAGAGAGATCCAGAGCTGGTCTTAGCGGATGTGCTTGAAGGATATGTAAGTGTGGAAGGCGCAAAGAGGGACTATGGAGTGGTTATAGATATTGAAAAGGAGCAAATAGACTGGAAGGCCACAAAAGCCTTAAGAGAAAAGTTAAAAACAAATCGTTAACAGAGGCTTTATAATAGAATTACCTGCTTCCAAAAGCATTTCTATCACTTCTTTTAAATTTTCATTCCACTTCTTCTCATATACGATTTTTCCACAATTTTCACATTTTATCAACGAAGGTTCTTTCAAAAAAATGTGCATCCTTCTCCTTCCAACTTTAGATTTTGAATGACGCTTTTTTGGTACTGCCATAAATTAAAATAACAAAATTTTAATTTCTTGAAAAGTTTTATTCTTTTATTGTACGCTTAAAAGCTTGACAAAAATTTTAAATAGTTCAATTATGAAAATGGTAACTTCGTAATTAAAATAAGAAGGGAAATGAGTTGAAAAAAAGAATTTTACATGGCCTTTTAATCTTAATTTTTGTTTTTAGCGGATTTTTCATTACAGCAATGGCTACATACC
>CBFDUE010000052.1:0-16932 GCA_965613025.1 uncultured bacterium
GAAAAACTAAAAGGTATGGAAGATAAAAGGGAAAACGCTAAAATTAACCATCCAAATGGAGCAGACCAGATAGCAGAATATTTCATAAAAAGACTTTCCATTTATGTATAATTATGAATATTAGGGATCTTATCCACAGATTGCAGTTCCTTTAAAATATTTGACTTTTAAATTAATAGAAAAGAAAATAGAAAAAAGCCCCGTATTAGGATTATGTAAAAGATGGAGACTGTAGGATCTGGATACAACAAGGAAAAGATAAGGAAGATCATATATGAGGAACTACCCAGGATCATAAAAGAGCATCCTGAAGTGAAGATGGAGTTATGGAATCTGTTATCTGGTGTATTTGCTCCAAAGGAGCAGACAGAGGATAGATTTGAGAAGCTACTTAAAGAGATACAGAGGCAGAGGGAGGAATCTCATAAGAAATTTGAAGAATACCAGAAACATCTTGCAGAACATGATAAGAAGTTCAATGCTCTTTGGGCAGAAGTAAGGGCACTGAGGGAAGATTCAAATAAGAGGTTTGAAGAACACCGTAAGAGATTTGAGGAGAATGATAGAAAATTCAATGCGTTGTGGGCAGAAGTAAAGGCACTGAGAGAGGATTCAAACAGAAAGTTTGAAGAGATGCTCAATGAAATTCGTAGGGTGGATAGAAGGATTGACAGGACCATAGGTGCACTGGGTGCAAGGTGGGGGATATCAACCGAACATACCTTCAGAGAAGCCATAAAATCAGTGATAGAGGATCTTACTGGCCTTAGGGTGGAGAGATATCTTAAGTATGATACAGAGGGAAAGGTATTTGGCAGGCCTGATCAGGTGGAGCTGGATCTGGTAATTCACGATGGTATGGTATGGATAATGGAGATAAAGTCATCAATTAGCAAATCAGAGGTATACACCTTCTTTAGGAAGGTGGAATTTTATAAAGAGAAAGAGGGAAAAGAAGTTAAAAGAAGGATAATAGTGAGTCCCATGATAGAGCCCTCTGCAATGGATGTCATAAAGGATCTGGGATTTGAATACTTTACCTCTCCTGAGGATATGGATCAAAGGGTCTCTAATTCATGAATATGATCAATGAGATCGCTTCGCTCGCAAATGACTGTAAAATGGAATTTATTTTTAATGATTTCAATATGTTACAAAAAATTTTGCCAAACTTGGGTTAAGCAGGCTTGAAAGGCTATTCACAGGGCAGTGGGGAAAGCTGATGGAGACGCTCTTTGAGGCATGAATCACTAAGCTATTTAAAGAGAGAGGGATAGAGATAAGCAAAGATTTCAGTAAAGCACGATAAGATTGCTTCAGCTCCTTCGGAACTTTGCAATGGCTTTTTTATTGTGTGATCAACCATTTATTTAGAGGGTCTTTGGCCCTGACAATATGTGCACCCATAGATTCAAATCTCTTAAATGCATTATCTGCCTGATCAGTATAATCAACTACTTCAGGGATTACAACAGGGCTTGTACAATCTTCAAGCAGATAGATCTTCCGGGTAAGAGAGGGATCTATATCTCTTAGCTTTTCCAAGAGATCCTCAACGGTCCATGCGACACAATGGCTCTTTGCCTCACCTGCAATTATAATTGCATCAAATGAAAGGAGATGTTCAAAAAGGGATTGATCTTCCTCGGCTATGCTTTTGCCTTCATGGTCCTCTGTTACCTCTGCCCTAAGTGCGGAGTAGAATTCGGTAAGAGGGTAATTCCCCTTTAATCTAAATAGGGGCTGGGAATATCTACAGAGGGAGTGGAAGAATATTGCCTCTTCTAAGGAAGGAACTAAGGCATGACCGATACCTCCAAGCATTCCGTGATAGGGCCATATGGTAAGCTGGTATTTCCCCATCTCTTTTAGTCTTTCAATGTAATGTAAAAGGAATCTATCTGCATAGTCCTTCTCTATTCCAAGGGCATATATGCACTCCTCTGCTATCTTCCATCTTCCACTTATCACATCATCCCTTGAAATTATGGTATAGGGCTCAGGATGTCTCCCTTCAGAGTCTTTAAAAAATATAGAATGGAATATCTGAACTGTCTGGTGGGTATCCATTGTAATTACAATCTCTGTAATATGGGAAAGATTGGTATATATAAATTCACATATATTTATACAATCATCAACTGCTCCCCTTCCGGATCTGCCTGCCACAAATAGCTCAAAGTCTGGAATACAGAATGTGTTTTGAAGATCAATTAAAAATAGGCATATACGAAAATCGTCCTTATAAGCAGGTGGGATTGAATGCCTCTCTTTCCACTCCTCTGCCTCTTTTGCCCTTTCTTGATAGGGAACCCTCCATATGTCTTTTACCTTTTTGGGTTCAAAAAAAGAGGGGATAGGCAATTGTCTTAGTTCCATACCTAATCCTCCCATCTTTCAACCCTTATGGGTCTTCTTCTTTCATAAGGAAGGAATATCTTAAAGGATGTTCCTTCACCCAAGGTGGATTCCACCTCCACCCTTCCTCCGTGATCATGAATTATCTTTCTAAGTATGGCAAGATCAATTCCTGCCCCTTTTGGTTTGGTAGAGAAAAATGGATGAAATATGAATGGTAGATCATCTTCATGGATGCCCTTTCCTGTATCTTTAAATAGGATGAGGGCTGAGTCACTTTCCTGCTTAAATTTTACCTCAATACATCCTTCCCCTTCCATGGCATCAAGGGCATTTTCTATTAAGATGGAAAATACCCTCTTTATCAAGTCTGGATCCACCCTGAGGATGAGGTCAACAGTTTCCATCTTAATATCAATTCCTCTTCTCTTTATCTCATCCATGTATGACATCAGTGCATCATTTAGGAGCTCTAAGAGATTGCATTCTTCAAGACATGGAGGCTCAGGCCTTACAAAGAAGTCCACCTTTTTAATTATGTTTTCAATCCTACGGAGATTGTAAAGGATATATCCATACTCCTTTTTATTGTAATAGTATTTTTCACAGCTCTTATACAGCCTCTGCATAAAGCCTCCTAAGGCAGTAAGCGGATTTCTAATTTCATGGGCAATTCCATTTGCAATCTTTACAAGCTCTTCATAGTGGAATCTTCTAAGCTCCTTTTCAATCCTCTTCCATCTGTCAATATCTTTAATGGAAAAGAGAATGCATCTCTTCCCATTATTTTCATTCCTTATGGGTTTCATGGTAAGATGAACAAAGAAGGGAGTCATATCCTTCTTCAATAACATTATTTCATCATCAAAGCCCTCCCCCTTTTTTGCAAGGAAGAGAAGATTTCTATATAACACCTCTCTGTCATCATCGTCAAAGAGACAGGCTAAGGACTTCCCGCACAGCTCTTCTGGAAAATAGCCCAACATATCCTTTGCCATATGATTTATTGCGCTTATATTTCCTACCATATCGGTAATAACTATAAGTTCCTTTGATATTAAAAAGAGCTCCTCAAGGAGTTGTGAACTCTGAAGACACACATTCAGAAATGGTTTAATAGATAGGTTCGGCTTCATTTTTTGAGATTTTAATTCTTTTAAGAGCTTTAAGTAAAGCAAAAATTGTTTTAAAAAGATATCGATTATATTAAATTAAGTCTATAAATTTCAAAAATTTTGCATGATGAACTTTTTAAAAAAAGGTTATATCAGGATAAAGGAATTTTTAAATGAGGATATATGGGAGTCTACCCCTTCCTCACCGCTTAAAGGATTTGTATATAAGGTCTTAAAAGTAGCATTTGTAAGCATAAGTGGCTTTTCAAAGGATAAGGTATTTCTGAGAGCATCTGCACTGACCTTCTATTCTCTTCTTTCCATAATCCCTTTCCTTGCCATGGTATTTGGGATCTCTAAGGGGTTTGGTTTTGAAAACACCCTTCGCACCCTTATTCTGAACAGGTTTAAAGGCCAAGAAGAGATTGCTACAAGACTTATTGAGATATCTACCAGGATGCTTGAAAATGTCAAAGGAGGAGTTGTAGCTGGCATAGGGCTTCTTATTCTTATATACACATCCCTTAAGATACTATCCCATATGGAAAATGCAATGAATGATATCTGGTATGTGAAAAATTCAAGGGATCTCTGGAAGAAGATAAATGACTATGTGGCAATCATGTTCATCGGAACCTTGGTATGGATACTCTCAAGTGCACTTACCGTAAGTATTGCAACTGAAGTAAAATCCCTGCTGTCTAAGATATCCATCCTAAACGCCATAAGTCCCGCTATCTATGTGGGCTTTCGCTTTATTCCATATTGTGTAATATGGATATTATTTACATTTCTCTACTCTGTAATGCCCAATACCAGAGTCACTCTCGCCTCTTCACTTATTGGTGGAATCATAGGAGGCTCCATCTATCAGATATTTCAATGGGGATATATAAAGTTGCAGATCCATGTGCTTAAATACAATACAGTATATGGCTCTTTTGCCGCACTTCCTATGTTTTTCATATGGCTGAATATTAGCTGGCTTATCTTCCTGTTTGGAGCTGAAATCTCCTATGCATATCAGAACCATGAATCATATAGATCTGAAGAGATGTTTAGAAATCTCAGCCATACAAAAAAGAGGCTCTTGGAACTTGGAATCCTTTACCTGATAATTCAGAGATTTAAGAGGGGAGAACCCCCTCCCACACCATCTGATATCTCTGAACAACTACATATCCCTGCCTCTCTTGTGGATGCAATGCTGGATGAACTTCAGGGAGCTGGTCTTATAAACAGATTAGAGGGAGATAGAAAGGTTTTTCAGATTGCAAAGGACCCTGATGAGATAACCATAAAGAGCGCAATGGAGTTCTTGGATAAAGAGGGTATGGATATGAAATTTAAGGACATAGACAATGAACCCATAAAGAGGCTTAAGAGATATCTGGATGAGCTTGAAGCCCATATTGAAAGCTCCCCATATAATCTAAAACTAAAAGATATCTAAAAGAGTGAAAGTTGAGATTGATCCCTTTTTATCTTCTTAGGGGAGCGGCCTTCTTCCGTATGGACTGAAAGCTCTTTAAAGGCAGTGAGATATGGAGAGGGTGGAAGGGATACCCATCTGCCATTAATCATCCGCCTCTCTGTATATATCAGGGTGAGAAAGAGCCTTGCCCTTGTCATTCCCACATAAAATATCCTTTTTTCTTCATCCATATCCGCCTCTTTGTATATACTAAGCGGTATAAGGCCATCTTCAAAGCCACATATAAATACTGACTGCCATTCAAGCCCCTTTGCAGCATGGATAGTCATAAGGGAGACCCTATCTCCAATGAGTTGGTGCTGATCCATCCCCCTTTCCAAAGAGATATGATTTAAAAAGGAAGTGAGATTTCCAGAAAAATCCTCTGCCATTCCCTTAAATTGCTCAAATAGATGGAGCTCTTCATCTGAGTGAAATTCAATCTCTAATATCTCCACGATCCCATCTAAGATCTCATAAAGGGACTGCTCAGAAGGGATAGCCCTTATCTTTTCGTATTGCTTTTTACCAATATCTTTCAGAAACCTATCTCTAAGAAGGGGTATTTCAGGGTGGGCAAGGAGCATCATCCCTTTCCAGATCCTATCAATGGGAGGTTTCTGAATCAGCGGTTGTTTTCCCGATCTTATATAGGGTATTCCAAATTTTTTAAATGCATCTTCAAATAGATCGGCCTGCTGATTTGTCCTAAACAGTATGGCAATATCTGAAAAAGATATGGTATCCTGTAGCTCACCTCTTTTATGTGATGTATCCATCCATAAGAAACTGGTACCTCCTATGGCATCTTCTATCTCTTTGGCTATAAATTCTGCCTCTTTCCAATGATCTTTGCATCTTACCACCTTAATAGGCACTTCCCTTCTATCATATGCCCTAAGGGGGGTTTTGTGTCTCATTAATCTTGCACCACAGCGAAGGATATTGGATGTGGATCTATAATTTACATTTAGGGAGATGGAAGATGCAGGAGGAAAGTCTTTTGAAAATCTAAAGAAGTTTTCCCTATCTGCCCCTCTAAAGCCATATATGGCCTGATCAGGATCTCCGATTGCAGTAATATGGGATCTTGAAGGTTCAAATAGCCCCTTCAGTATCATCACCTGAAGGGGATTGGTATCTTGATATTCATCTACAAAGATATAGGGAAATCTCTCTGCATATCTTTTAGAAATTTCCCTTTTCTTTAAAAGCCTCACGGTCTCTATTTCAAGATCCAAAAAATCAAGCATGGAATTTTCTCTAAGCCTCTTTGTATAGTGTTCAATAAGATCCTTTACATCTTTACCTATATCCATCTTGCCTTTTGAAAGCCTGATCCTGGATGGGATAAATTCTTTCAAAAGCCTTTGCCTACTCTTTGCCTCTTTCCATCTTTCTCTCACTATGTCCCTTAAGATCTCTTCAGAGAGCCGCTCATTACATATGATAAATGGATCTGGAAGGGAAAGGATTTGGGAATTTTCTCTTAAGATATCTGCACAGAACCCATGAAATGTATTCACATACAGCCCTTTAATCTCCTTGATCCTAAGGATCTCTGCTATCCTCTGCCTCATCTCCTCTGCAGCCTTTCTTGTAAAGGTAAGTGCCAAGATCTGAGATGGACTTGCCTCTTGGGAGATGAGAAAAGAGGAGATCCTATGAGCTAAGGTAAAGGTCTTACCTGTCCCAGGCCCTGCCATAATCAGGAGATTTTCCCCCCTAAATAGAACGGCCTCTCTCTGTTTCTCATTTAGCTCCTTTAATATACCATGATCCTTCTCTCTGAGGGTAGAAGATATAACCTCTTCTTTTTTCCCTTCCCTATCACCTTTCTGCTCATCTGCTTCTCCTTCCTCTTTATTCTCCTCAGGTATGGAAAAGA
Source organism: uncultured bacterium (assembly GCA_965613025.1). Classification (GTDB taxonomy): domain Bacteria; phylum Desulfobacterota; class DSM-4660; order Desulfatiglandales; family JALVMZ01; genus CAYTXJ01. Next base: position 6,836 of record CBFDUE010000052.1, read on the forward strand.
GTCTCATCTGGGAGGAGAGCTCTAAGAGCTCCCCCTCTTTAAAGAGTCTTATCCTTCCATACCTTCCATCATATCCCGCCTCCTTTATAACCCTTCCCTCCCTCATCCTCTTGATGGCCTCCTTTAAAAGCGGAGGATCATCCTTTATCTGATCCAAGGGGATATACATGAGTATATGAAGCTCAGGCCCCATCTCTTTTAAAAGCATCTCATATTGCTCTTTTACCTTCTTGGTAGAAGGAGAACTTCCCATAAGCTCAGCCAAGATCTCATCTAAGGGGATAAGGGAGTAAAAGGGCCTTTGAAGCTGAGGGCTCTTTCTATCTGCAAGTTCAAATACCCTATGTAATACCCCCACTGTTATGGGCCTATTACATACAGGGCATATCCCTCCATATCTTCGGGTCTCTTCTGGGTGAAGACATATACCACACCTTCTGTGCCCATCTAAGTGATATTTTCCCTCTTCTGGAAAGAACTCTATTGTGCCTAAGAATCCTTCCCCTGTCTTTATGCATTTAAAGATAGAGGGGTAATTTAACTCTGAGTCCATCAGATTTGCTTCCCTTCCAAGCTTTGCCAAGGAGTGGGCATCTGAGTTGGAAACCAATATGTAGTCGTCTAAGCAAGAAAGATATCTATTCATTATAGGATCAGATGAAAGCCCTGTCTCTAAGGCAGATATTTCAGATGAAAGCTCTCCGAAGCATTCCTCTATCTCATCAAAGCCAGAGCGTGAGCCAAAGAGTGAAAACCAAGGGGTCCATATGTGTGCCGGGATAAACAGCGCTCTAAGATCAATTTCAAGCACAATTTCAAGCAGATCCTTGGAGTCAATTCCCAAGATAGGCCTTCCATCTGCCGTTATATTACCTATCTTTGAAAGTCTTCTGTTCAATCTTTCAACCGACCTGAAATCGGGCATAAGTATCAGATGGTGGAGCTTTCTAAGCCTTCCTCCCTTCTTATATATGCAACTAAGCTCACCTGAAAGGATAAATCTGGGCTCACTTCTGCAGGAGTCATGAATATCCTTGGATACCCTATCCCTTAAATCTCTTTTTAGAGTATATAGCCCCTCCTCTGCCTCTGTGAGTTTTTCTTTTAGCTCCTTTAACCACCCAGGATGGGTAATATCACCTGTTCCGATGAGATTAAGCCCCTTTTTCTGAGCCCATATATAGAGATTTTCAGGAATAAGCTGCGAAGAGGTGGCTCTGCTAAAACGGGAATGTATATGGAGATCAGCTATGAGTCTCATATTCTTGGCACTGCATATAACCTCAAAGAGAGATTTTATCAAGGACAAAAGGCTTGATAAATTACTCTTACAAGGGATATAAGAAAAAAACAGGGAGGTAAAGATGGCAAAAGTAACCCAATTCTTTCGCACCAAATGCTCTAAGGTTGAAAGAATGGATGATCAGAGGCTTAAGGTGATAAGCTATCAGATGGATTCACATTCTACCATGTGGGGAGAGATGGAACTTATCATTCCAGATCTGGAGATCACCAATATTAGAGTTGAGACAGGAGATATGAGCTTTAGCTTTCCAAAGCTATTGGGTGCTAAGATCGGAGCGGGGATAAGAAAGATTATTGCCTCTTGTGTGGAATCCAGATTAAAAGAAGAGTGCGTGGATTTCTTTATTGAAGATATGTGTGACTCTGTAATCCTGCTATTTACCAAGAAGGTCCTATCTAAGGCACCACGCACCAACGATTTAAAGGAAGAAAGGGCCTTTTTTATGGAGCTGGTAAAGAAAAATACCAGGCTATTAAATAGCTGTGCGGCCCTATCTACTGAAAGCCCTCTTCTTGAGGGAATAGACCTGAAACAGGAATAAGAGGCTTTAATATGGAAAGCTTTATACGAAATAAGACAGTGGGGATATGGAAAGATCAGGATATGGTCATTGTTCATGGAATCCTTGATGATGATATATATGCCTTGGAAATTGAAATAGAGATTAACGAAGATGGGGATATCATATCTGACATTAAGGCTAAATGGATAAGAGAGGAAAATTCCCAATGCTTTAGAGCTATTCCTCCTCTAAGAGAAATCTTAGGTAGAAAGATAGATCCAGATTTTATTGAGACCATGTACAGAAGGCTATGCAGATCTTCATGTAGGCACTTTGCAAATCTTATAAAAGAGGGGCTGCTTAGCTATTTAATTTCAAAGAGATATGGCTATCTGAAAGAGAGAAGGGAAAGGAACATTAAAGTAGAGGTATCTGAAAGAGAGGATAGCCCTGATAGAGTGGTTATCCAGAGAGATGAGGCAGGAGGATTTGCCTCTATCATTGACCTCCATGTCCATACCTATCCCAGATCTAAATGTAGTGTGATGAGTGTGGAAGAGGCTATTGAAGAGGCCAAAAGGATAGGCCTTAGCGGAATATGTCTTACAGAGCATCAGGTTATGTGGGAGAGGGAAGAGGTCGAAAGACTGATTGAGCGGCATGGTATATTGGTTCTCAGGGGTGTGGAGATAACCACAGATCAAGGAGATGTGCTTGTATTTGGCATGGAGTTGGAGACTGATGAGGTTATGGAAATTGAAAGATTAAGGGATATGGTCTTAAAAGAGGGAGGATTTATGATTGCCTGTCATCCATTTCGGGGATTTTTAACATTTGGGCTTAAGGAGCTTGGAATTACTGTAGAGTCTGCCTCAAAGAGACCTATTATACAGAATGTGGATGCTGTGGAGGTCTTAAATAGCAGAGTTACAGATGATGAAAACAGATTTGCATTGGAGGTGGCAAAGAAGGCGGATAGACTAATTACAGGAGGAAGTGATGCCCATGATATAAGAAGCGTTGGAAGATATGCAACCGCATTTAAGAGCCCTATACGCACAGAGGAGGATCTCCTCCAGGCACTTAGAGGTGGCAGGTATAGCCCAATTGTCTTTAAATAGATTTAGGTATTGGGAGAGCATTAACATGGATTTTTTAAGAGATGTGAAAGGATGGGATAAAAAGGTCCAAAAGCTTGATGGTCTTCTTAGACTCCGTTCCTTTCCAGTGGCCTTTAGGATGCTGGAAAGCAAAGAATGGCTAAATCATATTCCGTATCTTAGGAGGATAGATAAGAGACTTACACTATGTCAGATGATAAATCTGGTGCGAAACTTTGACTGGACAGTAGGTGCAGAAGGAAAGGACTTTATATTTCCCACCTGCTCTTCTATTATAGGTCTGGGTGAGCTTCCAGAGATATACACCGATGGGACATTTAGGAGTATTGTATGGGTTAAAAAGAAGGAGGATGCAAGGAGATTTGAAGCCTCCATTCCCAGGCTCCCCTTGGGAAAGTATGAGGCAGTTGCACTTGCCCCTCTGAGATACAATCCCTTCCATCCTGATATAGTACTGATATATGGAAATCCTGCTCAGATGATTCTGCTTATCAATGCTATCCAGCTTGAATCCTATCAGGTGATGCAATTTTTCTGCGTAGGTGAGTCCTCGTGTGCAGATGTGATAGTAAGATCCATACAGGAAAGAAAAGTCTATCTTACCATACCCTGCTATGGAGAGAGACGTTATGGCCATGCACAAGACGATGAGCTGGTAATGGCCATTCCTGCAGAGATGATAGATACGGTAATCAGAGGGCTTGAAGGCCTCTATAGAAGAGGGATCAGATACCCCATAAGCTATGCAGGTGCAGAATCAGAGCTTTTGGAAGCCTTTCCTCCTGCATACAGAAATGTGGATATGGTAGATAGGGTAAGAGGAAAGGGTAGGAGAGTGGTGATAGGGCTTAGTGGTGGAATTGCAAGTGGAAAGAGCACAGTAAGTGGTATGTTGAAGGAAAAAGGGGCATACATAATAGATTTTGATATCCTTGCAAGGGAGGTGGTCAAGCCCGGAAGGCCAGCCTGGAAGGATATTGTGGAGTATTTTGGAAGGCAGGTATTGACTGAAGAAGATACCATAGACAGGAAGAGGCTATCTGAGATTGTATTTAAGGATATGGAAAAGAGAAAGAGGCTTGAATCCTTTACCCATCCCAGGATCATGGATGAATTTTTAAAACAGATGGAGGAGATAACCCAAAAGGAAGACACTCCCATAATTGTAGCAGATATACCGCTTCTATTTGAGCTCAATTTGCAATATCTCTTTCTGAAAAACATCTTGGTATTTGTGCCAAAGGAGATACAGATAGAAAGGCTTATGCAAAGAGACGGTATAGATAAGGTAGAGGCAGAGGCAAGGCTAAGGGCCCAGCTCCCAATGGAAGAGAAGTTAGGATACGCAGATTATATAATCTATAATGACAAAGGAATAGAACATACTAAAGTGCAGGTAGATAGACTATGGGATGAACTAAAAAGGCTAAGAGAGGATATAAGGATACAGAAAAAGGAGGCCTAATTATGCCACAAAGAGATGAGATATATGATAGGCATCTGGAATATTTTAGACAAGAGGCGCATATAAAAGGTATGGAGCAATATCAGAGACTCTATAGAGAGTCCCTTGAAAATACAGAAGAATTTTGGAGCCGTTATGCAAGGGAATTTCTTTCCTGGTTTAAGGAATGGGATGAGGTATTAAGATATGACTTTGAAGAGGGTCAGATTGAATGGTTTAGAGGGGGAAAGATAAATGCCTCATTTAACTGTATAGATAGACACATGGATAAGATTAAAGACAGGGTGGCCTTTTATTGGGAAGGGGATAGGCCAGAAGATAGGAGGAAGATAACATATGGAGATCTTTTCTGCGATGTAAACAGGATGGCATATGTGCTTAAGAGATTGGGGATAGATAAGGGTGATAGGGTGGTCCTATATCTGGGGATGATTCCTGAGCTTCCCATAAGCATGCTTGCATGTGCAAGAATTGGGGCTGTGCATAGTGTGGTCTTTGGAGGATTTAGTTCAGAGGCATTGGCAGGGCGTATAAATGACTGTGAGGCAAAACTGCTTATTACTGCAGATGGGAGTATGCGAGCAGGCAAGATTATTGATCTTAAAGGAAATGTGGATAAGGCATTGAGCTCATGTCCATCCGTAGAGAAGGTTATAGTGTACAGAAGGACAGGAAAGGATATGGATCTTGGAGATAATCAATTCTATCTACATGAGCTTTTAGAGGATGTTCCAGCAGACTGTTATATAGAGCCTGAAGAGATGGACTCCGAAGATTCCCTCTTCATCCTATATACCAGTGGTAGCACAGGTAAGCCCAAGGGGATGGTGCACACTCATGGAGGTTATCTACTCTATACAGCTATAACCTGTAAGTTTGTCTTTGATCTAAGAGATGGGGATATATTTTGGTCAACTGCTGATATAGGGTGGATAACTGGGCACAGCTACGGAGTATATGGCCCTCTCATTAATGGGGTGAGTAGTGTCCTTTTTGAAGGTGTCCCCACCTATCCTGACTATGACAGATATTGGGATATAGTAGAAAGATATGGGGTAACTAAGTTCTATACTGCTCCTACAGTGATAAGATCCCTTGCAAGGGAAGGGGAGGAATATGTCAAAAGACACGATCTTTCTTCTTTAAAGATTCTGGGATCTGTTGGAGAGCCCCTAAATCCAAAAGCATGGAAATGGTATTACCACAATATAGGAAGAGATTGGTGTCCTATTATGGATACCTGGTGGCAGACAGAAACAGGGGGGCATATGCTTACATATCTTCCAGGTGTAAGCCCCATAAAGCCAGGTTCATGTGGAATGCCCTTTTTTGGAGTGGAGCCTGCAATTGTGGATGATACAGGTGAAGAGGTAAGATTTCCCAACCAAGAAGGGGCATTGTGTATAAAGAGGCCCTGGCCTGGTATGGCAAGGACCATATTTGGGGATCACGACAGATTTATTGACACCTATTTTTCCAAAGTTCCAGGAATGTATTTTTCAGGAGATGGGGCAAAAAGGGATGAGGATGGATATTATTGGATAATCGGGAGGATAGATGATGTTATCAATGTATCTGGCCACAGGCTGGGGACGGCTGAGATAGAGTCTGCTCTTGTGCTCCATCCTTTGGTCTCAGAGGCAGCAGTGGTGGGATTTCCTCATGCTGTGAAAGGCCAGGGAATATATGCATTTGTGACTCTGAAGAGGGGGGCAGAGAAGAGTGAAGAACTGAAGAAGGAGTTAATAGGCCTGGTTCGATCTGAGATAGGCCCAATTGCCACTATAGATGTGATTCAATGGGCAGATGGACTTCCAAAGACAAGAAGTGGTAAGATAATGAGAAGGATACTTAAAAAGATTGCAGAAGGGAGATTTGAAGAGCTGGGTGATACCTCCACTCTCTCAGATCCTAAGGTAATTGAACACCTAATAGAGGAGAGGATGAAGCTCTTTTCCTGATCCTATGCATCTGAGGGATAAGACCGGTGAGATTGTTGAAATAAAGAGGGGGGATAAGGGAGATATCCCTTCTGTTGAGGAGATGTATGGGTGTTTTTCTCCAAAAGCCAGATTTCAGGGAATGCCACCTGTTGATATGGAATATTGTAGTAGATGGATTAGGGAGCTTTTTAAAAGCGGAATAAACTACATAGCATTAAAGCATAAAAGGGCTGTAGGACATGCGGTTATGATACCATCTGAAGAGGGGGAAGATGCAGAATTTATGATATTTGTCTTACAAGGGCAGAGAAACAGGGGAATCGGAAGTTCACTTATAAGATATGCGCTTCAGGATGGAAAAAAGAGAGGAATTAAGAGGGTGTGGTTAAGCGTGGGGAGGGATAATCTCATAGCTATAAGACTCTATAGAAAGTTTGGGTTCAATTTTAAAGATCAGTCTATAGACTCTGAAAGGATTATGACTCTGGATATATAAGAGATTCTGTGGAACCACGGATCGGAATACTTAGGGATAATATCTTCTTGGAGCATAAGACAGGATATGACCATCCTGAAAATCCATCAAGGCTCCGCTCCATATACCGCATGTTAGACAGGGACTGCCCTGAGGGCTATATTTACATTAGCCCTGAATCAGCTTCAATTGAGCAGATTGAACTTGTGCATAGCCCTTCATATATTGACAAGGTCTTAAAGACCGCTGATTATCTCTTTAGCACCCTATCACCTGATACTCCTGTAAGCTCCCTTAGCTATAAAGCGGCCTTTTATGCTGTGGGGGGATGTATAAAGATTGCACAGCTTTTGGTGGATAGGAAGTTGGATATGGGAATTGCACTTATAAGACCTCCTGGGCACCACGCTCTGAAAGACAGGGCCTCAGGATTTTGCATATTTAATAACCTTGCAATTACTGCAAGATACCTAATAAATAAGGGCATTAAGCGGATCTTGATAATTGACTATGATGTCCATTATGGAAACGGAATTGCACAGGAATTCTATACGGAAGAAGAGGTCCTCTATATCTCTACTCATGATTTGAGACTCTTTCCATACTCTGGTGACTGGAAGGAGATAGGCAAGGGAAGAGGCGAAGGTTATACCATAAATATCCCTCTGGACAGAAGCACAGATTCAGAAATTCTCTTTCTTTTATATGATAGGGTGCTAAAAGGTATATTTAAAAATTATAGGCCTTCATTTGTGATGATCGCTGCTGGATTTGATGCACATAGGGATGATCCTATCGGAAGATTTCAGGTGGATGAACGATTCTATGGATGGATCACAAGGCTTGTCCTGGAACTGAAAAAGGAGATTCCCTTAATGATGGTCCTTGAGGGAGGATATGATCCTACAGTTAACTCTCTTTGTGTAAAAGAGATACTGAAGTCTTTAAGGGGGCTTAACAGGGCTCCAGAGGTGGAATCTCATCCTCAGCTTGAGAGATATCTCAAGGTGCTTTATAAGATCCACAAAGGCTTTGGTCTAATAGAATGAGTTGAGGTGATGAGATGATAAAGGCTCGGATTAAGGCTCAGCAAAAGGATGCCAATCTTTCTGACTATAAAAAAGTATTTGCAGAATTTTCCTGGAAGCGATTTAGAGAAGAACTCCTTATGGGAAGGGAGCAGATAAATATCGTATATTATGCAATAGACAGATGGGCAGAGGATTTAAAGAGGGCTCAAAGGAATGCCCTTATATATGAAAGGTATGGAAAGGTTGAAAGATACACCTTTTCTCAACTAAGAGATATATCCTGTAGATGGGCAGATATGTTTTTAAGATACGGTATAAGACCATCAGATATAGTATCTGTTCTTCTCTATCCTTCTCCTTCTATCTATTTTGCCATGCTTGGGTGTGCCAGAATGGGAGCAATAATTTGCCCCCTTTTTCCTGAATCCACATATGAAGAATTGGAAGAGAGGATTTCCAATTGTCTTCCAAAGGCAATTGTCACCCATCCTGAACTCGCTGAGTATATCCCCCTTGATCATGCTTCCCTTAAATATGTGTTTTTGATAGAAGGGCCTCTTTTGGGATTACATAGAAGAGAGATCTTAATAGAGCAGGGATTAAAGGAAGAGGTTAAATATCTTATAAGATGGGGCACTGATAAGAGCCCCCTCTATCTGATCCATACCTCTGGTTCCACTGGTAGTCCAAAAGGGGTGGTTCATGCACATGGAGATATGACAGGGATTTTGATGACGGCACGCTTTGTTCTGAATATAAGAGAAGATGATATAGTTTGGACAGATTCAAGTCCTGCATCTGTAATAGGCATTGTGTATGGAGCTTTTGCCCCATGGCTTTGTGGTGTTACCACATTTGTATCAGGCGATCCCCACACCCCTTCCCATATCTATCGCCTTATTGAAAAACACAGAATCACAATATGGTATACTACTCCTTCAACTATTAGGAGGCTTATTCAAGAAGGGGAAGATCTTGTAAGAAGATATGATCTGTCATCTCTGAGAAATATTCTATCTGTCGGAGAGCCCCTAACTCCAGAGCTATTTTATTGGATAAGAGATAATATGGGCCTATCGGTGCATGAAACATGGTGGATGGCAGAGACAGGGATTATATGTATATCCAATTTTCCCTCAATGGATATTAAGCCTGGTTCTATGGGAAGGAGTGTTCCTGGAATAAGGGCAGCGATAGTGGATGATAGGGGGAATGAGCTTCCACCTCTGAGTATGGGAGAGTTGGTATTAAAGATTGGCTGGCCAGGTCTTATGATAGGCCTTTGGAAAGATCGGAAGAGATATGCCCAGTATTTCCAAGGGTGTTGGTTTCACACAGGGGATATGGCCTTTCAGGATGAGGAAGGATATTTCTTTCATCAGGGAAGATCCGATAACCTATTGAAGATAGATGGGGAAAGACTCATAGGGCCTTATGAGATAGAGCGGATATTGTATATGCATCCTTCTATCAGGGAAGCGGCTGTGATATCCAAGAAAGAGGCACCTGGAAGTGGAATATCCCATATAAAGGCATTCATCTCCTTAAGACCTCCTCTTAAACCCAGCAATAGGCTGAAGCAGAACATTAGGGCTTATATTCGGGGAAATCTCTCAGAAGATGTGGTAATAAGAGAGATAGAATTTATGGAAACCCTTCCAAAGACAAAAGACGGAAAGATAGATAGGAGAATCCTCAGAGCACAGGATCTGGGAATAAGACCTATTGGGTAGCACACAGAAAAAATTTTTAATGAATATTGAGGTGTACCCCCAATCTTTAGACCAGTAGATATTGTTTTTTAGTTTGTTTTTCAACTCTTTCATAATAGATCTCATCAGATGTCCTATATCTCAGGCTCTGATGTAGACAGGATCTATTATAATATGTAATCTGGTTCCACCTTTTAGATTTTCTAAACTTGGACTTTCTCTTAAATACACTTCCCATACCTTTAATGGCCTCAAGAGCTACCATTGCCTTAAATTTAGCTGAATGCTTCCTCCTCATAATGGACCCTTCCTTCCTCTAATATGTAAACTTTATACATGCTACAAATTTTGGGATCCACTTCACTTTTTTATTTGGTTATTTTAAATAAACTTAAACTCTCTATAAACCGAAAATCTTTAATATTGTAAGTCCATAAACTAATACCATAATAAATAGCCGTAGAAGCTATTAAAGCATCTGGTATCTTCCTGTCTCTTATACACATCTCCGAGCCCACGAGACTAGGCATGATCTCGTATGC
>CBFDUE010000053.1:0-16929 GCA_965613025.1 uncultured bacterium
ATAAAAGGTATGAGATTGCTTCGCTTCGCTCGCAATGACTGAGGTCTTTGGGGGTGTAACCCCCAGTGTAAAAAGGGGTTATACAAAAGGTCTAATGGGAGAGAAGAGATGAAGATAAGAAAAGCATATTTTTCAGGCAGTTGGTATCCTTCAGATCCTGAGGAATGTGAAAAATTTATACACCGAGCAATTGCCACTACACCAGAATGTAACTTCAAAGACAGGGTATTTCTTGGGGGAATCGTTCCTCATGCTGGATGGGTCTTTTCAGGGAGAATCGCCTGTAAAGTAATACATTGTCTTAAGGGAGAAGATTTACCTGATACCATTATAATCTTTGGAAGACACCTTCACCCCCAAAGTCCCAATTTTATTATGAAAGAGGGAGCATGGGATACCCCATTTGGAGAGCTTAAAGTGGACAGCGTGCTTGCAGAGGAACTTTGTAAAGAGTTTTCTTTTAATATAGAGACTCATATCTCATATGAACCCGACAACACCATTGAGCTTCAGCTCCCTTTTATAAAATATTTTTTTCCCAACTCCATGATCTTACCCTTGGGCCTTCCCCCTAAGAAGGAATCCTTAGAGATCGGTAAAAGAGCAGTTCAGATCGGCAAAGAGATTGGAAGGGATATGATTATAATCGGTTCCACTGATCTTACACACTATGGATATAATTATGGATTTATTCCTAAAGGGGTGGGAGAAGAGGCATTGAGATGGGTAAAGGAGGTCAATGATAGAAGGGTGATTGAAAGGATGATAGAGATGGATGCAGAAGCTGTTATAGAGGAGGCGATGGAGAATCAGAATGCCTGCTGTTCAGGTGCGGCTGCATCAGCTATCTCTGCCCTAAGAGAATTGGGCTGCAATAAGGGATATGAATTAATATATTCCACAAGTTATGATATAAGACCAGATTCCAGTTTTGTAGGCTATGTAGGGATACTATTTTATTAGGGAGTTTTTCATGAAAAGGGAGAGGATAAGATTTGATCTTTTAATCCATGATCTTAAGGGCCCTCTTGCTGTAATTGAGGCTGGTATCAGATCACTACTTATGAGAGAGGATAAATACGGAAATCTTACTGAGAGTCAAAAAAGGGTATTAAAAAGGGTATTGAGGAATACTAAAATAACCCATACCCTTGTAAATGATGCACTTGAGATAGAAAGATCCAATGTGGGGATTATAAACAAAAACAGCTTAAAAGTCTCCTATCTTATAAATGAATGCTTAGTTGAGCTTTTTGATATTATAGAGTGTGAGAGCTCAGATGAGATAAGAAACTGCACAGATCTTGATACCCTAAAACAGTTATTGAAAAGATCTCATATTTATTTAGATATTGAAAAGGGTCTATGGACGAAGGAGATACGCACAGATCAGGGGAAACTGCGTCAGATCCTAAGAAACCTTTTAAGTAATGCACTGAAGTATAGAAAAGAAAAGGTCCATATAAAATTAGAAGGGAAAGATAGATATCTCCAGATCTCTGTTATTGATGATGGTGAAGGGATACCGGTTAAGTATCATAAAGACATATTCAAATGCTATTTTCAGATGGATCAAAATAAAGACCACTGTGTCAGAGGACATGGCTTAGGACTTGCAGGAGTAATGGTATTAGTTGAAGATATGGGAGGAGAGCTCTCTTTGGAAAGTGATATAGGAAAAGGAGCAAAGTTTACAGTAAAGATTCCTGCGGAAGGGTTATAAGACCTGCTCCAGCTCTTCCCTTTTTATCATAAATGTCTCATGAAAATCCTTCCAAAACTCTTGGTGTTTTTCTTGCCAAGAGCTTCCAAATTTCTTATCAAAAAAGGGCTTTAATCTCTTATACCATTTTACTGATCTCCCTTTTCCTTTCAGGTTGGCTTCAATTATCTCCTCTAAGTATATATCTATCTCATAGATCTTGTCCTTAGGTATATAGGCCTCTGCTCCCTCCTTAAGGGAACGGACAAGGCTGTCCGGGTTTAATGCATGGGCAGTAAGCATAAGTGTTGGAATTCCTTTTTCTTTTGTTATCTTTAAGAGATCATAACCCCTAACGCCCATAATATCCAGGATAGCGGCATCATAGGACTCTTTTTCCAAGAATTTTAAAGCTGTTTCATAGTCAGGAGCGGCATCAATATTACAATCTTCAAGCAATTCCTTTAAGGTTTCTAATATGTCCCTTTCATCATCTACAATTAATATCTTTTTACCTTTAAGTATATCTTTACTCATAGGTAGGCCCTCTTATGCGGAATTTTAATCTAAACCTAAACACAATAGAATGGTTAGGTCAATAAAAATTGCACCTTTTGTATTGAAAAAAGACCATATTGATCCTATAAAGATATCAAGGATAAATTATGGGGGAAAAGGAGCGATGGAATTTAGTGAAAAGGCACGTATCAGATTGGAACACTGGCTTAAACATAACAAGGAACATGAAAAGGAGTACAGGAGATTTAGAGATGAACTCTTATCAAAAGGTAAGACTAAATCTGCAAAATTAATGGAAAGTATAATTGAACATGTATCCCAGTGTTCTAAACTTTTTGAAGAGGCCATAGATGGATTAAATAAAGATACCTAAGGAGGGGGGGATATCTTATGTGCGAAGCCAATGCATATCTTATAAAAGATGGAAGGGAAGAGATATTATTAGAGGATGTAGATGAGATTGAGATATCCAGTGAGCAGATAAGATTGGTGAATATCTTTGGAGATCAAAAGGTTATTAAGGGTAGATTTGTAAGTTATGATAATAGTGAAAGAAAGATAATATTTAAAGAGGAATAGCAGTTATGGGTAATATAAATCTTTTAATTTCAAATGCAGCTGATATTATATATAAATCAAAATTTACAATTGCTCTCACCGGTGCAGGGATCTCAGTAGAGTCAGGAATTCCTGACTTTAGAAGTGAAGGTGGTCTTTGGTCCAGATTTGATCCATCGGAATATGCCACAATTGAGGCATTTAGACAGGATCCTGAAAAGGTATGGAAGATGCTTAAAGAGATGGATGAGATTGTAAGTGGTGCACGTCCTAACAGTGCTCATATTGCCATGGGAGAGATGGAGAAGATGGGATTTCTTCATTACATAATCACTCAAAATATAGATAATCTACATCAAGAAGGGGGAGCAAAAAATGTAATTGAATATCATGGAAATTCAAGCACGCTTTCATGCCTATGGTGTGGTAGAAGATATAGGAGTATTGAAAAGAAGGGGGAATACCCCCCCAAGTGTCACTGTGGAAGGGTCCTTAAGCCCGATGTGGTATTCTTTGGAGAGCCCATTCCTGTTGATGCCCTTCACAAGTCCTATGAACTTGCATCAAAAGCAGAGGCCCTTATGATAGTGGGAACCTCTGCAGTGGTATCCCCTGCCAATTCCATACCTGTTATTGCCAAACAGAATGGTGCCAAACTTATAGAGATAAACTTAGAGAACACCCATCTTACAAATTCCATAACTGATATATTTTTAAAAGGAAGGGCAGGGGAGATACTTCCAGCATTACTTAAAGAGTTAAAGTCACGTATCCACTAAACTTAGCTCTTTGGTTTGAGGAAGTCTTCAAGTCGGATTACCTTTTCTCCTCTCTTTGAAGGGGAGAGGGTGCCCTTTATCTTCTCTTTTCTCAATTGATTTATCATCTCCTGAAGTTCAGGGCTTTTATCCACAATAGCCTGGATCTGCTTATTTAACTCTGACCAGGCTATCTCAAGCTCTTCAATATCTAAGGGAAATCCTCCAATAGAAGAGATCAGTGAACCTAAATGTGCAATAATACCAAAATGGGTGGTGCCTTGTAGATAATATGGACAATGGCACCAAAGACTAATGCATCTCATCCCCCTCTTTTGTGCTTCAGACTGAATGGTAGAGTGAATTGCGCTGGGGCCTTGATAATTGATAGTGAGCACCCTCCTGGATCTTAGCATCTCCAAGAGCTCATTGTCAGAGGCAAGACATGAAACTATTCTATCTGAATGTAGCACATTATCATACATACTGCCTATGGTAATTATCATCTCAATATTTAATGTTTCACATATTTCTAAAAGCCCCCTAACAAATTTTAACCAATTAAGGTGGGGTTCATTTGCCTTTAAAAAGACAATATCTCTCTTAGTGATCTCTTTGGAGGCAAGATAGAGGCGTCCTCCAGGTGGGGTTAATCGCTTTAATTGACCATTTTCAATATGGACATAGGGACGAGCCTCATCATATCTATAAAAATGGTCAGGACTTATTTCACCAAATACCTTTGCTTCCGTCTTTTTTATCATGTAATCCACCATACCCCTTGATACATCCAGTGCATTTCCCCAGCCCTCAAATCCCGCAATAAAGAGGGTATCTTTCAGATCAGGTATATATTCAAGATTTATAGTATCTATATCCATCAAAGTTATAATTCTCATTCAAAATGTGTCATGTCAAGGTATTACTTTTAGGTGAAAAATTCATATGTTTTTATTGACAAACATATGAAAATTATTAAATAGACATAATTCAAATTAATATGAATTTATATCTGAGTATAAAAAGGGGTGAATAGTTGTCCTTTGAGATTGATGATGATATATTGGAAAACACATGCAAGAACATGATAGAGACCATTCTCTACTGTCTTCCCAATGCATATAAAGGCACAGTCTATTCCATAGGAAGCCCACCCAAGCTCATAGCCAAGAGAGTGACATCTGGAATAATTGATGAAGACAGAAAGAACATTAAATGGGGTCTTCCCCAAAGCTCTGAATATAATCCCCCTGGAAAGCCCTGGGAAGAGTATATGGACAGGCCTGACAGACCCTTAGAGGCAATGGCATGGTGTGTGGAAAGGCAAAAGAGCTGGACAGCAGATGATCCTGAAAATGACTCCCGCAGTATGAGGACATATCTAAGGGGGAAAAAAGAGGATTATTACCATATGGAACCCGTGCTTGTTAAAAAGGAAGATCTCAATTTGGGCATGTATTCCAATCTGGAATATCCCAAGAACTTTAAAGGAGAAGTTATATGGGCAGATAAGGAATATGTGGTAGTGGCTGTAATAAAGATACATTTTAAACCCCATACAATTAAACGGGGAAGCCATGAAACAGAGGTAATTAAAAAGCTATCCAGGATACTTGGAACAGAGCTCCTCTCGTGGAAACTAAAGAAGGACTCCATTAAGGCTATGGAGACTCTTGCACGGGACAGGATCAATGCATGTAATATCTTGGCAGATTCTCTGAGAAATGTCCTAACCAAGACAGGGCTTATCAGGTCCCTGATAAAGCAGGAGATAGGGTTTTTGAGAAACAGATGGGAAGAATTGCTATTGAAAGAGCTCCATCAGAAGGATGAAAAGAGGGAGTTGGTTATAAAATTAAATGAAATCTTAGAGTCATTGAAAAACAGTAATGAGTCTCTCAAACAAGATCTTATTGATATTCAAAACAGCTTCTTAAAATTAAATATTCCTCCTGAATCTGCAATGCATTGGATTGACAGAAAGATAACAGAGAGATGGAAGACCTTACTGAAAGAGGACGATATAAAAGACAGGGATCGTGTAATGAATCTTATAAGAGACCTAAAAGATTCCATATTTTTTGGAAGGAGAAAGGAGATATTAGCCTCTCTTAAAAAGATACCGGATAGTATAAAAAATGAATTAGCAGAGCTTCTCTACAATGAAAATAATCAGATAGATTCCTATTATCTAAATAGGCTTATAAAGGTCCTTAAATCTCCCCAATTAGATATCCCTTATAAAGATAAGACCATAAAGTCTTTGAGCTATCTAAAGGCACTTCAGGAGACCATGACCTATTTAGAGAGAAATACCAATTTTCTCATCAATCAGGTTATGAACGGATGCAATGGAAATTCACCAAGCCGCTGCTAATAATTGCAAACCTTGCATCCATCCTATTTTCCACCATGGAAAGATATGAACCGAACATCCCACTTTTTCAGAAAACTTTTTAGCGATATCCCCCTTCCTTTCCTCACCCCAAGCTCAAAGAATAATGATACTTAGAGAGGGTGAGATTCAGAAAAAGATTCAGCTTAAAAGGAGACTGATGCGGATACCATCTAAGATGAAGTGAAATTTCTTATACTTATCTTTGCTTGACTAATAGATTCAATTTCTATATCTTCTTTTGCCTAAGCAGAATAAATAATTTCAGAAAGGGGTTAAATAGAGATGAGAGATGAAAATTTGCCTTCCTATCTTAGGCCAAATCCCTCAGGAGATTGGCCAAAAGTAGATCCTACTGCCTTTGTAGATCCGAGTGCCCAGATAATAGGAAATGTGCATATTGGGCCAAAGGTATTTGTAGGGCCTCAGGCAGTGATTAGGGCAGATGAGCCAGATAAAGATGGCAAAGTCCATCCCATAATAATAGAGGCTGAGACCAATATCCAGGATGGGGTTATAATCCATTCAAGGGGAGGAACCAAAGTTATTATTGGGGCAAAGTCCTCCATTGCCCATGGAGTAATTATTCATGGCCCCTGTATTATCGGAAAAGGTTGTTTTATAGCACTCCGTTCTGTTCTCTATAAAGCCACCTTAGAGGATGAGGTCTGGGTGGGATTAGGGTCTGTGATATTGAAAGTAACAATCCCATCTCATACCATGATTCCTGCAGGTTCAGTGATCCGCTCAAATACTGATATAAGGCATTTCAGATTTACAAATAATAAAGAGGAAGAATATCAAAGAAATGTTTTTGAAGCGGCCAGTTCCATAAGAGAAGGATACCGAAAGATGCAAACCCAATACAATAGTAAGTATAATCCTACTAATACAGGATTCTACCACCTGCACCTCTGCCCCTCCTGCCTTTCCTACTACTGCCAAAAATATTTAATAAAACTCAAGTCACCTAAAAATTCCTTAATATAGAAAATGTCTGTGTAATCTTTTGAGCCAATCTCCCGCGGCACTTGCCAAACATTCCTTCCTCTAATTTAATGCTGAGGTCAGTGGACTAGTCTGCAAGAAAAGTGAGCAGCTTATGGGCCCACTACCCCGACTCATTCGGCCTTTTTATTTTTATATTTTTTCAAAAGCTTGGCTAATAACCTGAGGGCCTCATTTACGGAATTTGAATCCGGGAAGTATTCTATTAATTCAGGATCCAACATTATTATATTCGTACCCTCTTTATACTTAGATGCATACTTCCCACGAATACCATCGCTAAAATCATATTCCTCTAACATATCTGGGTCATTCTTCATCACTTTCATATTGCCTCCTCTCCTTTTTAGTGGCTTTTCTTGCGCTAATTATTCTGATTCTATCGCCACGTTCAGTATGTATAACAACTAATAGTCTATTCTTATTTGACATGCCTAAAATAACAAACCTATCTTCCTCCCTGGAATGTAGAGGATCATAAATGGTAATTGAAAAAGGATCTCCAAATACTGTTGCTGCTTCCTCAAAAGAAACACCATGTTTCCTGATATTTTGTTTTGCTTTATCTTCATCCCATTCAAATATTAACATTAATTTTTCGTCCTTACCATTTAGTTAGCCTCAACAGCTAAACTCACTGCCTCTATGGAATAAGGCTGAAGGTCACAGCGAAATAGCGGTTAGTAGTAGCATACTGTTAGCTCACCTTTATATTTGTTGACACATATTTCTTTGTAATCATTATCCTTTCCAAATAGCAATATAAAACCAATTTGGGAAATCACTGAGGCTTGTTATTGGTTTCCAATGTTTAAATGTACTTGGTAACAAGTTTATAGCATTCCTCCATTCATTTGGATCAGGAGAAGGATAAAAAAAGAAATTATCCACTTGTTTTTATTAGTGATTTCATCCAACTTCCTGAAATCTTTTATCAGTCCAACGTGGTTATCACGAAAATAGAAACGCAGATTTCGGGAGGTTCCTGCCGCTTGGCTTATACATAATGCTTTTAATTCAAAAAGGTGTTCTTGTCCGTGAATGTTAAGTCTAAAATCAACTTGTTTTCGCCTCCTATCTTTTGGAGAGATGATATTTACTTCACGTTCAAATTTCTCAATCAATTGTTCAGCTACGAGACGATTAAACAAGACCAGTAATTCAGCTTTGAACCAACCTTCTATGCGGCTATCTACCTGTGCAAAAGTCATGAAATAATCTCGTTTATCCAGAAACCATTTTGAAATATGAGTGAACAGATCTTTCATCCTATTTTTTATTTTGCCTTATAAATATTTGATGATGAAGACAGATTAATTATTCCTAATAATAAAAATATAGAATACCAAGAGAATAGTCAAGTGAAGAATAGGGAATTTGGAATTGATGAATTGGCAGTTTTAACTTAGATATCCTCCCTAATCTGCGTATAACTCTTATACACAGAATACCTATTCAAAAAAAAGAAAAAATAACAAAACTCTATAACATATTGAAATGCCCTAAATTAGTAATTTATTTAGATGTATTTAGTTGTGAAACCTAAAAAACACTAAATTTTTAACTACTAACTGTCAAAGTTAAGATCTAATTTCTTTTTTAATCTACAAAAGTTACATATTCCAGTAGAGGTAGGCATTCCACACTGAAAGCAGGGCCTAAGTTCTTGTTGCTTAGCCCTAAATCTTCCTCTTCTTTCAAGGAAGCCTAAGAAGAATTTTAATTTTATCCCAGGTGAGTTTCTGTCAAGCTCTCTAATAAGTCTTTTATAGAAAGTAGTCTGAGCATTTTTACTTAGAGGACATCTTTCATCTAAATAGGGGAGTTTTCGCACCTCTATATATGCCTCTATCTCTTCTTTTGAACACAGGATCAATGGCTTTGCTCTGGGAGCAAACCCATCCCTTCCTTCAAGCCTGGGGGATTGCCTATTCAGGTATCCATCCTTCCAACTTATGAGATTTCCAAGTAGAGCTGCGGTTTCATCATCTAAGTTATGGCCGGTTAAAACCACATATCCCCCCTCCAATGCCACCCTATTCATAATATATCTCTTAATAAATCCACACAATGAACATGCTGGCCTTCTATCCTCTTTTATAATATCTTCCATACCCTTTCCATTAAAATAATCCCTTATACTAAGACGTATGGGTAATTTAATTCCCCTCTTTTGTGAAAACTTTCTTATCTTTTCCCAGGATCTATCAGAAAATCCCGATATTCCAAGGTCAATATGAACTGCATCTACATTATATCCAAGCGCAATCATGATATCCCAAAGGCTAATACTGTCCTTTCCTCCAGATACGGCAACCAAGAGCTTTTCATCCCTTCTGAGAAGCTTAAATTCCCTTATTGCCTTTCTGACCCTTCTTTTTATGAACTCCTCAACACAGTCATTGCACAGCCTAATATTATATGACCTAAATCTAAAAGATGCCTCTTTTCCACACATTCTGCATTTCATCTTAAGATACTATCTCCGGTTTATTGTTAATTTTTAACTACCTTAGCAGCTCACCTTAGGTCAATAGGGTTTAAATATATAAAGTTATGGAATTGAACCCATTGATTATTATCTGGTAAGCAGAGCAGAAGAAAGGGGAAAGGTGCAAAGGCTGTGGATGCCAGAGTAATCTTTTAACCCCAAAATTTGCTCAAATATGTCTTGACAAAAGACAATATTTTTGCCATTTTTCAAATATGAAAAAAGACATTTCAAATATGAAAAAAAAGTCTCCTGCTCTTTCCTTAGAGAGGGGGTTATCTCTACTTGAGCTATTGAGTAGAGAGCCTTTTGAGATGAATCTACAGGAGATTTCAAGGAGGCTTAATATTCCATCTGCGTCTCTATGGCGGATATTGAAAGTCTTAACTGATAGAGGATATGTGATCTTTGATCCTAAAAGACACACCTATCGGCTGGGGTTTAAGCTTATGTCCATGGGTAACTATCTCTTAGAGACATCCCATTTCAGATCATCTATTCGTGAACATCTAATGCATCTTGCAGAGCTTACCGGAGAGACTGTGGAACTGGATGTAAGAATCAGAGATCAATTGGTTTTAATAGAGCAGGTTGTTGGTCCTGAAGGTCTCTACCTATACTCCCATCCAGGTAGTGCAATGCCCTATTTTCATGCAACAGCTCCTGGGAAGGTATATCTTTCACATCTATCTAAGGAGCGTCTGAGAAGCGTTATGAATAAATTGGGATTTCCAAAACTTACAAAAAATACCCTTCAATCCATGGAAAGGCTTGAACAGGAGCTTGAAGAGATAAGAAAGAGAGGTTATGCGGTGGATATAGAGGAGATGAGGGAAGGAGTTGGAAGGGTAGCAGCTCCCATATATAATGAATCTGGAAAGATCATGGCATGTATAGCAGTGGTATGTCCTGCGTTCAGACTTAGAGATAAGGATAGATTGGAGAGATATGGAAGCTGTGTTAAGAGGGTGGCAGAAGATCTCAGTTTCAGATATGAAGAATTAAGGTGATATTAGGATGGATGAGTTAGAATTAAATGAATATCAGAAGATAATTTTGGATAGCGTAAAAAAGGTGGCTAAAGAGAAGGTCCTGCCTATCTCTAAGGAGATAGACGAAAGAGGTGAATTCAGTTGGGAGATAGCACGACTATTTGCCGATCTGGGTCTGCTACAGATATTTCTGCCTCCTGAATATGGCGGAATGGAAAGAGACAAATGTCTTATGTTTTCTTTAATAGTTGAAGAGATTGCAAAGGCATGCGCATCTTCTGCGCTATTGATAGTTATACAGGCTGTGGGTAGCTTTCCAATAATAGATAGCGGATCCAGTGAACTTAAAGAGACACTATTTCCCCGTCTCGCCACGGGAAGAGAGTTGATAGCATATCTTGTAACAGAGCCAGGAGCAGGTTCAGATGTGGCCTCAATTCGCACTACTGCCATTAAGAAAGAGGGCTTCTATCTTTTAAATGGTAGAAAATCTTTTGCCACCAATGGAGGTGTGGCAAGCCTTGCATCTGTGCTTGCAAGAACCGGTAAAGAAGAGCTGTCATTCTTTGTGCTGGATATGGACTCTAAAGGGGTTATACTGGGAAAGAGAGAGGATAAGCTCGGTTTTAGAGGAAGCAATACTCAAGAGGTGATTCTTGAAGATGTAAAGGTGCCAGAGAAGCACCTCTTAGGCAAAGAAGGGGATGGATTTCTGATTGCCATGAAGGACTTTGATATGTCAAGGCCTGGTATTGCAGGATTGGCTCTTGGGATAGCTGAATCTGCTATTGAGCATGCCTTAAGATATGCAGTAGAGCGTATAACATTTGGAAGGCCCCTCATAACACATCAGGCAATCTCTTTTATGATTGCAGATGCCTGGATACTTATAGAAGCAGGCAGGGGACTTATGATTAAGGCTGCAAGGCTATGGGATAGGGGAAAGAGAAACACTAAGTTTGCCTCCATGGCAAAATGCTTTTGCAGCGATGCGGCTATGAAGATAACCACAGATGCAATCCAGATTATGGGAGGTTATGGCTACTGTAAGGACTATCCAGTGGAGAGGATGTTTAGGGATGCAAAACTGACCCAGATATTTGAAGGAGCAAATCAGATTCAGAGGATTGTAATAGGAAGGGAACTTTTAAAGGAAAGGGGTATTCACCTGGAATAACCTTTGCTCTATAATTGCTTTTATAGAATCTTTTAATCGTTTAAGCACACAAAGCCCTTTATGAAAATGGGGATGGATAGATTTTGCGAGAACTTGCCACCATATTTTCAGCCTCTTTTATTCTGGCCTTATCCGGTGCACTGATGCCCGGGCCACTTTTGACTGTTACAGTTTCAGAGTCAGTTAAGATGGGTTTCAAGGCAGGCCCATTAATTATTACAGGCCATGCCCTGTTGGAACTTCTTTTAATTATAGCACTTATATGGGGATTAGGCCCTTTTTTAAAGATACCCTTCATTACAGGCATGATTGCACTTATAGGAGGAGTGATACTATTTTGGATGGGATTATCAATGGTAAGAAGTACGCCTTCAAGTCCTGTAAATAACAGAGATAATCCTTCTTCATCTAAGATTCCGGTTTTTACCTCTCCTTTGCTTATGGGGATTTTCGCAAGTCTTTCAAACCCTTACTGGAGCTTGTGGTGGGCAACTGTAGGACTTAGCTATCTTATTAGTTCCATGAAGTTTGGCCTCTTGGGCATTTTCATCTTTTTTATAGGTCACATCTCTGCAGACTATCTATGGTATATTCTCGTATCAATAGGTATATCTAAGGGGAAAGGGGTAATTTCAGATAGGCTCTATACTGGTCTAATAAGAATATGTGGATTTTTCCTTATGGGATTTGCAGGATGGTTTATACTAATTTCAAAAAAATATCTTGTAAGATAAAGGAAGAGGGTTCATGAAAAGATTCCCTGTTCATTGGGCTTGGATTATCCTTGGGACATCTTTTATAAATCTATTTATCAATTACTCCATCAGGCTTGGATACGGTATTGTATTACCTGAAATGATTAAAAATCTTGGATTTAGTAGAACAGATGTGGGCTCTATCTATAATGCTTATCTATTGACCTATATCCTTTTGACCCCATTTACAGGCTTTTTGACCGATCAGGTCGGAGCAAGAAGAGTTATAACCCTTTCCTCTTTTGTACTGGGAACTGGTGTATTGCTTATGGGAACAGTAAAGACTGTATGGGTGGGTTGTATATATTTTGCCATTGTGGGATTGGGAGCTACTGGTATGTGGACTCCCATTATAACAGTAGTTCAACACTGGTTTATACCCAAACGTAGAGGATTAGCGCTTGGAATAATATCAACCGGATACGGATTAGGGTTTGCCACAATGGGAGCTGTCTTCCCATGGATTATCAGTAATTTTAGTTGGCGTCATACATGGTATTTTCTGGGCTTAGGTGCCCTGAGCATGGTTATTGTAAATGGTCTGCTTTTGAGAAGTGATCCCTATTCAGTTGGTCTTTATCCATGGGGGCACAAAGAGGTCTCCAATAGGGATAAATCCAATAATAAGACAAAGCAATATAACGATAGATCATGGTTTTTTCAGATACTTAAGTCTAAAGCCTTTTGGGTTATTGGCCTATCATATTTCTCTGTATCCTATTGTCTTTATGGAATCACCACTTTTATGGTGGATTATGCAAGATATCAAATGAATCTATCTGTAGAGAAGGCAAGTCTCTTAGCTTCAATTCATGGATTAGGGCAGATATTGGGTGTTATTACAATTCTCCCCCTTTCTGATTACTTAGGGAGGAGAAATACACTTATTATTTCCAATGTCTTCATTACCATATGTATGATAGGTATAATTCTAAATGAAGGATCTTGGAAGATGCTCTATGTCCTTATAGGAATTTTGGCCATCTTTTATGGGGTTACTTTTCCACTGTATGGTGCATGCGCAGGAGATTATTTCCCTAAGAATATTATGGCAACAGTAATTGGTGCATGGACACCATTTTACGGTGCAGGAGCTATTATGGTGCACTGGATTAGCGGGATATTGAGAGACCTTACAGGAAGATATGAATATGCCTTTGTAATTGATGCGGCTATGGCAACAATTGCTCTCATCTTGATAAGCATCATAAAAGATAAAAATAGAGAGTAAGGCATGATTAATATTTAACTATGAGATCTTTAAAAGGAAACTTTATAAATCTATCTTTACTTATGTTTGACCAGTTGGTAGTGTAAAGAAATAGGTAAATATTCCGTAAGATCATATAGTTAGAGAAAAATTTGTGTAAAAGGTATCTTAACTACACTCTATGTCTCTAATATCAAAGGGGGTTCTTTTATATCTAATTGATTTAAAATGTTTTCCCCTCTTTTTTACATACAGATATCACCCGACCAACTCTAAACCTTTAAGCCTATCTACCATACCCCTAACATACCCTCCTTTTCCTTAACCCCTGCCTCAGAACTTGAGTTATCCTTAAAGCCCTTGCAAGTTCAAGCACTAAGTATGAAGTGCCATATGGAGGGGACCACAAAATCTCACTCTCTATATCAACAGAAGGATATTATGAATAGGATACCTCTTACCCTTTACCCCATAGGGATTCAACAAGATGCAAATATTTTACTGAGAGCTTTGAATTTTTCAAAGCTCTCAGAAAGAAGCTGTAATTATGAGTTATTTTAAGTTAATTTTTGGGGGTCTGGGGGTGTAACCCCCAGTGTAAAAAGGCGTTATGCAAAACTCTCATTTTACTACCTTACCATCTGCTCTTCCTGACCCTATAACAGATATGAGATTATCTAACTTATTGATTTATTTAGATCGCCACAGATTTTCTTTCCGGCTGAGGATTTAACAGATCTCTTTCTTTTAAGATGTTTCTTAACCCTTTTGAGTAATTATCGAGGTGCTTGGTCAACATTGGATCCTCGATTATCGATTCTGCACCTTCATGTGTAGGATAGGGATGAGTCTTTTTTACCACATCCCGCAGACATTGGGGATTATCGATTATCATACACGGCATTTGATGATTTTCATTCCAGGGTTGACCATTCCTGATTTCCTTAAAAAAATCAGAATTCAGAGCATCCCACAGGTGGCCTCCACGATTATAAATATCCAGGATGTTATCTACAGCAAAGTGAGCAAAGACGCAGGGTTCAATATCCCCATTACTGTTAATATGGAAATAGCCAGAGTCTGTACGAGCCCCTGCCAGGCATCCCTTTACGTAAGGCCCGTCATTCCAGAAATCGGCAATAAAGAGGGGATATCTGTTGCGTATCTCTTTGATTCTTTCATAGAGAGTTACCCTCTGCTCTGGTGTGAGCATAAGTTCAGGACTTGGTCTAAAACCGATAGGAATATACTGAAATAACCATCCAAACAGCGTCCCTTTTTTAACAAGAAATTCATAATATTCTTCTTTAAGCAATGTAGAATAGTTGTAGGCAGCGGGTACCGTAGAAAAGCCAAAGATTACCCCGGCTTCTTTTAGGTTATCCATGGCCTTACATATTCTTTTAAATGTTCCCTTGCCCCGGCGATGGTCTGTCTCTTGCTCAAACCCTTCACACGAGATTACCGGAGCAATATTTCCGAGTTGTGAGATCTTTTGAGCCAGTTTTGTATCAATTAAAGTACCGTTGGTGAACACTTGAAAATAGATGTCATTATGTCTGGCAAATAGCTCCATGAGATCATCCCTAAAAAATGGTTCACCACCTGATACTGTTACAAAATAGATTCCCATTGTCTTGGCATCTTTAAGGATTCTGTCAATTATCTCATAAGATAGTTTATCTTTTCGAGGATAGTTGCCGGCATAGCAACCAAGGCAGTGTAAGTTGCATTTCATAGTTGGGGAAATAACGAAGAAAAATGGTTGAGGTGTATTATTTTTGAGCGAGAATTCCTCTCTCTTTTTTCTTCCCTTAAAAACAGCATTAAGAAAAAAATTCATTATGAGCTTCTTGCGGCAAGAAGGACTCTTTTTTGCTATTATTTCAAGAAACTGGATGTAGGGATGATTATTTTCAAAGGCGCCCCGAACGGCATTGATGGCGGGTGCGTAAGTTCCATCTTTATCTAATCCTTCAGCTATGTTAAGTAGCTTTCTCCATGCCTTTTGGGAAACCTTACCCTTTATTCGTAATAGAATGTTGCTTACCTGATTGATTACCACATCTTCTGCACGGCCTATAATAATATTCCTCTTTTCCTTTAAACTTTCACCTATATAGTCACCAGACATAACTCTCCCCCTTTTCTCTCTTGCATCAATAACAAAGTAAGGTCACACCTCGATCTTTCTCTCTTTAGACATCAGTCCGTAAAAGAGGAGATTCATCAATTCATCAAGATAATGATCAATCCTCTCTTCACTTTCTTGAATTAACCAATTCAGCTCGAATCCTCTCAAGGCATGGGCAATGGCTTTAGCTGCAAGGAGGATGTCGTTAATGTGAAAGGTGCCTTTTTGTACCCCCTCTTTTAAAATAGAAGAAATGATATTTACCTCCTGGTCAAAAAGTTTGTTCCGAATATCCTTAGCAGTGGGCAAAAGCTTTTCTACCCCTTCCCGGTCAAGGTTCAGAAGATTCATGGCCTTGCGCATATATCTGAATTTGGCCCTGGCAAAGGCAACTAATTTGTCAGTTGGTAAAGATTCTTTAGCTACTGAAGAGGAGATCTTTTCCACTATCTCACTTGCTTCTTGGCGAAGGACTTCCATATAAACCTTATCTTTGCTACCAAAGTAGTTATAGATGGTTGCCTTAGCCACCCTGGCCATATGGGCTATCTCGTCCATACTTGTTTTCCTTAGACCGTATCTTGCAAACATCTTTTTTGCAGTGTCCAAGATGGATTCCAACTTTTCCTGTTTCATAAATCCCTTTTTGCAAAATTTAGACTAAAATCGTTTTTAAATATAAAATAAAATGAAATTATAAATAAAGCAAAACACAATTAAGAAACCACCTTTTAGAAGAGGGTATGAGCAATGTAAGACAAAAAAATAAGTGAGAAAGCAAGGAAAATGCCGATTTACTGGCCTATCCTCACACTACCAGCCTCGTATTAAATGGATGATATGGAACTATCCTGATATAGTTCCAGTCATAGTAACTCCCTTACTGCCAAATCTAAGGTCTTACCCCGCGACACTCTCTTTGAGGCAATAACAAAATATGATGTGGATTTCTTTGGCATCAAGTCATTTGCCAACAAATCCCTATTTAAAGGTGATAGCTCGCCTAATAATCACTATGCTCAAGAAGATGACCGACGCGCACGTATAGCTATTCGCTATATTCTGGTCAATCCAGCTATCTTATAATGAGTCCACAGGGCAGTGCCAAATAATCACTATGAGAAATTATTAATATGCACCTAAATATATAATCATAGGTTTGTTATTAGGTATTTAATAAATTGTTCTGTTAAAGAACAGCTTCCTGTTAGAACCACTATACAAAGTAGA
>CBFDUE010000054.1:0-16720 GCA_965613025.1 uncultured bacterium
TGTGTATAAGAGACAGTTATAATAGTTTCCATATATCTGGATGATTTTTATGGAAGTCCAGGACTTAAAGTTTTATCCACTAAAAAGAGTAACAATTATAAGTTTTATAAAAAGATAAGAGTCATTAATTTTTTTAATAACTTTTATGAAAAGTTGATCTATAGATATAGATTTCTTTTTGGTGCAAAATGGCTTAAAAATGTTGAAAGTAGAAGATCATATTTTTTAGCTAATAGGTATGGTAGATTGCTTAAAGGGATAGAAAATAGAAATATATATTCTCGGTTTGAATATGAATTGGGTAAGATGAAGACTTTAATAGATCTTATTGGATCCAATTTATTGGTAATATATATACCGGATGTGGTTCAATTAAATTTTCCTGCATTAAAGGTCTTAAATAGAAAGATAGATCTTATGTGTAAGAATAGAAAGATAGATTTTATTGATATGACATCTTACTTAGAGAATTCTGGGAATATAAATGAGCTATATCTGCTTCCCTATGACGCACATTTAAGCTATAGAGGCCATTATGTAGTAGCAAAGGTATTATATAATTATATAAGAAAGATGGGATATTAAACATTTATGGAACAGATGATTTCCATAGTTATTCCTGTTTATAATGAAAGGCCAAACATTAAACGTCTTTTAGAAAAGACTGTATCTGTAATGAGAAATGGGAGATTTAATTTTGAAATAATCATTGTAGATGACGGAAGTACTGATGGCACAGAAGAATTATTAAGAGATATTAAGAAGGAATATCCTGAACTAAAAGTACTTTTTTTAAGAAGGAATTTTGGCCAAAGTGCTGCTCTTACCGCAGGCTTCAAATATGCAAAAGGTGATATAATTATTACCATGGATGGTGATCTTCAAAATGACCCTTCAGATATACCGCTCTTATTAAAGAAGTTAGACGAAGGTTATGATATGGTAAGTGGATGGAGAAAGAATAGAAAAGATCCTTTTCTTAGTAGAAAGCTCCCTTCTATAGTGGCAAATTGGCTGATTGGAAGATTGACAGGGGTAAGAGTCCATGACTATGGATGCACTCTTAAGGCCTTTAGAAAGGAGGTATGTAAAAATCTCACCCTTTATGGGGAGTTGCATAGATTTATCCCGGTTCTTATAAGCCTATTTGGTGCAAAGATTGGAGAGGTAGTTGTTAAGCATAATGAAAGAAGAGGGGGAGAGTCAAAATATGGACTAAACAGATCATATAGGGTAATCTTAGATCTAATATTAATGCTATTTTTTAAAAGATTTGCTACCAGACCCCTTCAATTTTTTGGTCTAAATGGAGGAATACTCTTTTTAATTGGTTTTATTATTGAGCTCTATTTGACCTGGATAAAGCTCTGGCACGGTGAAGATATTGGTGGAAGACCGCTTCTCTTATTGGGGGTACTATTGATAATTACAGGTATTATTCTATTTGGAATAGGCCTTTTAGCTGAACTGATCATAAGAACTTATTATGAAGCCTCTGAGCAGGATATATTTATTGTTAGGGAAATATTGGATTGAGGTATAGAGGGCTTTTTAAAAGAATTCAACCACTTCTTAGAATAACTATAAGCTTAATTCTATTTTTTTTTCTCTTTAAAAGATTAGAAAGGGCCACACTATGGAATTCCTTAATTTCTATATCCTTCTGTATTTGGGCTCTATCCTTCTTAACTTATCTT
Organism: uncultured bacterium; assembly: GCA_965613025.1. Classification (GTDB taxonomy): domain Bacteria; phylum Desulfobacterota; class DSM-4660; order Desulfatiglandales; family JALVMZ01; genus CAYTXJ01. The sequence goes on from CBFDUE010000054.1 coordinate 1,698, forward strand.
ATATCGCAATTCGTAAGCACAATAAGATGGTGGATTATCTCAAAGGAGATGGGCTTTTCTGGTAGATGGTTAGAGTTTGCAATCATCTATTTTAAAGGAATATTTTTTAATCTATTTCTTCCAACAAGTATTGGGGGTGATCTCTATAAGATCCATACTATTTCAAAAAAGGACCACAGATTTCAGGCTGTTTTATCCGTCTTTCAAGACAGATTAATGGGACTTGTTAGTCTCTGCCTTATAGGAATGATATCAGCAAATTTAATGTTATCTAATATACCAGAAAGTCTCTGGATAATATTAAATACTTTGGCTCTATTATCCTTATTTATCATTATATTCTTAAAGATATACAAAAAGATCTTTCATATACTGGGATTAAAGAATAGAAATCTTAGATTAGTCACATGGGAAGATACAAGTCTTTTTTTAAATATATTATCTCTATCTTTTTTAATCCAATTAGGTTCCATCCTTTCAGTGGTAATCATTGGAAAGGGCCTCTTACTAAATATTCCTATAGGATATTATTTTATAGCACTTCCTCTTATAACTCTTCTTACCCTGCTTCCCATTACATTTAATGGGATAGGTATAAGGGAATATGCCTTTATCTATCTCTTTGGTCTAAGACGAATATCAGCAGAAGATGCTATGGCTATGTCTCTTCTGTTTTTTTCAGTTCAGATACTTACCGGAATAATTGGAGGAATATTATATATCCTCAATCCTGGTGATTAAAAAGATATGACCATATCGGATAAGTGGGAGAGAAGAGCATATATCCTGTGGATAGTTGTAAGTATCTGGAGGATTGCTTTTGTATTTTTGTCCCCCCTTGATCTTGCACCTGATGAGGCATATTATTGGGAGTGGTCAAGAAGGCCTGATATAGGTTATCTAAGCAAACCACCCCTTGTAAGTTGGACTATATGGCTATTTACCTTGATTTTCGGGCATAGTGAATGGTCTATAAGACTTCCTGCAGCGCTGCTGATCAGTTTTAGTCAACTGTTTGTATATCTTACCGCAAAGAGATTTTATAATGAAAAGATAGGGTTTTATGCATCCTTAATATTCTCTCTTAATCCTGGCTCATGCATAATGGGATATATAATGACAATTGATCCTCTTTTAATGTTTTTTTGGACGCTCAGTCTTTATACATTCTATTTAGCTATGGAAAAGCGCTCAATTAAGTATTGGATATCTTTTATTATATCCTTAGGAGGGGGATTACTTAGTAAACAGACAATGTCTTCATTTCTAATACTTGCACCTATTTTTGTATTGATAAAAGAGGGTTTTTCAAAAAGATCTTTCTTCTCTCTACTATCCATATGGGCTTCAATCCTATTTCTAATTCCACCCCTTATCTGGAATATTAAGAATGGATTTCCCACTCTTTACCATACATTGCACCACTTTGAGGGTTCATCGCAAGGATTCAGTTTGTATCTGAGATATTTTTTAAATCTCTTAGGTGCTGAGGCACTTATTATTTCCCCCTTAATATTCATCTTAATCCTTTATATCTCAATTGCCTCAATAATTGGATTTAGGGATCTTAAGATTCAAGAAAAGTATCTGGTAATATTTGGTCCATTCCCGCTCTTAGGGGTCATTCTGTTAAGTCTAAAACAGAATGTCTATCCTAATTGGCCTGCTCCATTTTTTGTATCTTGTATAATTTTGCTAACTGCATCTGGAATAGGAAAAGATATTAAAAGATTTTTTTACCCCTCTGTAATTATATCTGTGGCTTTTTCTATCTTTACTTACTCTCTACCCTTTATACTTCCATATACTTCTTTAGATGGAACCTATAAGGATCCTTTAAGAAGAGTAAAGGGCTGGAAGACAACAGGCATACTTATTCAAAGTATAATAGATAAAACCTTCCATGGTGACAGTCCATTTATTATAGTCTCAAATAGCAGGCAGATAACCAGTGAACTGGCCTTTTATCTTTCAGGGAGGCCAGAGGTCTACCATTTCCCTCCTCCGAAATTGTGTGGGTCCTCTCAATATGAATATTGGAATCCTCCACCTGTCTCTATTCATCCTGATGCTCTAATAATAATAGATAAAAAGAGTTCCATTTCACAACGTCTTAGAGAATCTTTTAATGAGATAAGGTGGTTAAGATATTTAGATACCCCGGTTGGCAGAAGAGGAGTAAGAAGATTTAAGATTTTTTTGGGAAGATATCTTAAGGGCTGGCCAAATTTATATAAAGTCAGTTAGAAATGCTAAGAAAGATAGATAAAGAATGTATCTATACAATCTCTATTTTAATTTTATCTTTTTTGATATTTAAGCTTTCAGATATAGATATATGGTTTAGCCTTAAATTCTATTCAAGATCAGATGGATGGATATATGGTAATCTTTTAATTTTTGATATCTTATATAAGTATGGGAATATACCTGGACTCTTACTTGGATTAATCTCCTTTATCATATTTTTTTTAGGGTTATTCTTTAAAAGATTTATTAAGTACAGAAAGATAGCTATGTTTTTAGTTTTAATGCTTATTATTGTTCCTGGTATATTGGTTCCCACAATTAAGGATCTGTATGGAAGACCAAGACCAATTCAGATATCAAAATTTGGTGGTAAATATGAATATGTATCTATTTTTAAAGGATCTAACCCCAAAAGAGGCAGATCCTTCCCCTCTGGACATGCAGCCATTGGTTTTTATCTTATATCTCCCTTTTTCTTTTTAAGATATACCTCCAAAAGAAATGCCATATTTGTACTTTTTATAGGTCTTTTGTATGGGATAATTATAGGTATAGCCCGTATAGCTCAAGGTGGGCATTTTTTAAGTGATATAGTATTTTCAGGGCTTATTTTGTATTCCATTGGATTGATATTATCAAAGATTTTTAAATTTCACATCCAGGTCTATGTTTAATATAACACCCGTTGATAATATCTCTTTAATTCTACTTATAATTCTCTTTTTTGTAATGCCTTTTGGCACATCCCCTTATACTATAACTGGCCTACTTCTACTCACTTTCTGGATATTTTCAGGAAGATTTTGGAAGTACAGGCAATGTATATATAAAAGTTCTTGGTTTTATCCTATATCTGTCTACATATTGCTTACAATATCTGGAATTTTGTGGAGCAGCGATCCCTCAGGTTTAGGAATAAAGTTTTTGAAAAAGACTCACTATTGGCTATATAGTGCTATAATAACATATCTATTATTTATCTTTAAGGATAAGATGGAATATGTATTTAAGGCCCTTTTATTAGGGCTTTTTGTAAACTTTATTGTGGCACTTCTTCAAATAATTCATCTTTTTCCTATCTTTTCAAGATGGGGTATGACAAGGTATACCGGGTTTTATGGAGGATATAATACATTGCCACTTCTGCTTTCATTGGGAGCAGGGATGTCCTCTTTTTATCTTAGAGGTGTTCAAGATAAGAAAGATAAGATTATATATGGAATCTTATTAATATCATTTATTTGTCATATTATTCTTATTGAAAGCAGAGGGGGATATATTACATTTCTATCTATCTTACCCTTTATAATATATAACATGCCTTTTAAAAGATTCTCTTTAAAGCTCTTATTGATCATAATATGTCTTTTGCTTTTTTCGATCTCTCCTATATCCAGAAACCGAATAAATCAGACTGCAGAGGCATTTAAAGATTATTTAAGACTTCCTGAAGATATAAGATGGGGTAAGGTCTATTATGCCCCGCTTGATAGAGTATATATGTGGAGATGGGCATTGGAACTCTTTAAGGAGAACCCCTTTTTAGGGGTTGGAACCGGAGGATATTCTAAGGCAATAGTGAAAGCAGGTGGTAAGATACCAGTTGCACATCCCCATAATAATATTCTATACATGGCATCCTGTTATGGAATAGTAGGGATCTTTGTATATTTTTGGATTATGGGATTAATGTTTTTAAGATCTGTCAACCACTTAGATGATGCTATAGGAGCCTTTATCTTCTGCTCATCTCTTGTTATATTCTTTGGTGGGCTTACAGATACCCCCATATTAAATTCAGGGGGGCTAATATTACTATCTTTAACTATGGGTTTAACCTCTTTTTATGATCCTATACAGATATCTGATTAGAGAATTATTGTTAGCCTTTTTGTTGTGCCTTTCTATCTCTGTGCTAATCTTTTGGACTATAAATATGTTATCAGTTACTGAAGTAGTTCTTAAAAATAGGGGAGATATCTACTATCTTGGTAAATTCTCTATATATATTTTACCATCCATTTTAAGGATTGTCTGGCCCGGGATTACACTTCTTTCAATGTTGATTATACTTAATAGAATTACAGCTGAAAATGAAACAGTTGCTTTTTATTGTGCTGGCATTGGCCCCAATCTTCTTATAAGGCCTGTCTTAATTGTATCATTTCTTTTGGCCTTCCTATCTTTTTTAATTGGTCTTTATGGAAGACCATGGGGAAAGAGACATTTTAAAGACGGGCTGTTTAATTTGGTAAATAGCAAGATAGATTTTTTGTTACATGAAAAGACATTTTTAATTCCCTTTTCCAATATCACGTTTTATATAGATTCTTATGACCCTAAAAGGGGCATTATGAAGGAGGTATTTATATATGATGAAAGAGATCCTTTTCTTTCTCAAACCATAGTTGCTCAAAGAGGTTCAATTAACAAAATTCCACATATTAGATTGACATCTATTAATCTTGAATCTGGGAATATATATATAACAGATCAAAGACAACAGAGTATAAAAATAATGAAATTCAAAAGATATATTTTAAATCTCTCTTTATCAGATATGGTAAAGGAGGTGAGAGAGAGGGAAGTAGGCCCAGATGAATTGACATTAAAAGAGCTTTTAGCTCTTTTAAAAAAGATTAAAGAGAAAAATTCCTTATATTATGAATCTCTGATAGAGTTAAATGAAAAGTTTTCCATGCCTATTTGCGTATTTTTTATGGGACTAATTTCACTTCCGCTTGGTATTATGAGGATGCAAAAACAGGGAAGTAGTGGAATGATTATCGGAGTAGGAATCTTTATTATATACTATATTGGAAATTTTGGTCTAAAAAGCCTTTCAGAGACTGGAGCTATTACACCTGCCATCGGCACTTGGATAATACCCCTACTACTTTTATTTACATTCTTTTACTTAAATAAAATGGTTAAGTAGTATTATGAAGATACTTTTTAGGTATATCTTTTTTGAACAATTGAAATCCTTTATTATAATTCTCCTTCTGATATTAATTATCTATCTGGGATTTGATATAATCTTTAGGGTTGATAATTTCATAGAGGCCAGGACAGGGTTATGGGACTCTCTTTTATATTTTTTTTATAAGATCCCCTATATTATTTACCAGATCATACCTCCTGCCTTAATTCTATCGTCCATATATGTTGTGACAAATATGAAAAGAAACAGAGAGCTTATAATTCTAAAAGCAGGAGGTATAGATATACGAAAGATCTTGATACCGTTTATAATTTGGGGAACTATCATATCCCTATTTCTATTCATATTTTTAGATTCCATATTACCTGTCTGTTCAAGGAATTTTTATAATATCTGGTATATAAAAGTAGAAAAAAGGGGGCCATACAGGGTAAATAGACTTAACAGGATATGGTATAGAGTAGGAGACCGCATATTTTATATACCTTATCTGGATATAATAAATAAAAAGATAATAAGCCCTTCCATATTCTATTTAAATAATTCTTTTAAACTTATAAAAAAGATAAGTGCAAAGGAGGCAAGGTGGGTTAATAATAAGTGGATACTATATGATGTCATCTCAGTAAAATTTTTGAAAGATAGGCCTACTTTTAAGCGGTTCAATAGATTAGATATGGATCTTCAAAGAACGCCCACTGATTTTCTCTTACTGGATAGGAAGAGTGAAGAGATGAGTCTCTTTGAATTAAGGAATATAATTAACGAGCTGGACAGAGTTGGAATTAATGTTACAAGATATAAAGTAGATTTTTATTATAAGATCTCTTATATCTTTATGCCTATTATCATAATTGTGCTTGGAGCCATAACATCTTTGAAGATTAAAAATATGAATATACTGTTTTCTCAATTAGTAGGTATTATGATTATCTTTTTTTATGCCCTCTCTTTTATGTATTGTAGGTCATTATCCATATCTGAGATCTTACCTCCTCTTATATCTGCATGGATTCCCTCTTTTCTATCCCTATCTTTTTTAATATATTTAATTACAGATTTAGCATTATAGATTAGATTTAAATTAAATCCATGATACATGTTCTGAGTCCAAAGATATACATAGTTCTCTTTTTAATATCTTTCTTTCTTTCCCTATTGCTGACTCCTTTATTTGGGAGATTGGCTTTAAGGAAAGGAATTATTGCAATTCCCAAAAAGGATAGATGGCATAAAGATAAGACACCTCTGTTGGGAGGGGTATCCATATTTCTATCACACCTTTTAGTATCTGCTCTTGCCTTCATAATATTTGGTATAAATCAGCCTGATATTAAATACATAGCATTTTTCATATCCGCTTTCTTTATCTTCTTACTTGGATTAATAGATGATATAGTCTGCATAGAGGCCCATCATAAATTGGTCTCCCAGATAGTTATTTCATCTTTAATTCTGTTTTTTGGCTTTAGGCTTAATTGGACATCTTCCAATACCCTGAATTTTCTGATCTCCATTGTGTGGTTAGTATCCATAATCAATGCCTTTAACTTGATAGATAATATGGATGGCCTCTCTGCAGGTATTGCTTTTATAGCGGCTGGTTTTATTTTCTTTAATGTGTATTTTTATGAAATAGCCGATAAAGACTCTTTGATTGTGCTTGCCATTTTGTCTTCATTTATGGGCACTCTTTTAGGATTTCTCATATTTAATTTTAACCCTGCCTCCATCTTCATGGGAGATAGTGGAAGCCTATATTTAGGATTTGTGCTTGCTACCTTTTCAACCTCTGTTATCAAGACAGGAGGTGGTCCATCAGGGGTTCGTCACCTGCTTTCCATTATAGCTGTTCCCATCTTCATATTGTTTATACCGCTTCTGGATACCCTATTTGTCAGCATTATGAGAAAGTTATTTAAAAGGCCCATCTCCCAAGGTGGAAAGGATCATTCATCTCATAGAATGGTTGCCATTGGTTTTTCAGAGAGAAAGACAGTCCTGATCCTTTACATCTTTTCCGTTATTTCTGGATTTCTGGCACTATCTTTAAATTATCTTAGCACCTGGACTGCGTTAGCTTTGATATGTGTATATCTATTATTTATTGGATTTTTCTGGGTATACCTTTCAAAGGTAAAGGTCTATGAGCATAACTCCATCTCATATACATATCTGCGTCCTATATTTTCTCATATCTCATATATGAAAATTCCGCTTCAGATGCTTCTGGACATCATACTTATCACCCTTTCATATTATACATCTTATCTATTAAGATTTGAGGGGGATATTGGCGCAAATTTTAATTTCTTTTTAAAATCCCTTCCCATTCTGATTGCATTTCAGATATTTTCATTTTATACAGTAGGGATATATAAGAGGATATGGGGAAGCACTGGTATTGCGGATCTTATTGACTATGCAAAGGCTATCTCTTTGGGAACAATATCAACTATTCTGGTTTTACTTTTTCTGTATAGATTTATGAGCTTTTCAAGAGTTGTTTTTATACTGTATTGGATATTAATGCTTCTTTTGACCTCACTTTCAAGACTCAGCTTTAGGATAATAGAGGAGGGGGTGAAGAGATCAAAACTGGATGGCATTCCTGCCCTTATCTATGGAGCAGGAGCGGGGGGAGAGATCCTTTTAAAGGAGATTGAAAATAATTCCAGTCTCAATATGAGAGTAGTGGGTTTTATAGACGACAATAAGGATATGCAAGGGAAACAGATAAGAGGATATCCTGTTTTGGGAGATGAATCAAAGATAATAGATCTTATAGATAGATACGGAATTAAAAGGATTATCATCTCTTTTAAAGAGGGGGGGGATAAAAAGAGGGTCTATTTAGAGGAAATCTGTAGAAAAAATAATCTGGATGTGGAAATATTACAGATGAAACTTTTAATATTTTAGGCTATATAAAACCTTAGAAAGGAGGTTTTTAAGATGAAAGGGCCCATAAGGATTGTGCTTAAAAATGAAATCAATGGATATAATTACATAGGAAGGATCTTTGAATGGGAAGAAGATAGTGCATACCTGTATATAGATCAAATAAGATTCAAAGATATACCAGGTGCAGTGCTTACCTACTACAATCCACCAGTTCATCAGGTGGGGAATCCTGCCCTTGATGCATATCTGGAAGGTCTATCTAAGTGCAGGAGTTATGATCTCAATTTTTTGATACTATATTCATGCCATGATCCAGTTCATGCGGGGGGAGATCTAAAGGAGAGCCTTAAGAGGCTTGATGAGACATTGAAGAAGAAGGAGGAGCTTGAAAAGAAAGGGGCTTTGGCTGAAGATATTGATAGACTCTTTAACTGGGCAGATAGTAGGATAAAAAAAGGGGTATCACTTCATAAAAGTGTAAGGGAACTCTCTGAGCATATGCGGGTTGTATCTGTATGTGGTGGAGGAACCAGGTTTGGTGGATCTGCTGAGATATGCCTTATGGCTGATTATTTGGTGGGGGATTCCAGAAGCAGGCTCTGTTTCAGTGAGGCCATGATAGGATTGATTCCTGGTTGGAGTGGGATTGGAAGAACCATTGTAAAGGCAGGAGTCTTGAATGCAAGATATATGGCATCTACTGGAAGAGACATTGATTCCAGGAAACTCAGAGATATGGGAGTCTATAACATAGTAGTGGATGTTCCCTATCCCTTTCCAAAGAGATCAAAGACAGATGATCCACAGAAGGATAAGGCTGAATATCTGAAGGCATTGGAAGAACATGAGGAGAATTGTGGAAAGCTCCTTTTCCCAAAGGCATTGGAGATTGCCACATGCAGAGAGGAAGATATTTCTGTTTTAAAGGAAGACAATAGAATCTCACTTTCAAGTATGGAAGATATGGAAAGAGAGGTCAGTTTCAGATCTAATCCTCAAAATTACTCTCATATATGGGGAAGACCCCTTAGAGAAGTTAAGGATGAGATAAAAAAGATGGGAAGACCCCTTGCTCCTCAGTCCATAGAGGCCTTAAATGAGCTCTTTTCTAAGGGATTGGAGGGTGGATTTAATGAGTTTGAATTTGTCAAGATGGAGGGTGAGCTGGATGGAAAGCTTTATAGGGATCCCAGATTTAGAGAGGGGATAGTTGCAACCCTTGAACAGAGGGTGGCAAAATTTATCATATAACAAATTATTTAGGAGGTTTAATATGGCACAATATGATCTCTTTAGTGTTCATCCAAATATGCCAAAGAGAGTAAAGATAGCAGATATAACTGTCAGAGACGGCTTTCAACATGAAGAGATATGGATTCCCACAGAGGCAAAGATCTTTTATCTTCAAGAGCTTGCCCTTGCAGGGGTAAAGAGGATTGAGGTTACTAATCTCGGAAATCCCTATATAATGCCCCAATTTAAGGATGCAGAGGAGGTTCTTAAAGGGATAAGGAGTGAAAGATTTATTAAAAAGCTTAAGAGAAAGGGCTTTGATCCTGATCAGATTGAATGGACAGCGGTTACAATAAGGGAGAGGGCAGTAGATAGAGCCATTGAATTGAAACAGCAGGGGATTGGTCCAGACAGGGTGCTTATGATGGTATCAACTGATGAGGAACATCACTACAAAAACAGCGGCTCAACCCTTCCTGAATATTGGAAAGAGGCAGAGAGGTGTATCAAAAAGTGTAAGGATGCAGGTATCAAGATGTGTGGAACAGTATCCACTATCTGGGGAAGTCCCATCTCCGGACCCACCCGCTTTGAAGACGCAATTGAATTTACCAAAAGGTGGCTAAGTATTGGAGCTGATGATATAGAACATGCAGATCATGATGGCTCTGCTCCACCTGACCAGGTCTATAGATACTTTTCCATGATTCTGGATGCCATACCAAATCCAGACCTTCATATTGCCCATTTCCATGTAACCAGAGGATGGGGGCTTGCAAATGTTTTGGCGGCACTGGAGGCAGGAGTTGAGATATTTGAAGGAACCTTAGGAGGAATAGGGGGGCAGCCTGCCAATTTCTTGGACAGGACACCCGTGCCTGGCACAGGGGCATATTACTATAGAGATCCCAATATAGTGGGATTGGTTTCAATTGAAGATATGTGTGTTATGATGGATGAGATGGGGATAGATCTTGATGGAATAAATGTGGATAGAATCCTTGAGTTGGGTACTCTTATGGAAAAGACGCTGGGAAGAAGGCTTAGATCAGAGACCATATTGAGTGGAAGGATTCCTAAGGAGCCCAGGTGGGAATTTAGGGCAAAGGGTCTAAAAGAGAGAAAGGAGATGTTAGGTGAAAAGGAGGGGCAGGTATATCCAGAGGATTGGCCCCAGGAGGTGACTCTTCCAGAGGAGATATTAAAGAGGAGCTGATTCTACCTGGGGGATCTTTTCATAGATTTCTGATCTTATAAAATGGGAAAGTGATAGGATTCTCTTTAGATCTATATCAATAGGAATATTATTGGAGATGAAGCCTTGAATCAGATCCTCTGTAGATTGATTACCAGGTGCACCGGTTATACATCCACCTGTGCCTCCTATGGAGGCATCAAAACGCCTGATCCCCATTTCATAGGCCAATATGCTCATCTCAACTGCAAATGAGGAGGAGATATGGTGAGGATGGTAGGCAATTCTTAAGATCTCCTCCTCATTCCTCCCTCTTAGGATCTCTCCTATTACCTTTTCTGTTCTGATCTTATCTGCAACCCCTTGAAGATCTGAGATGGTTACAATTTCAATTCCCATATCAAAAAACATATCTATATAGGAGTTTACTTTTCTGAGATCTGCCTCCAAAAATCCTGCCTTTCCCATATATCCAAATACTGCTGATATGTATCCAAAGATACTGATATCTTTTGAACAGGCATCTTTTATTATCCTTTGATACTCCTTGAGCGTATCTTCAATACTCCATCCCAGATTTAGCCTGTTATGTTCTTCCACAGCAGAGAAGAAGAGGCCCAGAGTATAGTTATATCCTTCAGGGCCAAGGTCTAATCTTAAAAAGGTCTCATATCCTCTCCAATTTGGAACCAATACTATTATGCGGGCATCCTCTACCCTTCCTAAGAGATTTACAATCTCTTTAAGTTCCCCTTCAGCCATTGCAGGAGCAATTTTGGGATTTATGCAAGAAAAGAGCTCTATCTCTTTTATGCCTGCCTGAAGCAGTCTCTTTGCTATCTCTACTCTTATTTTGGGATTGAATATATGAAGATATCCTGCAGACACATTTTGACCAAATTCTCTCAGTGTCACATCCCTTATTATGACCTTACCATCTTTCATCTTTATGATTGACATCTCCTTGGCTGATTCCTATAAGTATCCTCAAAACATAATAAAAGATTCTTTATAAGGAGTTCAAATGGATTTCTCACTTTCTATGGAACATGAGATATTAAGAAATACTGTTCGGCAATTTGCTGAAAAGGAGATTAAACCAGTAGCCAAGGAGCTGGATGAGAGAGAGGAATTCTCCTATGAGACCATGGAAAAGATGGCTGGTATGGGTCTATTTGGTATGGTGGTAACTGAGGAATATGGGGGACAGGGGCTTGACTATCTTTCATATATTATTGCCACAGAAGAGATTGCAAGGGTAGACGGATCTCATGCCGCTACAGTTGCTGCGGGTAATTCCTTAGGGATTGGCCCCATATACTATTTTGGAAATGAGCAGCAGAAGCAGAGATATCTTCCGGATCTTTGTGCAGGAAGGGCTCTTTGGGGTTTTGGCCTCACCGAACCCAATGCAGGATCTGATGCTGCAAATACCCATACTACCGCAGAACTTAGGGGTGATAGATGGATAATCAATGGAAGCAAGATATTTATAACCAATGCATCCACCAAGATAAGCAGAGGGGTCACAGTGCTATGTCGTACAGGCACAAGAGATGACGGAAGGCCAGAGCTATCTTGTATCCTGGTTGAAACTGGCACCCCTGGATATACAGCAAAAGAGATGCATGGAAAGATGATGTGGAGGGCATCAAATACAAGTGAACTCTATTTTGACGATTGTTCTGTCCCTTATGAAAATCTATTGGGAGAGAGAGGAAGAGGTTTTCGCCAGATGATGCAGACATTAGACAGGGGTAGGCTATCCATTGCAGCAATGGGTCTGGGTGGGGCACAGGGATGTTTTGAGATGGCACTTAGATACAGTAAAGAGAGGGTTCAATTTGGAAAGCCCATAGGCTCCTTTCAGGTAAATGCATTTAAACTTGCAGATATGGCACTGGAGATAGAGTGTGCGAGGCTTCTTTTATATAAGGCTTGTTGGCTTGCCGACAATAATAAGCCCTTTACAAAAGAGGCATCAATGGCAAAGCTCTATTGCTCGGAGGTTATGTACAGATGTGCAAATCATGCCGTGCAACTGCACGGTGGATATGGCCTGATGAAAGAGTATGATGTTGAGAGATTTTACAGAGATCAAAAACTCCTGGAGATAGGTGAAGGGACCAGCGAAGTGCAGAGGATTATTATTGCAAGGATGATCGGAGTGCTCTGATATTTTTAAATGATAGAAAGGATATTAGGAAAAGATATCTATCGTTACATTAAGGCCTATAAAGGCCTTATATTTTTGTCCATACTTCTTACTGCATTTGCATCTGTATCAGTGGTAGTCCCTGCCTATCTATTAAAGCCCTTTATAGATAAAGGGATGATAAGTGATGAAGATAAGGTAAGCTGGAAGATACCGTGGATTGAGCTAAGCCTTGAAGATGGGATTTCCATATCCAAAAGCCAAAAGACTATTGTAGATAACATATCTCCAAATCTCCTTTTAATTATTATTACAATTATTGCCTTCTTATCAGTGCTTTTTCGCGCTGGATTTACCTATCTGGGGCAACTATGTGGGGCTGCATTCTCCAATAGGGCTATTATGAGACTCAGAGAAGATCTCTTCAATAAGTTTCTATCCCTTTCTCACTCTTTTTATCACAGGCAGAAGATAGGTGAGCTGATCTCAAGGGCCACTGCAGATATCACTGTAATGCAAGAGAGAATCGCCAATATCATAATCGGATTAGTTCAATATCCCATTATGGCATTGGTATTTTTGGTATATCTCCTGTTTATGAACTGGATTATCACCCTTATTGTCATAATTACTGCTCCAATGATCTCCTTTTTTATAAGACTTTTTGGAAGAAAGGTAAAAAAACACAGTAGAATGGTTCAAGAAGTTACCTCCCAGTTGACCTCCATGTATCAGGAGGCAATCCTGTGTCTTAGGATAATTCAGGGTTTTTGTATGGAAAGGAAGGTATCAGATAATTTTAAGGAGAAGGCCCATGAGCTATATAGGAGGGTGATGCATTGGAATAGGTGGTTCTTAGGGATCGGTCCTTTTATGGATAGCACGGTATTTCTTATAATCCCTGGGGTTTTCATATTGGGGAAGTCCTATTTTCACCATACCTTAGGTGAGTTGATATCCATGGTATATGCCTTTTCTCAGGTCTACTCCCCTTTTAAAAACCTTGCAAGACTCAATAGTGAAATCAAGACCCTTCATGGAGCAACAGAGAGGGTTTTCAATATCTTAAATACCCCTACTGAGATAAGAGATCATCCCAATGCCAAACCCATTGGCAGGCACAGGGAGAGTATTGAGTTTATAAATGTATCCTTCTCTTATAATGGGAAGGAAGAAGTTTTAAAGGGAATCTCTTTTAAGATCAGGGCTGGTGAGATGGCCGCATTTGTGGGATCTACCGGATCCGGAAAAAGCACTCTGCTTAGCCTTATTCCCCGCTTTTATGATGTTACCTCTGGAAGTATCAGGATAGATGGGGTGGATATCCGAGATGTGACATTGCAGTCCCTTAGAAGACAGATTGGATTAGTGAGTCAGGATGTTCTCCTATTTCATGATACCATTGCCAATAATATCGGATTTGGCACATTTGATTTTGATATGAAAGATATTGAAAAGGCCGCAAAGATGGCATATGCACATGGATTCATTTTGGATCAGCCTAAGGGATATGAGACCATAGTAGGGGATAGGGGCACTCTGCTGTCTGGTGGGCAAAAGCAGAGAATTGCCCTTGCAAGGGCATTGATGGTCAATCCCTCAATTCTTCTTCTGGATGAGGCAGCATCTGCCTTAGACAGTGAGAGTGAGAGAATGATACAGGAGACAATAGAATCTCTCAAAGGTAAGATTACCATATTGGTGGTTGCGCATAGACTTAGCACTATAAAAGGAGCAGATATAATATTTGTGCTTGAAGAGGGAAGGATTGTAGAAAGTGGCAATATGGATGAATTGCTCCAAAAGGGTGGAAGATTTAGACAACTCTATAACATCCAATTTGAAAGCTTTGCATAACCCTTTTTTACACTGGGGGTTACATCCCCAGATCCCCAAAGATTTACTTAAAATAGCCCATAATTACAGCTTTTTTCTGAGAGCTTTGAAAAATTCAAAGCTCTCAATTTATGAGCTGAGTCTTTCCATTAATCTTTTTTTATCTATTCCATAGAGATAGATTAGTTTATTGGGTGATCTATGACCTCTAACTATCTCAATCTCTTTATGGTTTAATCTCTTTTTTAAGAATTTCAGAAGCTCCTTATTGGCCCTATTCTTTTGGGCAGGCTCCTTTATTTTGACAAGAATCCTTTCTCCGTCCATTATCAATTCATTCTTTGAGGCTCCAGCCCTAACTTTTATTGACAAAAATATTCCGTCTTTTTTTGCCATCTCTCCTCTAACCGGAAAGCTTTGCATAACCCTTTTTTACACTGGGGGTTACACCCCCCTCCGGGTCGGATGACCCTCTGGGTCGGAGACCAGACCCCCAAAAATTAACT
>CBFDUE010000055.1:0-16055 GCA_965613025.1 uncultured bacterium
TTTTTAATGATACGGCGACCACCGATATCTACACCTAAGCCTTCGTCGGCAGCGTCAGATGTGTATAAGAGACAGGAGTATATACTGGTGAATGATCTACCTAAGGATGAGGCATATGAGTTATATGATGGATTTGGATTTGAAGACAAAGGGCTCATATGGGAGTGGATTGGTGGCAAAGTCGGAGATATGATCAGGCTATATGAGAAAAAGAAACAAGGGTATAGTGAAGAGGAAGGTCTTAGGAATATGCTTAAGGATGAGGTGGGGAGACTTAAGGACCTACTTGAATCAGTTGAAGAGGGCGAGAGAGGGGAGATAGACATCGATGAATTGAAAAGGGCCTTAAAGTTCTTTAAGCGCAATGAAATATGCGATGTAGGAGAAGTAAAAAGAGGACTTAGGAGATTTCTGATACAGGAAAACATTTTGTTTTACAATCCTGTAGAAGGGACAATTAGGCCACAAGGTAGGCTTTTGTTAGGGGCTATTAGGGAGGTGATAGGGGGTTAATTTCAAGTTATGCAGGTGGTGGGTCAGGTCTTGATTTTTGAATTATTTAAAAGCTGAGGGTCGGGTCTTCACATTTGACATTTTTAGTTGAAGGGGCCCATTTCTTCCACTTTGTAGGTAGGAATGGACCAGGGCCTTTTCTCAATCCAGCTGCAATTGGGCTTTCCTGACTTGCCGGTGTAATAATGCTATATTTTTATTTTAGTGAAAGGGGGGGTGAAACTTTATGGAGACATTGGCAACACAGTACAAAAAAGACCTTTTAAGGGAAATAGAGGAACTTTCACCTGAGAAAATAAAGGAGGTTTTGGATTTTGTCTATTTTATTAAGGTTAAGGAGGTTATTGATCCTTCCCAGGCTTACTTCTGGACAAAAAAGTGGCAGGATATGGAGAGAGAAGCGGATAAAGATAAGGAAACGGGCAGTATTATTGGAAATGGAACTGTAGAAGGCCTTCTCAGAGAGCTTAAAGGATGAAAATAAAAGCTTATAAAAGATTTCTGAAGTCTTATCGCAGTTTGCCAGAAAATGTTCAAAGGAAAGTGGACAAGCAAATTGCGCTTCTTTCGGAAGACTTCAAACACCCATCGCTGCATACTAAAAAGATAAAAGGTAGAGAAGGGATTTGGGAAGCAAGGATAGATATGCATCATCGGCTTACTTTTGAGATTATTGAGGATACTATATTTTTGAGAGTGGCGGGCAATCACGATGAAGTTTTAAGGAGTCCATGAGGGAAAAAATGTAGTCAAGGAATAAGGGACGTTGGTAACTTGTGAGCTTATTGATGCTTCCCTTTGGGAGGGACGAAATGGAGGACGTTGAGTAACATCGTTTGAGGGATTGAGGGATTAAGGATTTATGAGAAAAATGAAATAAGGGTTTTTTGTTTGGAACTGGCCAAAGGGAAAGATATTTTTAGGAGATGGAGGTGCCTATTTCATAGGTTTTATGTTTGTGATAATTTCCATTCTATTTGTTAATAGAAATCCTCAGATTTCACCCTGGTTTCCGGTATGTGTGCTTTCATATCCCATATTTGAGGTATTATTTTCAATGTATAGAAGAATTTTCAGCAGAGGATATTCACCACTTTATGCTGATAGCTTTCACCTCCATTCCATTATTTATAAAAGGGTTTCAAAAGAAAATCATCTAACAGCTCCGTATTTGTGGATCCTGGTGCTTCCATTTAATTTTATAGCTTTACTTTTTCATAAAAACACTCCTTTCCTGATCTTTCTATTTTTATGTTTCTGCACTCTATATGTATTTCTCTACAAAAGCATTATAGAGTTTAAAACCCACAGGATTCCCTTTTTAAAAACCCTAAAATCCCTGATAAATGCCACCCAAAAATAACCCTATTATCCACTTCGCAAGTGTCCACTTACGAAGTGTCCACTTCGCAAGTGGAATAAAGTTAATTTATTTGATAGGTAGAAGAGGGAATAATGAGAAATCCTGCTTTGGTAAATGGCAATATATATCATATATTTACAAAGAGTATTGCAGGATATAGGATCTTTAGATCCGATGAAGACTATGCCAGAATGAGAGAGGCAATCAAATTTTATAGATATGCCAATCCTCCTATTAAGCTATCAATTTATCTCAGGATGATAGAGAAAGATGTTACTTTTCATAAATATTTTCAAGATAAGGATCATCTTGTAGAAATAATAGCATACTGTCTAATGCCCACGCACATTCATTTAATACTTAAGCAGTTGAAAGATAAGGGGATATCTACATATATGAAGAATATTCTGGATAGTTATACCCGTTATTTTAACACTAAAAATAAGAGAAAAGGCCCTCTATGGCAGGGGAGATTCGGTAGTGTGATAATAGAAAATGATGAATATCTACTTCATCTTACGAGATATATTCATTTAAATCCTGTATCAGATAATATTACGGAAACACCTGAAAACTGGCCATACTCGTCATACCATGAATATATAAATAGAGCTGGAGATAAGATATGCAATATTTCACCATATATTAAAATGGATCCCCAAAATTATAAAAAATTTGTAAGCACTCGTAAAGATTATCAAAGACATCTTTCTGAAATAAAACACTTGATTCTTGAATGATCTTCACTTCGAAAGTATTCACTTCTGAAGTGAAAATAAAGGTTTAATTGGAGGAATATGGATGCCATTTTATAATCGGGAAAAAGATATTAGGCGTATGAAGGCTGTGTTAAGTGGGGATCCCAATCTGCTCTATTTTGTATATGGTCCCATAAACAGTGGGAAGACAGCCTTACTTATGAAGGTATTGGAGGAGTTAGGAGAGGAGTACAAAGTATTTTACATAAATTTTAGGGGGCGGGATGTAGAAAGAATTGAGGATTTTTTACAGGTCCTATTTAAGGTGAGCAGGGGAGATAGTAGGGATAATGTCAAGGAATTTACAAAGGATCTGATAAAGGAAGGGTTTAAGGCCTTAGGCAAGCTAAAGGGGATACCGATCCCAGAGAGGATATTTGATTATCTATTTATGGATTCAAAGAAGGCAGATGATGTGTTTCGGTATATGGAGGAGATGTTTGAGGAGATGGTAGAAGTGGGGTTAAGGCCAGTGCTAATTTTTGATGAGCTTCAGAGCATAAAGGACATACTAAATGCAACAGGAAGACCAGTGATAGGAAGGTTATTTAATTTTTTAGTCAGGATGACAAAAGAGACCCATTTATGTCATTCACTTTGTTCAACGAGTGATTGTCTATTTATTGAAGATATATATAGCAATGCCAGGCTTGAAGGGAGAGCTAAATATATTTTGGTGGATGATCTACCAAAGGATGATGCCTATAAGTTATATGAAGGGTTTGGTTTTAATGACAAAGGGCTTGTATGGGATTGGATAGGTGGAAAAGTTGGGGATATGGTGAGGTTATATGAAGAGAAGAAGCAGGGTTATAGTGAAGAGGAAGGTCTTAGGAATATGCTCAAAGATGAGGTGGGAAGGCTTGGGATGTATCTTAGGCTTTTAAGGTATACAGGTGCTAAAGTGGCTATAAAAGGCAAGGAAGTGGAGGTGAAGGAGGAGGATATAAGGGCAGGATTAGGTATATTTAAGAGTGGATATAAGATAAAGGCAGATGAGATGGAAGAGCCTGTGTTATTTGAGTTAGTGCAAGAGAATATCTTATTTTACAATCCAGTTGAAGGGACAGTTTGTCCACAAGGCAGGCTTATTCACAGGGCCATAGAAGATGTGATAACTTAGTGAAAGTTATGAATTTCTATCTAGCAGCCTTTCTTTTCCACTTCGCAAGTGTCCACTTACGAAGTGTCCACTTCGTAAGTGTAAAAAAGGAGTGAATATGGTATTTTATAATCGAGAGGATGATATAAGCCGTATGAAGGCTGTGTTAAGTGGGGATCCCAATCTGCTCTATTTTGTATATGGCCCTATAAACAGTGGAAAGACAGCCCTACTTATGAAGGTATTAGAGGAATTACCAGAGGAGTTTAGGGTATTTTATATAAATTTTAGGAGATTAGAAACACGGAGATATGAAGATTTTATTAGGGCACTTTTTACTGTTAAATATCAAGGGATATGGGAGAAGGTTAAAGAAAAGAGTGATTTAAT
Organism: uncultured bacterium; assembly: GCA_965613025.1. GTDB lineage: Bacteria > Desulfobacterota > DSM-4660 > Desulfatiglandales > JALVMZ01 > CAYTXJ01. The sequence continues at coordinate 4,127 of CBFDUE010000055.1, forward strand.
GTTAGGAGGGATAGAATTTTTGGAGAAGGTAGCTAAAAAGATAAACTATACTATACCTATTCCGAAGGAAGTGTTTAAGGTATTTATAAGAGGTGAAGAAGGGGAGATGGACTGTTTCAAATATTTAGAGGAAGTGATGAGGAGGCTTAATGGAGTTGGTAAGAGGCCGATATTGGTATTAGATGAGCTGCAGATGTTAAAGGAGATAAAAAAGAATGGTCCTATTTTACATGATCTTTTTAATTTTTTAGTAGGGATGACAAAGGAGACCCATTTATGCCATTCACTTTGTTCAACCAGTGATTGCCTATTTATTGAAGATATATACAGTAATGCCAGGCTTGAAGGGAGGGCTAAATATATATTGGTGGATGATCTACCAAAGGATGAGGCCTTTAAGTTATATGATGGGTTTGGTTTTAATGACAAGGAGCTTGTATGGGATTGGATAGGTGGTAAGGTGGGTGATATGGTGAGGCTATATGAAGAGAAGAAGCAGGGGTATAGTGAAGAAGAAGGTCTTAGGAATATGCTTAAGGATGAGGCAGGAAGACTTAGCTGGATGCTTAAGTTAATTAAGGATGGTGAAAAGGAGGGGCCTTCAATTGAAGATTTAGATAAGACTTTAGGGATTTTTAAAAGAAGAGATAAGGTGAAGCATACAGAAGTAGAGAGTAAGGTTTTAAAATTTTTAATTGAAGAGAATATCTTATTTTACAATCCAGTTGAAGGGACAGTTTGTCCACAAGGTAGGCTTATTCACAGGGCCATAGAAGAGGTGATAAGTTAATGTCTTATTGAGATACCAAAGGGCAATTTAATGTATATTCATAGATAGGGCAACAAGTTCTGTTATATCCTTTACTACTATTGAAAGCCTATTTTTCTTTATATAGCGATCCATAGTGCGAATACACTGCTGACATGCAGTTATAATCATTTGTGCATCTGTCTCTTTTATATCCTGAAACTTAAGTGAGGTGACCTTAGAGGAGAGTTCAGGATCTATTGCTTCAATATTCCCTCCCCCCCCACAGCATATGCTCAATTGATGTGAGTTTTTCATCTCAACAAGATCCAACCCTTTAACACTTTTAAGCACCTCCCTCGGCTCTTCATATATTCCAAGCCCCCTTCCCAGATCACATGGATCGTGATAGGTGACTCTTAAATCCATATTTCCTGTCTTAAGCTTTCCGTCTTTGATGAGTGAAAAGATAAGTTCAGAGGCACTTAGGAGTTGAAATTCATCCGGATAGATGGCCTTCCATATGCTGTAACAGGAAGGGCAAGTAAATACTACCCTTTTGGCCCCAGTCTTTCGGATTCTATCCATATTGTGTTCAATAATATCTTTTATGGATTCAGGATCTCCCGAACCTAAGAGTGGGTAACCGCAACACCACTCATTTCCTCCAAGTATGGTAAAATCTACTTCAGCATAGAGAAGTATTTTGGAAAAGGTTAGAGGAATATTTTGAACACGTGGATAAAATGAAGATACACATCCAACGAAATATACCGTCTCTGCCTTTTCCTTAAAGACCGCCTCTGAGAGCTGATCTTTCAGGGTGTCCTTCCACTCTATCCTCTCCTCATTAGGCTCACCAAGGATATTATGCTCTTCCATAAGATTTTCTAAGATCTTTTTTGCCCCCATAGGGGCAATTCCATTGCTCTTTAACACCGCCCTCTGATTGAAGACAAGCTGTTTAGTATCAATTGAAGGAAAGCATGCGATCTTACAAGCTCCGCATCCAAGGCAGCTAAATATGCTCTTTTCCATATCACTGCTAAGATGAAGTCTGCCTTCAATTACAGCCTTTACAATGGCATTTCTTCCCCTTGGAGATGCAGACTCAACCCCCTTTATCTTATATATGGGACAATGGGGAAGGCAGAATCCACACCTATTACACTTTGAAACCTCATCATAGGATATCTTACGAAGCTTTTCTATATTCACACTAACCTTCCTGGTGAAAAGATATCTTGAGGATCAAAGAACTCCTTGATCCTTTTCATTATCCTTATATCTTCTCTTCTGTGCCGCCAAATATTAAGCCCTTTTTTTAATTCCAGAGGAAGCCTTTCAAAAATGATATCACCTGAAAGCGAAGAGAGTATATTATCAATATTTAAGATTTTGTTTTTATCATTTGATCCAGCTGGAATATGTAATTTCATGATGCCATTTAGAGGAGAAGATTGAAGTAGTGCGTCTTTGTATTTCAAGTTTAGAATATGATTAAGCACTAAGGTAAGGTCTGAAGTTAAAAAACAGAGCTTTATGGTAAAGATCTCTTTTGGATCTGATAAAAGTCTATCTTCAATTTCACTATAGGCAATCCAGAAATCCTTATGTTCATCACCATCAATAATTATCAACTCTCCTTTAGATATTTTTATAAAGATATCTTTAACCTCCCTTTTAAGCCTTTCAACCTCCTCCCTGAGCCCTTCTATTGCAATTGCAAGATAATAAGGGATATTGTGTTGAAGGGGTATCTTATTTAAAAAGGAGCATAGATTTTGGTCTAAGAGCTCAATACCTGTTGGAATAAGCCCCCTATTTAGGATCTCCTTTAAAAAGCCTTCAATACAGGGTATATCTTTCATAGGTAATATTATGGTATTGCCTGCTTCTTTAAGTGGAATAAGCCTGATAATGCATCCGGTAATGACTCCCAATGTTCCAAAGGATCCGATAAAGAGTTTGGGCATATCATAGCCAGAGACATTCTTCACTGTCTTTGCACCAAATCCCTTAACCTTTGCATCGGCCCCCACATACCTTATACCCAATACCATATCCCTGATACTTCCATTTGAAAGTCTGTTATATCCATTGGAGTTAGAGGAAAGCATCCCTCCCAGAGTGCATCTCTTTATATGAGGAGGAGATACAGGTATCATAAGCCCTTCTGAGCTAAGAACATCTTGGACATCCCAAATACGTGCACCAGACTGCACAATGAGGGTGAGGTTTTTGGAATCCAGGTCTATGATTCTGTTAAATCCCTCTGTGCAGATTACCATATCAAGCCCAGTAGGGACATTTCCAATATGTAGCTTTGAGCCCCCACCTCGTGGGATGATATAGAGATGATTTTCTTTTGCAAAAGAGATAATAGAAGATAATTCATCCTCATCTTCTGGATAAAGCACCACTTCAGGAACTAATCCATCAACTGAGTATTCTCTTAACTGCTCTTCAGAGTAGATAAGATTCCCGGATCTTACAATATCCATTAGGCCAGATATCAGAGTATCATCAGATACCAAGACTTCCCTTTCCATCTGGAAGCACCTTCCCTGGGTTAAATATTCCTGAAGGGTCAAATGCACGTTTTATCTTTTTCATATCCTTAAGTTCATCCTTTGAAAAGATGAGATTCATCTCCTCAAGCTTTTCTATCCCTATTCCATGCTCTCCACTGATAGTTCCCCCAGCCTCTTTACATATTTTCAATATCTCTTTGGATGCCATCCTGACCCTGCTACATTCCTCACTATCCCTTTCATCAAACAGAATTAGGGGGTGTAGATTTCCATCCCCTGCATGAAAGACGTTTCCAATCAAAAGCCCATATCTCTTCCCTATATCCAGTATCTGACTTAACACCTCGGGGAGTTTTACCCTTGGAACAGTCCCATCACATACAAGATAGCTGGGACGAAGCCTTGTAATGGCCCCAAAGGCACCCTTTCTTCCTTTCCAGAGGCTTTCCCTTTCCCTTTCATCCTTTGCAAGTCTTATCTCCCTTGCCCTGTTTTTCTTACAGATTCTTAAAATCTTTTCAGACTGCCTCTCCATCCCATCCTTTAGCCCTTCAAGTTCAATTATTAAAACCGCCTCAGCATCCAGTGGATATCCTGCACCCATTGCACCTTCCACCGCTTCAATTACGACCTTATCCATCATCTCTAAGGTGGCAGGTATAATACCCTCTGAAATTATATCGCTTACAGTATTGCTTGCATCCTCAATGCTTTCAAATATGGCAAGGAATGTCTTTGTAGCCTCTGCAAGGGGAATTATCTTAAGCAGCAGCTTTGTAATAAGAGCAAGTGTGCCCTCACTTCCCACAAGGAGCCCTTTGAGATCATACCCCATATACTCCTGGCACTTACCACCTGTCCAAAGCACACTTCCATCGCTAAGCACAATTTCAAGCCCAAGCACATGATTGGTGGTAACACCATATTTAAGGCAGTGAGGCCCCCCTGCATTTTCTGCCACATTTCCACCCAGAGTAGATACCTTTTGACTGGCTGGATCTGGGGCATAGGTATATCCATACGCCTTTAAAGTGTTTTGAAGCTCAAGTGTTATAACCCCAGGTTCTACCAAAACAGATCTATTGATAGTATCTATCTCAAGTATCCTATTCATACGAGAAAAATGGACAACAATACCTCCTTCAATAGGAACTGTTCCCCCGCTTAAATTTGTTCCTGATCCTCTGCCAACCACTGCAATTCCCTCTCTATGTGCGAGGGATACCACCTTTGATACCTGATCTGTATTTTCGGGAATAACCACCACATCTGGAATTCCACTGCTGAGAGATGCATCATATCCATAAAGGAGCCTATCTGTAAAAGAATCTAATACATATTCAGCACCCACAATCTTTTTTAACTCGTCAATTATTCCCCTATTCATCAATTATCCTCTCTTTCATATACCTCCATTGCAGCTCTCATTGCTCCGTCCTTTACATCTACCCCTTCTGCCTTAAGAATTGTAAAAAGTGCTGAAAGAAACAGAAGCACATTTCTCCTCTGAGCCGTATTTCCCATAAGTCCCACCCTCCATATCTTTCCTGCAAGCTTACCCAGGCCACCTCCTATCTCGATCTGAAAATCCTCAAGCAGTGCCTTTCTGACCTTAAGATCCTCCACCCCATCTGGTATCACTATGGCATTGAGCATGGGAAGCCTTTCTTTTTCGTCAACAAGCATCTTAAGTCCCATTGCCTCCACTCCTGCAACCAATGCCCTATGATTTATGAGATGCCTTTTAAAGCGTCTCTCAAGCCCCTCTTCAAATATGATTCTCAGTGCCTCTCTAAATGCAAATACCATATTTACAGGAGCTGTATGATGATATTTCCTCTGAGCCCCCCAATAGTCCTTTACCATTCCCATATCTAAATACCAACTAATTACAGGGCTCTTTCTGCTATTTAATGCCTCCATAGCCCTTTGAGAAAAGGAGATAGGTGAAAGCCCAGGCGGGCATGATATGCACTTCTGTGTTCCACTATATGCCACATCCACCTTCCATTCATCTATGGAGACATCCATTCCTCCCAAGGAAGTGACCGTATCCACTAAGAGCAGTGCTCCAGATTCATCTGCTATTTCACTTATAGCTCTTATATCCTGACACACCCCTGTGGATGTCTCTGCATGAACCACGGCTATAAGCTTTACCCCGTTTCCTCTGCACGCCCTTCTTACATCTTCTGGATCAATACTCTTTCCCCATTCTGCCTCCACCTTTATGAGCTTTCCGCCTATTCGGTTTACAATATCTGCCATTCGGGTTCCAAACACCCCATTTATACACACTACCACCCTATCTCCAGGTTCAATCATGTTTACAAGGCAGGTCTCCATACCTGCACTTCCTGTGCCAGATACGGGGATGGTGAAGGGATTCTGGGTCTTAAATAGTGCCCTTAAAAGCTCTTGGGTCTCATCCATTACCTTTAAAAAGTATGGATCCAGATGCCCAATACAGGGTGAGGCCATTGCAAGCAGTACCCTTTCAGGCACATTACTTGGGCCTGGCCCCATAAGTATCCTCTGGCCTGGGTCAAGATCCCTATATTTTGTAATATCAATCTGCATATACCCTCCTTAAATCTGTCTTTTCCGCCCCTTTTAAAAACATATAAAGGGCACCTTTTTCAATCCTTTTTTGAACTGATATATCCATATATTCCATCCATACTGTTTTTTATAAAGAAATCTTCCCTCTCTTTTGTATCCCTATCCATCTTATTGTAAAGATATAGATAGGGATCTGACCCTAAAAGCCTTTTAAACATCTCTGAATAGTTGCCTTTCTCAATCAATTCTCTGTTTTCTCCTATTACCTTAACCCATAGATCAATCTGAGAGATTGCATCTTCAAAGAGAGAGATCTTAAATTCTGAAATTCCAAAATGTCCAAATGCCACATATTCTGCTTTTAAGGCCTTAAGTCTTAATATGGAATCCCTATATGTCTCATAGATAAAACGAGGAGGAGTGGCTACCCGCATATATCTTTTTCCATGTATCTTAAGATGCACTCCCAACGCCTCACCCACAAATAGAACCTCTCCGATCTTAAATGAGATATGATGGGGGGCATGCCCAGGTGTATCAATTATCAAGGCCTCCATCTCAGAGGGAAGCTCCGTAACTATCCTGCTTTCTTCAACTCCTAAAGGTGGCTCATAGGCATCTGCAATCTCCTTTAATACCAGCTTAGAACCCTTCCAGAGTCTTGCCGGGTCAATTAGATGCTGCCTTGCCTTTGGATGGCAGAGTATCTTTGAATCTCTAAATGCAGAGGATAGATGCCCCACACATCCTGCATGATCAAGATGAATATGGGTAAGTAAAATAAGATCAACCTTATTTATACCAAGATCTTTTAAGGAATCTTTTAACTCTGATACAGTTGATGCAGGTCCAGGGTCAATTAGCAGTGTCCATCCCCTGTATCTATAAAGCCAGGCACCCAAAAATTGGCTGAATCCTTTAAGTTCAGGCCTAAGTTCAATTAGATAGAGACCTTCTTTGCACTCCCTTATCTCTGCCTTTGATGACATACCTTAACTGTCCCCATATTCTTTGAATATCAGATGGAGTAGGTGGAAAGGGGTAGTTTCTTATATTATCCCCAGGCCTTTCATTGGCATAGGGTCTGTTGCATGCAACCTGCCCATCCCTTCCCTTACAACCACTTGTCATAAAGGGCCTTCCAGAATTTACTATATCTTCTAAAAGCGCTGGATCAATTCCAAAATCAAGTATTTCACCATCATCCCCATACCTGAATTGCTCTTCCCTTGCTATACCTTCATCAATCAAAAATCTTGCAATCTGAATCATCCTGTACTGTTCCATAGGAGGGGGAGGGTGATCTTCAAGAAGAGATCCCCCTTCAGGATAAAATGAAAATAGGTGTGTGCTTCCTCCCATATCCTTTACCCTCTGAATTGCCATGCACATCTCTCGCTCAGTCTCTCCCAAACCCACTATGAAATGGGCACCTGCATTCCCCTCTCCAAAGACCTCAATACTCTGCTTCAAACAGCTCCAGTATCTTTCCCATCTATGAGGCCCTCCTATCCCCTTTCCTCTGAATCTATCAAAGAGCTCTTTAGTGGCAAGGTCTATGGCAACACCGATCTTATCAGCTCCTGCGTGCTTAAAATCATACAGGTCTTCCTTTTTTAGCACAGTAGGTGATATCAAAAGTGATATTGGTATACTCAAACTTTTATGTATAACTGAGCATACATATTTAGTATCTTCCTTTGCCTTTACATGGGTTATCATGCTTATACATATCCTCTTAATGCTTTGCTCCCTTTCCCTCATCCTCTCTATTATCAGATCTAAAGGATAGGTGGGCCAAGGAACCCTTATAAAGCTCTTTTCTCTATATTCTCTTCTTCTCTTTCCAGAGAGTCCACAGTATGCACACCTTGCATAGCAACCTCTTTTATATGTAAGTAGAAGGTTTATACAATAGAGCCTTGCACCTCTGTAAAAGCTTCCGTTTTTTAACCCCAAGGTAAGTGCTGCTGCAAGACTCATCCTCAGATATTCAGGACTTTCCATCTTTATAATCCTCTCCTTAACTCTTCTCTAAGGGTCTAAAATAAGAACCTTTAAAGTATCCAAAAAGAATAAAAATGACAATATAAAAAAGGAAATATCTTGTCTTATTTAAGATCTATAAGCTATCATGCTTAAGTAGTTTTTAATAATAAGTTTGACAAGTTAGAGGCCGAAAATTACCATTTATTCTGGAAAATCAAAAAGGGATTTTATTAGCCATGGCACTCAGTGAGGCTGATACCAGGGCGAAGCTCATCGATCCTGCTCTCCATAAGAGGGGATGGACAGAGGACCTAATCCGTCGTGAAGAGACAGATAGAGGAATAGATATAATAGATGGGAAACCGAGGCGGAGGGAACGGGGTAGGATTGACTATCTTTTGAGGATTAGAGTAAATGCCAACGCCCAACCCATAGCTGTGGCCCTCATTGAAGCCAAGCGAAGCGGTGATCCTCCTACAAAAGGACTTGAGCAGGCTAAAAGATATGCCCGTTTAAATCATGTTCCATTTGTATACTCTTCCAATGGATATCTATTTGTGGAATATGACTTCTTTACAGGGAAAACCTCCGCACCTAAGCCCATAAATGAGTTTCCCACTCCCCAGGAGTTACGGAGGCGGTATGAAAAAGGTATGGGTTTTACCCTTGATAGTGAGAAGGCGAAACCCCTTCTTTCCCCTTATCCAGGTGGTGAGGCAAGTAGACGCTATTATCAAGATGCAGCCATCCGAGCTGTCCTGGAAAAGATAGCTAAGGGTGAAAAAAGGATACTACTTTTTCTTGCTACAGGTTCGGGAAAGACCTTCATTGCTGTTCATCTCCTCAAAAAGATCGCAGATGCTGGCCAGCTTCGCCGTGCCCTTTTCCTCTGCGATCGTGATGAACTACGCACACAAGGGCTTAATGCCTTCCAAAATGTCTTTGGTGCTGATGCAGCGGCTGTAACCTCTAAAGACCCTCAGAAAATGCCCGTATCCTGATCGCAACCTACCAGACCCTCAATGTCGCAGGTGAAGAGGAAGATGCCAAGTTTCTGCTCGAAAATTACCCTGAAAATTATTTCAGCCACATCATCATTGACGAGTGCCATAGAAGTGCCTGGGGTAAGTGGAGCCTTGTTCTTCGCAGAAACCCTAAAGCCATCCACATTGGTCTTACTGCTACTCCTCGGTATTTTGAAGGTGGAACAGCTAAAGAACGCAAAGAAGACGAGGAGATTACAGCAAATAACCTCAGATACTTCGGCGAACCTGCTTATGAATATGACATGGCTCAAGGGATTGAGGATGGGTATCTGCCTGCCTGTGAAATTATAAGGCGAGAGATAGACCTTGATCTTACAGGTGTATACAGGGAGGACATTGAACGCTTAGGAGCCAAAGATGCTATTACTGGCAAGCCTCTTTTAGTGGCAGAGGCCAGGGAACATTATGGGGCACCTTCTTTTGAAGATATCATTCAACTGCCTGACAGGGTTAAAGCAATGTGTTATGACCTCTTTGAGATGCTCCTTCAAACAGGTGGGCCTCACCAAAAGACTGTGATCTTCTGCACCCGTGATAGCCATGCTGATGCTGTCGCCGCAGAGATGAACAACCTTTACGCTGAGTGGTGTGCCAGAAATGGGAAAAAGTGCCTTCAACCATATGCCTTCAAGTGCACTGCTTCTGTGGAGGGGAGTCAATATATAGCAGATCTCAGAGGATCGGAACGAAGTCATTTTATCGCTACCACCGTGGATCTCATAACAACAGGAGTTGATGTTCCCATATTGCGTAATGTGGTCTTCTTTAAATATGTCCGCTCCCCCATCTCCTTCCAGCAGATGATGGGAAGGGGTTCAAGGATTCACCTCCCCACTAATAAACTTATGTTTCGTGTTTATGATTATACAAATGCAACTCGCCTCTTAGGCAAAAGCTTTTCAGTTCGCCCTTCTCCTACAAGAGAAACACCCAAGACAGAGAAAAAGAGAAAAGAGCGAATAATCCGTGTAGAGGGATTTGATGTCCATATCAATCCTGCTGGAACCTATGTGGTAACTAAGTCAGGAGACAGATTGACTATGGTAACTATTGAGGAATACAGCCAGATGATAGCTTCCCGCCTTAAAGATGAAGTAAAAACCATTTATGACCTCAGGGACTTCTGGATAGATTCAAATAAGAGAAAAGAGCTTATTGAGCGACTTCCAGACCAAGGAAGGGGCTTGCGATTGCTTCAAGAGTTGAAGGATCAGAAGGAATATGACCTATATGATATCCTGGCAGAGCTTGGCTATGGCATTACCCCAAAGACACGTTCAGAAAGGGTCTTGGCCCTTCAATACAAACATGCTGACTGGTTGAAATCTCTTCCTCAAAAAACACGTGAAACCTTATTTGCTCTGGCAAAGCAGTTTGAAAGGGGTGGGACTGAAGAGCTGGAAAATCCCTATGTATTTAACGCCCCTGATGTGATCAAAGCAGGTGGTCTTGAGGCTTTAAAAGTTTTGGGTGATCCAAAGGATATCATCCTTGATACCAAGAGGAGACTCTTTGCAGCATGAAGAATAAGGTTCAAGAGTCAAAGTTCAAGAGTTCAAAAGTTCAAAGTTCAAGAGTAGAGAGTTTTGAGGATTTAAATGTCTATAAGCAGGCTCGAAAACTAACCAATAAAATTTATGAGATAACCAGGGAGTTCCCTTTTTCAAAGGATTACGCTCTGGTTGATCAAATCCGCCGTGCCTCTGTCTCCATAATGTCCAATATTGCTGAGGGCTTTGAGCGAGGGACTAACACCGAATTCATCCAATTTCTTTTTATCGCCAAAGGATCTTGTGGAGAGGTCAGGGCACAACTTACCATCGCTCACGATCAAAAATACATCTCGCACGATACCTATCTCAACCTTGTTGACTCCTGTCGTCGCATAAGCGGTATGCTGAACAATCTTATCACTTATCTAAAGACCTCTCCCTACCGAGGAACCAAGTACAAAAAACCACCTATCAAAAGCATGACTGAGGAGATAAACGAACTCCTTAAGGGGCTGAACCGAGGAAAAGATGCCTAACAGAGAATCCCTTAAACCCTTCAACTCTTCAACTTTTAAACCTCTAAAGAAGGGCTGGCGGTGGGTGAAGTTAGGGGAGGTATTGAAGTATACCCAATATGGTATTTCAAAAAAATTAAACTCAGAAAGAAAGGGTCTCCCCATAGTTAGAATGGGCAATATAGAGGAAGGTAAATTAAATCTTTCAGAGATAAAGTTTGTAGATTTGCCATGGTCAGAAGCAAAAAAGTATTTGCTTAACATTGGCGATATTTTATTCAATAGAACAAACAGTGCTGAATTGGTGGGAAAATCTGCAGTTTTTAAACAACAAGGGGAATATGTTTTCGCTTCATATTTAATTCGCCTAACCTTAAAACCCTCTGAAGCAGACCCAGATTTTGTGAACTACATAATAAATTCATTCATTGGAAAAAGTTATATTTCAAATGTATCAAGGAGAGCGATAGGGCAAGTTAACATAAATGCTAAAGAAATCAGCGAAATGCCAATCCCCCTTCCCCCTCTTCCAGAGCAAAAACGTATTGTTGCCAAAATTCAGGAGCTTATGCAGGAAGTAGAGCGGGCCAAGGCTGCCTGCGAAAAGCAGCTTGAAGCAGCCAAAGCCCTTCCCGCTGCCTACCTTCGTCAGGTCTTCGAAAGTGAAGAGGCAAAGAAGTGGGAGAGAAAGAGGTTGGGAGAAATTTTTATTGTTCAACAAGGTGTCGCCATGTCTCCAAAAAGACGCTTGGGAGTTTCTCCATATCCGTTTTTAAGGACTTTGAATGTACTTTGGGGACGTGTTGATTTAAGTACATTGGATAAAATGGACTTTACTAATGAGGAGATTATGAGATTTTGTTTAAAGCCTGGAGACCTCTTAGTGTGTGAAGGTGGTGAAGTCGGGAGAACAGCTATTTGGAGAGGAGAACTGGATGTTTGTCTTTACCAAAATCATATTCACCGACTGCGTAGCATGAATGACAATATACTTCCTGAATTTTACATGTATTGGATGCAAGCTGCCTTTCAAGTTTTTAGA
>CBFDUE010000056.1:0-15650 GCA_965613025.1 uncultured bacterium
ATGATACGGCGACCACCGAGATCTACACCTAAGCCTTCGTCGGCAGCGTCAGATGTGTATAAGAGACAGCTTTAAAGTCCTTATCATCTTCCTCTAAGGGTATAATCTTTTCTTCTGGTTTAATTTCAACTGTGGATCCACTAATTTTTTTGCCTAATTGTCTTTCCCCTTTTTTAACCGGAGTCAGAGCTTTTACATCTGATATTGATCTGTCTTCGCACCTAATTCCTTTACTATTTCCATCTACAACTTTTATTAATTCATCTACCATTGATGTAAGGGATTTTGCCTGAGCACTCATCTCCTCAGATGCAGCAGCGCTTTCCTCTGCATTGGCTGCTGTCTGCTGAACAACAGAGTCAATCTTAGATATTGCTTTTCTGACCTCTTCAACCCCTTGTGATTGTTCTTGAGAAGCGGCAGTAATCTCTTCGATCAATTCAGACACCTTTTTTGCACTCTCAGAGACCTGGGTAAATGCTTCATTGGTGTGTTCAACAAATTCTGAACCATCGTTTATCTTCTTAACAGTGCTATCTATCAAGTAGGCGGTATTTTTGGCAGACTCAGCAGTTCGGAGAGCAAGATTTCTGACCTCATCTGCAACAACTGCAAATCCAGCTCCTACCTCTCCTGCTCGTGCCGCCTCTACTGCTGCATTTAAGGCAAGAAGATTTGTCTGAAATGCAATTCCGTCAATGGTCTTTACTATATTTTGTGTCTCTTCACTTGCCTTTTTAATCTCTTCCATTGAGGCTATCAACCTCTTCATTGACTCATTTGCATTTTTAATAACACCTTTTGCTTCATTCATAAGTGAGTTAACCTGTTGAGCACTATCAGCATTCTGTTTTGTCATAGAAGAGATCTGTTCCAGAGACGCGGAGGTCTGCTCTACTGCTGCGGCCTGTTTGGTGGCACCTTCTGCAAGTTGTTGACTTGAGGATGCCACCTGTGACGAAGCAGAAGCCACCTGTTCAGATCCGTCCCTTAACATATCCACTATCTTTTTAACAGGCCTTGTTATCCCTCTTGTTATTATGATTCCTACAAAAATACCCAGTACAATGGTTCCTAAGGTAAAAAATATCATTAATTTTAAGGTATTTTTAAAATTTTTGCCGGCAGATATTCCAGAATTAATAACACTATCTGATACCTTTTTAAGTAATCTCTCAGTATCTCTATTGATATCTTCTCTTAGGAGATCCGCTTCTATTATTGCATCTTTATCATTTGCAAATGCCCTTGGAAGTATGGAGTTGAATTTCACTCTTTTATTTTCAATCTTTTCAAGGAGTGCAATAATATCTCTAAATTTCTGTTTTTCTTCTTCCAAGCCACATTTGACAACCGCATTATTAAGTAGTTCTTTTGCAGAAGCTATATTTTTATCTCCCTGATTTATAAATCTATTTACTTTTGATTTTGCATCCTCTATATTATTTTTGTTTATGCCCTTAGCAGCAGATATAAGTCTTTCAATATATATGTCCTGTTTTAGTCTTGAAGCAGTAAGGTCAGTTATAGCCTCTGTTATGGGAATTTCGTCTCTTATTAAACCGTTAATTTCCTCTCCTGTATCCATGACCTTAAATAACACAAAAATGTTGGATATTATATTAAGCGATAGAATCATTATGATCATAAACATGATCTTTGATCCTAATTTCATATCACTAAATTTCATAACTATACCTCCTAATCTTAAAATTTTAATTTATAGGCAAAATAATTTTAAATGTTGTTCCTTCCCCCTTTTTTGCCTTTAGTTTTATTATTCCATTATGTCTTTCTATTATCTCCTTTGCTGAAGGAAGGCCAAGTCCGGTTCCTTTTTTCTTTGTTGTAAAGTATGGCAAAAACAATTTATCCATATCATTCTTTTCTATTCCGCATCCTGTATCGCTAATATATATACTTAGGTATGAGAGACCTTGGATAGTTAATATTCTTAGACGCCTTTCTCTGCTATTTTCCATAGCCTCAATAGCATTCATTATTATGTTTTTAAAAGCCTCTTTTAATTCTTCAGGATTCCCGCACACATTCATCTTTTCAAATTCAAATGCAGTCTCTAAGTGAATATCTTTATAAGATAAAAGGTCTTTGAAAGTGTTTATAACATCTTTTAAGAGTTCTATTATATCAAATTCTTCTGTCTTATTGTTTTCATATTTCATTTTCATTATTGATCTATTAAAGTCCAGCATACCGGAGACAGAGCTACTTAAATTTTCAAGTCTCTTTATCAATTTTTCTCTATTGTCTATCTGTAACTTTGCAAGCTCTAAATTACCGGTAATGCTTAGAAGATAGTTATTGTATCTATGGAAGATTTTGGCCATTTTTTGATTTAAAGAGCTATTTTTCTCTTTTAGATATCTGATACGTTCAATTTCCGTTAAAAGCTCTATGAGAGAAAAGGGTTTTTCAATAAAACCATGGCAATTTAATCTCATTGCCTCAAGCACTATCTCTTTACTTCCATATGCTGTCATCATAATAACAGAGATATGAGAATCTCTTTGTCTTATCCTCTTTAAAAGGTCAATACCATCAATGTCTGGCAGACGATAATCAATGAGTAAAAGATCTAACTTTTCTCCGTATTTTTTAAAAAGATTCCATGCTTCATCTCCGCTTTTAGCCTCTAAGGGTTCAAACCCGCTCTTTTTAAGACCAAAAGATATGCTCTTAAGAAGGGGGACTTCATCTTCTACAATTAGTAATTTCATTATTGGTATCACACCTCGTCATAAATAATAGCAATGAATATGCCATAAGATATTTATCTTAAAGAATTAAAAAGGTTATGAAGATTAGACGAGAGCTTTGAAAAATTCAAAGCTCTCAGCTTTGTAATGTTTTAATACATTAGATATGTTATCTCTGTCTTTTTATACTTAGAAATTAATATCTTAGAATGGGTGTAATGTTTTATAACATCTGTTCTTTTTTATACCATCACCTATTTATCTAAGAGCCTTGTAAGTCTTTGTCTTGAAATTCCAAGAGTCCTTGCAGCCAGTGATTTGTTATTATTGGTTCTTCTCAGTGCCTCTTTAATTAAGAGTTTAATTGCCTGATCCAGTGTGGGAAGGGTTTCTAAATCTAAGATCCATCTTTTACTCTCTTGTTTAAGTTCGTTATCTTTTTGCATCTTTATCCTAAATCTTGAAATGGAAAGAACCTCTCCTTCTGTATTGCTTACAGCATCATATATCATTGTTTGAAGCTCACGAACATTTCCTGGAAAGTCATAATTTTCTAATACACTTATAACTTCATCTGGATAAGTTATCTTTTCTCTTTTCAGCTCTTTTGTGGCCTTATTTAAGAAGTGTTCAAATAATAATGGGATATCCTCCTTTCTCTCTCTTAATGGAGGGATATGTATATGATGTGTTGAAAGTCTATAGAATAGATCCTTTCTAAAGGCTCTCTCTTTTTGGAGTTTAGATAGGTTTCTGTTAGTTGTAGCTATTATTCTTGCATAAGAGCGTTTTGGAAGATCAGATCCCAAAGGGAAATATTCCTTTTCCTGTATAAGTCTCAATAGCTTTATCTGGGATTCCATATCAAGATCCCCAATCTCATCAAGGAGCAGGGTGCCCTCTTTTGCCTGCTCAATTAGCCCTTTTCTTGCACTATCAGCTCCTGTAAATGCACCTTTTACATGTCCAAATAGGGTGTCTGAAAAGACATGGGGATCAATCCCTGCCACATTGATACTTACGAATCTCTTTCTTCCACTTAAGGTATGGATAACTCTTGCTATGAGTTCTTTTCCTACACCTGTTTCCCCTGTAATTAGTACAGGATAAGGACTCTTTGCGATCGATTCCACATATTGAAATATTCCTATCATCTTTTTGCTTCTGGTAATAATGTCTTTAAATGCATCAGGATTTTTAAGCTTTCCCGTTAACATATATTCTTTTAACAGTCTGTTTTCCCTCTGCAGTTCCCTTATCTCTATGGCCCTTAAGACCCCTGATACAAGCCTCATCCTTTCAACAGGTTTTACCATATAATCAAAGGCCTTAGCCTTCATACATTTAACTGCAGTCTCTACCTCTTGAACTCCTGTGATAATTATCACAGGGATATCAGGAAAGTCCTGTTTTATCTGGACTAAGAGCTCTTCACCAGATATGTAAGGCATAATGAGATCTAATAGGATTACCCCAATATCCTTTTCTTTAAGAATTTTTAATACTTTCCTTGCATCTTCGCACAGAATCAGATTATTAATCCCCTCTGAACGCAATGCCATTGCCATACTTCTTAGCATAAGGGGTTCATCATCCACTATGAGCACAGGGGATAATGGGAAGGGATTTTTTTTCATTTAATGAGTTCCTCTACCCTTTTAAGGAGTTCTTTGATACTCAATGGCTTTTCAAATATCTCTTTAAAGCCCATCTCTTTTACCTGAGCAAGTTCTTTTGAGGTGGGATAACCCGTGATAATTATTACCTTTACATCCCTAAATCTCTCTTCATCTTTAAGCAGTCTGCACACTTCAACTCCATTAATGTGAGGCATCATGATATCCAAGATTATTAAATCAGGCATCTCTTGACTTAGGATAAAGCTTGCCTCAATTGCAGATGATGCCTCTAATACCTTATATCCTCCTTCTGATTCAAAGGCCGATCTTAAAATATTTCTTATGTCTTTATCATCGTCAATAATCAGAATCTTTTTAAGCTTTTTAGCGTCATAGGAAGGCAGTATTACACTAAATGTTGATCCTTCCTTGTATTTACTTTGCACATCTATTTTACCAGCATGCCTTTGCACAATGTTCTTTGCAACGGAAAGCCCTAAGCCTGTTCCCCCTCTTTTTGCCTTTGTGGTAAAGAAGGGTTCCATTATCTTTGGTAATAGATCTTCAGAGATTCCGATTCCTTCATCTTTAATTTTAACAATAATATTCTTCTTCTCTTTATCATAAAAAGAGTTTACTTCAATCTTTTGATTGGGATCTGTCAATGCCTGACATGCATTCTGTATAATATTAATAAATACCTGTTCAAGATTTTGAAAATTGCCTTTAACATCGGGGATATCTTCTTTCAGATTTACAATAAAATGTTTAGTGGCCTTTTTTATCTGATTTCCAAGAAGCATTATAGCATTTTTTAATACATCGTTTATATTCACCTTTTTATCAATCTCATTAGAAGGGATGCGTGCATAATCTTTAAGGTTTTGAACGATCTTTTGTATCCTTTTTGATCCCTCCTCAATATAGGTGATAATGGAAGGTATCTCATTGCGGATCTCTCTATAACTCATACCTGCAAGGGTAAAATCTTCATATTCTTGTTGATATTTATCCAGAATGGGAATTACTTCCTTCCAGAGCTCTTTAATGATCGGTATATTTAATATAATGAAATTATTTGGATTATTTATCTCATGGGCAACAGCGGATACCAGTGTTCCAAGGGTGGTCATTCTATCAGTCTGAAGCATCTGTCTTTCTTTTTCCACTTCCTCGGTAATATCTTTTATAAAAATCATCACTCCATCTATTTCCCCTTTTTTAAGGAATAAAGGGTAAAACATTACATTTTCAATCCTATCTCCCCTTTTTCTTTTTATACTATATGACTTACCTTCAGATATGACTTTTGATGCAACGCAATTTTCACATACCCTTCCTTTTTTAAAGATACGACTATAGCATTTTCCAAGCGCTTTTCTTTTTTTTGTATTTAGTTTTAAATACCTACCGCATGAGGTATTTATTATTCTGATATTATATTTTTCATCTATAATTAATATGGGCTCTGTAATCCCTTCCATTACTGTCTCTAACATAACTTTCTTTTTAAGTATCTCTTTTTTTAATCTCTTTCTATAGGTCATATTTGGTCGATCTACAGTTTCAATTTCTCTAAGTATTACAAGGACATAATCTATATTTTTTGGATTTACCCTACATTCAAATCTCTTATATTCACCTTTTTCTGGTATATGGAGACGACATTTTTCAATCTTTTGGGTCAAAAAGGCCTTTTTAATTGTTTTATCCCATTGTCTTACAATTTTTGGTGGTAATATATCCTTGTATCTTTTACCAATAAATTCCTCTTTACTCATATCATAAAAGGGATTTTCAGGCCCTTGATAATCAATTATTACGCCCTTCTTGTCTAAAAGAAAGATTCTATCAGGGATTAGATCTAACAAAAGTCTTACATTCTGATTGCGAACCATTGGCGTCTAACTCCTTGATTATATTAAAAATCTTGGGGGGGGGGGTAAGACTTATTATTCTCTTTAAAATACCCTCTTAAAATTCCCTCTTCCATCTGAATGAAAAGCTTATTAATAATTACGTTTATATTCTATTCCCTGTTTTAAGGACGTCAAGCAAAAAGTAAGGTATATAAGTAAAGATTTAGAGTAATTTGGATTAGTATAGATCTTATAGATAGAGTTATCTGCTCTTAAGGCATTTCCAGAACAGAAGCAGAGGTAAGGTCAGTATTTATTGCCATTGCCATTAGAGAGATTATAAGGGGATAAATCGGAGAGGGATAAAAGGGGCAGAACATTCTGCCCCTCTTTTAATTATTTTCCTTGCATCATTGCCTCAATGTCTTCTTCCACGCTACCGATCTGTTTTATGTCAAAGTTTTCCACTAATACCTTTGTAACATTGGGAGATAGGAATGCTGGAAGGGTGGGTCCAAGCCTTATTCCTTTAACGCCTAAGTGAAGCAGGGCCAGAAGCACAGCTACTGCCTTCTGTTCATACCAGCCTATATCAAAGGAGAGGGGAAGTTCGTTAATGTGGTTTAGCCCAAATGCCTCCTGAAGTTTCATGGCAATTACTGCAAGTGAATAGCAGTCATTACACTGCCCTGCATCCAATACCCTTGGAATACCACCTATATCGCCCAGATCCAGCTTGTTATAACGGTATTTAGCACAACCTGCTGTAAGAATCACTGTATCCTTTGGAAGCCTCTTTGCAACCTCTGTAAAATATTCTCTGGATTTATGCCTTCCGTCACAGCCTGCCATGACGATAAATCTCCTGATGGCTCCCGATCTTACAGCATCCACCACCTTATCTGCCAGCGAAAGCACCTGTGATCTTGCAAAGCCTCCAATTATCTTTCCGGTTTCAATCTGAGCGGGTGGCTTACATCTCTTTGCAAGTTCAATTACTTCAGAGAAGTCTTTACTTCCACCCCTGGCTCTCTCAGGGATATGTTTTGCACCTGGATAGTTCACTACATCGGTTGTAAAGAGCCTTTCCAGATAGGTATTGTCTTTCTTAAGAGGTATCAGACAGTTAGTTGTCATAATAATTGGGCCATTGAAGGATTCAAATTCCCTGTTTTGATGCCACCAGGAGCTTCCATAGTTACCTGCAAAGTGCTCATATTTTTTAAATGCAGGGTAGTAATTTGCCGGAAGCATCTCTCCATGAGTATATACATCCACACCTGTGCCTTTGGTCTGCTCCAACAGCTCTTCCATATCTTTTAGGTCATGGCCACTGATAAGTATCCCAGGGTTATCCCTGACCCCTATGTTTACCTCTGTAATCTCTGGATGACCGTAGGTGGAGGTATTTGCCTCATCCAATAGAGCCATGGTGTTTAGTGCAACCTCTCCTGCCTTTAACACCATCTCTATCATCTCATCCTGTGATAGCTCCTTGGTGGTGGAAGAGAGTGCCTCCATCAGAAACTCATAGATATCATCTTTCTCATATCCAAGCACGGCCGCATGGTGTGCATATGCCGCAATCCCTTTGCAACCAATTACAAGAAGCTCCCTTAAGGATCGCACATCCTCATCCTTTGTTGCAGTGATTCGCACCTCATCAGAATTGGCCTTAGCAATAATCTCTGCCTTATCACTTGATGACCAGGTTGCACAATCGGGAAGTTCATCTGAAAAATCCTTTCCATATCTTTCTCTGTATGCGGACAGAAATCTACCTCTTACTTCGTCCCTTATCTTTAGTGCCTCATTGATAAGTTCAATGATCTTTTCATTGTCCCATGCCACATTTGTAATAGTGGTAAAGAGTGACTTGCAGACAAACTCACCCACTGAGGAATCAAGTGCGCCCAGTTCCTTTGCCTTCTCCCCATAGACTGAGATTCCCTTAGTTACATAGATCAGTAGATCCTGAAGATTGGCAGTATCTTCAGGTTTTCCGCAGACACCTCTTACAGTGCAACCCTGATTTTTGGCTGTCTCTTGGCATTGAAAACAAAACATGATAAGACCTCCTTGTTTAATTAGTGTTTAAAATAATATTATACAACTTTTTCATAACTTCATTGACCTATGTCAAATTCTAATGATTTCATAACCTCTTTTAAAAATATATCTTGTCCAACCCTTTCCATAATAGCTCCAAGCCTCTCTCCCTGCTTACAATGCTCCTGAAATAGCTCCAGGGTCTTCTCTAAGATGATTAATACCTGCTCAAAGTTAAATATGGCAGGCAACTGTGTAGCCAATCTTGGATGCCTTCCCAGTTTACCTCCCAAAAGGATCCTAAACCCTCTTTGTATCTCAATTATTGCACCTTCAGGGCACTGCCTGATACATTCTCCACACATAAGGCATCTGCTTTCAATGATTTCTGGCATTCCCCCTTTATTCTCTAAGGCATCTTCTTGGCAGATATCCATGCACTTCCCACACTCTGTACATAACTCCTCTGCTATGACAGGTTTAGATACTCCGATAATACCAAAATCCACAATCTGAGGTTTAGAGCATGCATTGGGACAACAGGAGATGGATACATGAAATTCATGATGAAATTTAAGGGGGCCTTTAACACGGGATCTTAAGAAGTCCTTTAATCCTCTTTTTTTAAGGATCTCTTCAATCCTCAATATCACCTGATCACTTTCCTCTATAACACTCTTAGGGCATCCTGTTTGACCAAAGCATGCATCAACTCTAAAGCCCCTTACCTCATCTTCCATTTGGAATAAAAAACGTCTTTTGGCCTCTTTTACATGAAGTATGGTAACATCATCTGCCCCCATCTTCCTTGCATGTTCTTCCACTTTCCGCCGAACCATTTTTCGGACAAAAATGGGCACCCTCTTAATGGCCTGCTCTGCTTCACTGTTCCATCTCATAGGATGTATCCTAAAACTTTTTAATTTAGAATACATCAGTGAGAAAGGCCTTTCCTTGATCTAAGTCAATCTTTTCAGTCTATCATACAAAACAGGGCAATTAGGACTACCTTGCAAGTATCTCAACTATCTTTGGGAATTTGAGTTCCTCTGAAAAAATACGCCGGTTTTCATAACCCATAATCCTCAATAATATTATAATATTTGACAGTGATTTGAAATTATGTAAAGGAAAATAGCATGGAAAAGTGGAAAGATTTGGCCCGAAGACTCAAAGAGCTAATAAATCCCTCCACAATGGTTGTTGGGGTTAAGTTTTTAAAAGATGAAGGTGAGATCCCTCCTAAGGCCAGAAGACCTCTTAGGGATCTGGGAGTAAGGATGGCACCCTGTCAGGGGGTTGCTATGGCAAGACGATATGGATGGACTGTTGGCTTTGCAAAGGAAGATGTGGGATGTGCAATTGCAGCACATACCTATGGATGGGATAGGCTGAAGGAGAGTCAGGGTGCCATAAATTTTTTAATTGAGATGAATTATGCAGCTGATGAAAAGGCTGCAAGGGAGATATTTACAAATTTTCGCCTGCTTGATCTGGGCTATCCCCCTGTTGTGCTCTATTATCCCCTTGAAAGAGCGGTCTTTAAGCCTGATGTGGTTCTCATCTATGTAAACCCAGCGCAGATGATGAGGCTTATTCATGGAGCCACATATCATAGTGGAAGACCTATTGGGGGCTCTTTTTCAGGACGTGCGGCATCCTGCACAGAAGGCGTTATTGGAGCATATATGGATCGGGATTCAAAGGTGGTGGTTCCAGGAAATGGTGACAGGGTCTGGGCATCGTGTCAGGACTTTGAGATGGTTATGGCCATATATGGGGAGAGATTGGAAGAGGTGGTAATAGGTCTTGAAAAGACCCATAAAAAGGGTGTCAGATACCCCATTCCCACCTATATGCGTTATCAGCCAGAGGTGGGATTTACCATTCCCCTTTCAGATATATTCAAACCGGGTGAGATTGAAAAATTTACTAAATAGAATAGGTTGGCCATCTTTTTTATATCTTTTTCTAATCCTCATCATATTCATAAGCTATTCCTGTTATCCACCATGCTATAGGGTGAGGCTTAGGCCTCAGGATGCCTTAAGGAAGGTGAGGTTTTTTCTTCCCAGTTTCAAGGATGATATGGATCTTAAAAGCCTAATATGTGCCCTTAGAAAGAATATTAAATATCTACAAAGGCTTTCACCTGATACCAGTTTTATCTATGGAAAAGACCGATACAAAGTAGATGAGATTATAAAAGGCCAGGAGATGTTGTTGAAATATTTAAAAGATAGAGGGGGGAAGGATCTGGACAAATTTATCAAGGAGCATTTTAACATATATATGGCAAAAGGGGTTGAAGAGAGCGGAAGAGTCCTCTTTACAGGTTACTTTGAACCCATCTATAAGGGAAGCCTTTTTAAAGACCAGATCTATAGATATCCAATCTATACCACCCCTGAGGATCTTATTAAGGTGGATCTCTCCCAGTTTGATCCTTCACTAAAGGGAAAGAGGATTGTGGGAAGGCTTAAAGGAAAGGAAGTAATTCCCTATTTTACAAGATATGATATTGATGTGAAAAGGATATTAGGGGGAAGAGGATATGAGCTCTTATACCTGAAAGACCCTTTGGATGTCTTTTTTTTGCATATCCAGGGTTCTGGAAGAATTGTGCTTCCTGACGGAAGGGCAGTTCATGTGGGCTATGCCTCCTCCAATGGAAGGCCATACAGATCCATAGGCAGATATCTTGTAGAAAAAGGCTACATGGATATAGAGCAGGTCTCCATGCAGAGTATCAGAAAATTTTTAAATACTCATCCTGAGCTAATGGATGAGGTATTAAATTTTAATCCTTCTTATGTGTTTTTTAGAATTGTTAAGGAGGGGCCTTTGGGTAATCTGGGAATCCCCTTAACAGCTATGAGATCCATTGCACTGGATCAGTCACTCTTTCCAAAGGCAGCGCTTTGCTTTGTTAGATGCATAAGACCTGTAATTGGCTCAGGAGGAAAGATATCTAAGTGGGAGCCTTTTAGTGGATTTATGCTGGTTCAAGACAGTGGCGGTGCAATTAGAGGGCCAGGCAGAGCTGATATATTTTGGGGTTCTGGAAGATATGCAGAGCTCAGTGCAGGGCATCTAAGATACCACGGCAGACTCTATCTCCTGGCAAAGAAGAGGGATTAGATAGAAAATCTTGAAAAATCTGCTATCTCTAAGAACAGCTCTCTTATATCATGTAACATTGAAACCCTGTTCTCTCTGAGTATCTCATCCTTTGAAAGTATCTCCACATCATCAAAGAGTCTGTCTATGGGAGCTTTTAGCTTCAATAATTCACTTATTGCCAAAGAAAAGCTATTTTTTGATATGTATTGTAAGATTATCTCCCTCTCTTTACAAAAGACATTGAATAGCTCTTTTTCCGCAGGTTCTTTAAATAGTGAAGTATCCACATCTCTTTTCTTTTCCCTATTCTTTAAAATATTTGAGACCCTTTTAAATGTAAGAACCAGCTGTTTAAACAGATCCGAATCCCTCTTAAATTGATCCACTGCATCTAACCTGACTCTTAGGGTAGGGATCTTCTCAAATCCTACACCCAAGACAGAATCAACAAGCTCTGACTCATATCCTTCACTTATAAGCATATTCTTTAATCGCTCTTTAAAAAAGAGAACTATTCTGTCTTTGAGCTCAGAAGAATCTATATCTATCTTTTTGCCAATGAGTTCAATGGATCTATCTATAAGCTCACCTATGGGGATGTCCCATCCTCTGTCTTCCCATATCCTTAAGATCGCAATTGCATGCCTTCTAAGGGCATACGGATCAGCGGTGCCAGTGGGCTCTTCACCTATTGCAAAAAAGCCTGAGATGGTATCCATCCTGTCTGATACCCCCACAATGGCTGCAATTTCAGATGATGGAAGCTCCCCTCCAGCCTTTATGGGAAGATAGTGTTCATATATGGCATGGGATATGCTTTCAGGGTAACCCTCTATCTTGGCATATTCCTTTCCCACAATCCCTTGTAGTTCAGGGAATTCGGATACCATCTCTGTTACAAGGTCACATTTGGAGAGTTTGCAGACAAGCTCTATCTCCTCCAATTGGGAAGGAAGCAGTTTTTTTGCAAGAAATCTTGCAAGCTCAGTAAATCTCTTTACTTTTTCATAAGATGTGCCAAGCCTTGCATGATATACCACCCCTTTTAGCTCTTCAAGTCTATCCTTAAGGGGTGTCTTAAGATCCTCCTCTAAGAAGAACCTTGCATCCTTTAGCCTTGCCCTTAAGACCCTTTCATGTCCTTTTCTTACAAGCTCCATATCCCTTGCTCTGGTGTTGTTAACAGCTATAAAGTAAGGGATCAGCTTCTGCTCCTTATCTCTGAGTGCAAAGTATCTCTGATGGTGCTTCATGGTGGTTATGAGCACAGGCTCTGGAAGCTCTAAGAATTCCCTTTCAAATGAGCCACAGAGTGCAAATGGATACTCAACCATATTTGTTACTGTATCAAGCAGGTCTTCATCAAGGATGGCAAAACCTGAAACACTTGATGCAGCATCTTCTATCTGTGCCTTTACAAGCTCTTTTCTTTTGAGGGGATCTACAATAACGAATCTATCCATTAACTCTTTCATATACTGAGTGGAGTTATTTACAGTGAAGGTATCTGGGCTCATAAATCTATGCCCTCTTGATAGATTCCCACTCTTTATACCGGCTATTTCAAATGGAATTGGCTTTCCATCAAATAGTGCCAATATCCAGTGAATGGGTCTTACAAAGGAAAAATTCAGATCTGCCCAGCGCATACTCTTGGGCCAGGGGATCTGAGATATACACTTGGGTATAAGCTCTTTTAAGACTTCTGAAGTGGCCTTACCTCTTACTGTATCTCTTACTGCCAGATATTCCCCTTTATCGGTCTCCACTATGGATAGCTCTTCAACAGATACATTAAACTTTTTTGCAAAGCCGATTGCCGCCTTTGTAGGAGATCCATCGCTTTCAAATGCTATCCTCTTTGGAGGGCCAATAACCTCTTTTACCATATCACTCTGTCTATCTGCTATATCCTTAAATATGAGTGTCAATCTTCTACATGTTCCAAAGGAAAGGATCTCTGCCCTTATCTCAATCCTTTCCTCTTCAAGTCTCTTTTTAAAGATCTCCTTAGATGCTGAAATGGCATCGTTTAGATAGCCTGAGGGTATCTCCTCTGTGCCTATCTCCAATAATAGCTCTGGCAATCTCAAATACTCCTTTCTGAATTATTTAAGAGGGGGAAGCCCATCTCTTCTCTCTGCTTTAGATATTTTTTAGAGATAAGCCGTGCCATCTCTCTTATTCTTTCAATATAGCTGTTTCTCTGAGCCACACTTATGGCACCACGGGCTTCCAGCACATTAAATATGTGTGAACATTTAAGACAGTAGTCATATGCAGGGAGCACAAGCCCCTCTTTGCAGATCCTCAGAGACTCCCTTTCACACATCTCAAACATCTCAAATAGCATGTCCACATCTGCAAGTTCAAAATTGTAGCGGGACATCTCCCACTCTCCTCTCTTATGAATATCTCCATATGTGATATGCTCATTCCATTTTATATCAAACACATTGTCTTTCCCTTGAAGGAACATGGCGATTCTTTCAAGTCCGTATGTGATCTCAACAGAGATAGGATCAAGCCTTATGCTTCCTGCCTGCTGGAAATAGGTAAACTGGGTTATCTCCATTCCATCAAGCCAGACCTCCCATCCAAGACCAGATGCACCCAGAGTGGGTGATTCCCAATCATCCTCCACAAAACGGATATCGTGTTCCAACGGGTCAATTCCGATATGTCTTAGGCTCTGAAGATAGATCTCCTGAATCTCCAATGGAGAGGGCTTTATGAGCACCTGATATTGATAGTAGTGGCACAGGCGATTGGGGTTTTCTCCATAGCGTCCATCAGTGGGCCTTCTGGATGGCTCCACATATGCAACTGCCCAGGGTTCAGGCCCTAAGGCTCTTAGAAGTGTGGCAGGGTTAAATGTGCCTGCTCCTACCTCTATATCATAGGGCTGTTGAATCACGCAGCCCTGCTGTGCCCAGAAATGCTCCAATTTAAAGATAAGCTCCTGAAATGTCATAACAGGGGTTCTCCCTAAATTATTCTGAGAGCTTTGAAAAATTCAAAGCTCTCTATTCTGGCTGAAAAATATCACCCTATGGGATTTTCTGTCAAGGATCATAAGACTTGATCATGGGTGCATCAAATTTGTAAGATTTGAAAAAGATAATCTGATCTATGGAAAGATCTTAAGGAGGGTTACTGTATATTATGACAGAAAAGGTGGTTGTAAGGTTTGCGCCCAGCCCCACTGGCTATCTTCATATTGGAGGTGCAAGGACAGCCATATTTAACTGGCTCTTTGCAAGAAAGATGGGGGGTAAGTTTATCCTTAGAATTGAAGACACAGATTATGAAAGATCCACAGAGGAATCCATAAAAGAGATAATAGAGGGGCTTAAGTGGCTTGGGATTGACTGGGATGAAGGCCCCTATTTTCAATCAGAGCATATAGAAGAACACATAGAGGCTGCAAAGAGGTTATTGGAAAGTGGCCATGCATATAAGTGTTTTTGTACCAAAGAGGAGCTTGAAAGGAAGAGAAAGGAGGCCATAGAGCATAGACGCACCCTTCTATATGATGGGGCATGTAGAAGGCTTACAGAGGAACAGATCAGGGAAAAGGAGGAAAAGGGCATCCCTTATACCATCAGATTAAAGGTTCCAAGGGACGGGGGAAGTGTGGTATTTGAAGATATTGTATATGGTCATATTGAAAAGAGGCATGATGACATTGAAGACTTTGTGATAGTTAGATCCAATGGGAAACCCCTTTATGTGCTTTCCAATGCGGTGGATGATATAAGAGATGGAATCACCCATGTAATTCGTGGTCAAGACGGTCTTGCAAATACGCCCAAGCAGATCCTGATATACAGGGCCTTAGGCGCACCTATTCCCAGATTTGCCCATATGCCTCTTACCTTAGATCCAAAAAAGGCCAAGATATCCAAAAGAAGGCATGGTGAGGTTGTATCCATACGCTTTTACAGGGAACACGGATTTTTGCCGTGGGCGATGGTAAATTTTTTGGTGCTTTTGGGCTGGTCAACCCCTGACTCAAAGCAGATATTTTCAAAAGAAGAGCTCATTGAGGCCTTTTCCTTAGAGGGGATCTCCAGGGCAAATGCCATATTTGATATCAGGAAGGGTGACCCCAAATTTTTTACAGATCCAAAGGCCATAAGCATCAATGCACACTATATCAGAAACATGCCCATAGATGAGCTTAGACCTTATGTAAAAGAGGAACTTAAAAGGGAAGGGCTATGGGATGACTCATATGATAGGGAAAAGAGAGAGTGGTTTTTAAAGACTGTGGATCTTAT
>CBFDUE010000057.1:0-15237 GCA_965613025.1 uncultured bacterium
ATGATACGGCGACCACCGAGATCTACACCTAAGCCTTCGTCGGCAGCGTCAGATGTGTATAAGAGACAGGAGTAGAGTGGTCTATAACGAGTAATTGCGCAGCCTTCCTGATGGATGTGCCTTTTATGGATAGGGCCTGTCTAATAAGCTTCTTTTCCAATATCTCTTTTGCCTGATTCAGAGGCATAATCCCTTTTATCTGGATTAGGCCATCTTCATGCCCCCCTCCATCATATATGGTTGGGGGTAAGTGTCTTGGCATCAATATATCTTCTTCGCTTGTAATAACCATTCTTTCCACCACATTTTGAAGCTCTCGCACATTTCCTGGCCAGGAATATGATTCCATGATCTGCACTATCTCTCTGGAGAAGGTCTTTGATTGATTAAATTTTTTATTGAATTTTCTAAGGAAATACCATGCCAAAGGGAATATATCTTCTCTTCTCTCTCTAAGGGGTGGTATTCTAATAGGAACCACATAGAGGCGGTAAAAAAGGTCTTCCCTAAATTTACCTTCTTTTACCATCTGAGGTAGGTCTTTATTTGTAGCAGCAATTATTCTCACATCCAGTTTTATAGGAGTTCTCCCCCCTACCCTTACTACCTCCAAGTCTTCCAAGACTTTGAGGAGTTTTACCTGACAATGCAAAGGTAGCTCTCCTATCTCATCTAAGAATATTATACCTCTGTTTGCAAGTTCAAATAGCCCTGGTTTACCCTCCTTAAGCGCACCAGTAAATGCTCCCTTAGCATAGCCAAAGAGTTCAGATTCAAAGAGGTTTTCTGGAATGGCTCCACAGTTTACAGGTATAAAAGGGCCCTTTCTTCTGGCACTAAGTCTGTGTATAAGGCGTGCCAAAAGCTCTTTACCAGTTCCACTTTCACCTTCAAAGAGAACCAGTGTATCTACCTGAGCAAGCCTTACAATCATATCTATAATTCCCCGCATCACTTTGTTCTCAGCTATTATCTCTCCACCTGTAAGCTGGGATATTCGTGTCTCTTCTGGTGTGGAAAAATATAGGGACATAAGTCTGGAGACTTCCTCTTTTAATATCTTTAGCTCTGTAATATCACGAATATTTATAGTGATATGTCTTGTCTCACCCTTTATCTTAATGGGGGTTCCTGTGACATAGATCTCGTTTCCGTTTTGTAGTTCACCCATAGTGGTCATGCTTTTCCCAAATCTTTTTACAAGAGCAACTACCTCTTTTATGGTGCGAAGGCAGACATGGCCTTCCCCATCTATCTCATCCACTCTCTTCCCCAACACCTTTTCTTCTCTAATGCCTGTGATTCTACTGAAGCTACTATTTACTCTGGTAATTCTACCCTCTTCTATGAACATGATCCCATCATAGAAACCTTCAATAAGGGAATCTAATGTCTTTTCATTGTATGAGGTAAAGGAAAGGTTTTTAAGTATGTCAGAGACATTTATCTCATCAAACAGGAATATCTCACCTCTTAATTCCTTATGCCTCATTACCGGCGCACGGTAGAGAAATATATCCTTCCCTTTTATCTTTCTTATCTTAAATCTCTTTGATGAAGATGGTTCCTGGTAAAATACCTCTCCTAAGGAAGATATATTTTCCCCCAACAGCTCTTCCTTTGAAATGGTCAAGATCTCCTCAGCCCTTCTATTAATAAGTCTTATGCTTCCATCAGGATCAGTTAGAGCAAAACCACAGGGAAAGGAATTAAGACTTTTTTCAAATACTTTTTGTGATCTTTTAAGGTTTTCCATAAATTATGATTTTAAGCCTTTTATTTAAGGTATGCAAGCACTTATGAGATATACTATTCTGATATTCCCAACAGTTGCTTGCTCTTTTTTACTCCCTCTGCGGCATCCTTTGCATATTCATCGGCACCGCAGGCCTTTACAAACTTAAGGGTTAGAGCAGCTCCTCCACATATTATCTTGACTCTGTTTCCAATATCACTCTTCCTTATAGCCTCTATGGTCTCCTTTACATATGGATCTCCTGTGGTAAGGAGGGATGATAGTCCCACAATATCAGCATTATGTCTGCGGGCTGCCTCAACAAATTTTTCAGGTAGCACATTTTCTCCCAGATCTATGACCTTAAAACCAGAGGTCTCTAACAATAATCTTACAAGATTTTTCCCAATATCATGTAGATCTCCAAACACTGTTCCCAAGACCACTGTTCCCAATATCTTTTCAGATTCTTTCTTAATCTTTGGTCTTATTATATCCATACATGCCTGCATAGCCTTTGCAGCCATCATCATCTCAGGGATAAATATCTTTCTCTTTTCAAATCTATCCCCAACCACATTTAACCCTGGAATAAGGTATCTGTTAATTATATCTTGTGGATCTATTCCGCTGCTTATCGCCTCTTTTGTAAGTTCAACTGCCTCCTTTCTCTTACCTTCAATAATTGAGTCTTTAAGTCTTCTGAGTTTCTGATCCAGGCTTTCCTCTAAGGATCCTTTTATCTTAATCCCTTTCTTTTTCTCCTTTTCAAACAGGGAGATATATTTAAGACAATATTCATCTCTTCCCATGAGCATCTCTAAGATAGGTAATATCTTTCTTATCTCTTCAGAGAGAGGATCAACTATTGCACAGGTAAGACCACAATAAATTGCCATTGCAAGGAAGGTGGCATTTATCATGGCTCTATCTGGAAGGCCAAAGGATATGTTTGAAAGCCCTAAGGTCTGGTTTACTCCCAATCTGTCCCTGATAAGCTCCATGGTGTTAAGAGTCTGAATAGCGGCTTTATGATTAGCGCTAACTGCCATAGCGAGTGGATCAATTATTATATCTTCCATTGGAATACCTGCCTTTGAAGCCTCTTCAACGATCCTTTCTGCTATCTTAAACCGCTCCTCTGGCTCCTTAGGAATTCCCCTTTCATCCATAGTAAGGCCAATAACTGCTGCACCATGAGCCTTTACAATGGGAAGAATGGCCCTCAGTTTTTCTTCCTCACCATTAACTGAATTTACAATTGCCTTACCTTTATAGACCGATAATCCTGCATCAAGTGCATCAGGTAGAGCTGAGTCAATACACAATGGTGCATCCACAATGGACTGTATCTGCTCAATCGCATTTCTCATAAGGCTCGGCTCATCCCCCCCCGATAATCCCACATTTACATCAATTATATGGGCACCTGCCTTAACCTGTCTAAGTGCTTCCTCCTTAATAGGTTCAAACTCTCCCCTTTCAAGTGCCTTTGCAAGATCTTTTCTACCAGATGGATTAATTCTCTCCCCTATCATTACAAAAGGACTTTCAGACGATATCACCACTTTTTGCTTTTGAGAACTCACCACACACTTCAAGATCTTTTCATGCTTAACCTGAGGGAAGCTGTATATCTTTGCCCTTTCCTTAATGGTCTTCCTTATCTTCCCATACTCCTTTGCTGTTCTAAGGGCTGTTTTAACATTTTCATCAGGGGTTCCATAGGTAAGTCCAACAGTATCAATTGAAAAATTATGAAGCGGATGCCCTTGATCTATTAGCCTCTTAACCTCTGCCTCCACCTCTTGAGGGGTTCCATTCTTCATAAGTACAGGATTAATCCTTGCATTTACAGCAACCTCAGGGCCAAATACCTCTCTTACTCTCCTCACATTTGATCCAAACCCGACCTCAATGAACTTTAAATGTCTGACCTTTTTGTATCCATCAAGCACCTGATCCACAGAACCACAGTGATGAATCCCAAAGGGATGACACTCATCTGCAATCATATTATCATACTGAAGCAGATATCTCTCATAAGTCTGAAGGCTTATCTGTTCTATGGTGCAATTTGGCACCACAAATATGGATGGGTCACACATAGGGGTTACATCCATTGCACCTGTGCCTGTAATCTTATATATAAACTTAAAGAGCTGAATGATACACTCTGTGCATATCTTAAGCAGATGATGACAGAGCTTTGGATTTTCAAAATAGTCTATATAGAGTTGATCTCCTCTTATCTTTAATGCCAGATTCTGAACCCCTGTAACATTAATATCTCCAACTACTTTTCCATATCTATCTTGAAGATACTCAATCTGTCTTATCATATCTTTCATTGGATAAGAGTTAAATATGTCAGGGACTTCAAGCTTCATCACCTCATCTTCTGAAAGATTTAGTGGCATAGCCCAGGGCAGTGCATCATTGCTATATACAATCTCACAGCCAAAAACTGCTGGGAGCATCACCATACCAAAGGTTATAAGGGGTTTTGGTTTTGGATTAGGATCTCCCAGACCCACATCACCAAATCTTTCATAGAGCCTCCTGTCTATCTCCATCCGTGCCTCAATTCTGGTTTCAGGATCAAAATAGTATTTTTTGTCAAATGAGATTCCATAGTGTTCCCAAAACCAGTCAGGATAAAACCCCACCCCTAAGGGTATGTGATCTCTCTCTTTCATAGTCTGTTTTCTCCTTTAAGAGTGATTTTGAATTAAAGATGAGCAATTATTATGCCAAGCTTTAACATGAGTTAGATCTACAGTTTTCATTCCTCTTTGGTGTATATCTAAACCAAATATCAGATTTTGGTGCAAAAATACACCAATAAAAGGGGGCTCTTAGACATCTTTTTGGAAAATTATATGTAAAATAAAACCACATCAACTTGGTATGATTAATGCATTAATACATGGAAAACTTCTATTTAAAGGAGAAGAGGAGATGAATGTATCAGATATTATAAAGAGGCATGTAGCTCATATGCCTAATAAGACCGCCATTATATTTGAAGATAGGTTCATATCCTATAAAGAGCTCCATGACTATATAAATAGGGCTGCAAATGGTATAAGGTCATTGGGGTTGCAAAAGGGGGATGTGCTATCTGTATTCCTTCCAAGCCTCCCCGAGCTCATTATCGCATATCTTGGAACAGTAAGGGCTGGATTTATTGTGAATGTGGTAAATGCAATGCTTCAGGAAACAGAGGTAGAATACATCTTAAATGATTGTAAGACAAAGGTGGTTCTTACCGATAAAAAGAGACTTCCAATAGTTGAATCAGTAAAAGACAGGGTGAAATCTCTCAGAGAGATAATCCTTCTTGAAGAAGATCCATCTTGTAGATATAAGAGCTTTAGAAAGATGATAGAGGAAGAGAGCTCTGAATTTGAGGTTGCTCCTACCAAGGGAAGTGATATATGTCACCTTATGTATACCTCTGGAACCACTGGTTGGCCTAAGGGAGTTATGGCAACTCATCTCAATATCTGGCATAATGCAACAGAATTCGGGAAGATTCATTTTAAAGAAGATGATACCATAATGGTTGCAACCCCCATATTCCACTGCTGGGGACTGATTAATGGAACATTTGGTATGCTATCCCGTGGAGGGACTGTAATTACAGTTGAAAGATTCTATCCAGATAGGGCATTAGATGATATTGAGAGATTGAAACCCACTGTGTTTCAGGGCGTCCCACCAATGTATAACCTGTTCTTAAAGCAGCCTGATATAGAAAAGAGAGACCTTTCATCTGTTGTGTTCTGTCTTTCTGCTGCCACAAAGATGCCAGAAAATCTGATACACCAGGTCCAGGAAAGACTCAAATGGCGATACGCTGAGGCCTGGGGTCTCACTGAGGTATCATGTGTAGGAACCACTGCCCCATATACTGAGACCAGAATCGGCTCGTGTGGAAAGGGGATGGATGATGCAGAGATTAAGGTGGTGGATGAAAATGGCAATACCTTGCCCCCTGGCAGACAGGGAGAGCTCTGTATAAGGGGCACATGTGTTACAAAAGGCTATCTAAATAAGCCTGAGGCCACCAAAGAGGTATTTGATCCTGAAGGATGGTTTCACTCTGGAGATATTGCATATATTGATGAGGACGGTTACGCATATATTGTAGATAGAAAAAAGGATATGATAAATGTGGGTGGGGAAAAGGTGTTTCCGTCTGAGGTGGAAGACATGATGCTAACCCACCCTAAGATAAAGGACCTTGTTATTGTAGGAATTCCAGATGAGGTAAAAGGAGAAGTTCCAAAGGCATTCATCCAGCTAAAGGAAGGGGAGACTGCAAACGAGGAAGAGATAAGAGAGTTCTGTAAAGGGAAGATGGCACCATATAAGGTGCCTGTGAAAGTAGAGTTTGTAGATGAGATTCCCCGCTCTGCATCTGGAAAGGCCCTTAGGAGACTTTTAAGGGATAAAGAATGGAAAAAATAGATAAGGAGGTATCTTAATATGTCCTATAAGTTTATACTTTATGAAGAGAATAAGGAAGATCAGATAGGAGTTCTAACACTTAATAGACCAGAGAAGAGAAATGCATTGGGAAAAGAATTTGAAGAAGAGATCATCCACTGCCTTCAAGATGCAGCTAAACGTTGTGATGTCAAAGTGATAATCTTAAAGGCAGCAGGAGAGGTCTTTTGTGCGGGTCACGATAGGCTTGAGATATTAAATCAGCCTATTCATAAGATAAGAGAGCTGTTCCAGACATCTTTCAATATGATGATGACACTTCGCACCGCTCCTCAATGTGTTATAGCACAGGTGCAGGGAATAGCAATGGCAGGTGGTTGTCACCTGGCAGCTGCATGTGATCTTATCACAGCCGGGAAAGAGAAGGCAAGATTTGGAATGACTGGTCTTATCTATGCCTACAATTGCTCTACCCCAACAGTTGCGGTCAGCAGAGCAGTGCCACAGAAAAAGTGTATGGAGATGCTAATGACTGCAAATCTCTATAGTGCGGATGAGGCAAAGGAATTTCACTTAGTAAATAGGGTCTTTCCTGATGAAAAACTGGATGAGATGACATATGAATGGGCAAGGGAAATCGCCAAGGCAAGTAAGTATGCAATATATATGGCAAAGCAGGTATTCTATGCACAGGTAGAGATGACAGAGTGGCAGGCATATCATTATGCAAAGGAGATGATGGCCTTAGCAGGGGTAAGCATTAATGCTACAGAGGGATTTACCGCTTTTATTGAAAAGAGAAAGCCCAAATGGGATGAATCTTCAGTCTTTTAGTCTTCTATTTCTAAAATGGCATAGCTTCTATATAAGCTATGCCATTCCATTTTTTATATTGACCTGTCCTGTATCATCTCATATAGTCTTTTTTCAGATTTTGTAAGGGGTATGATCTAAAGATGGAAGAAAAAGAGGATAAACAGGATATGTCCATTTCCTTAGTTGATTTTGATCCCAAAAAAGATCAATTAATGGATCTATGGTTTCAGGATTGTATTGAGTTTGGTCATGGTATCAGTCTAAGGATTAAAATAAAAGATATACTTTACAATAAACGTTCCAAATATCAAGAAATTGTAATACTTCAGACAGAGAAACTTGGCAGAATGCTCGTAATTGATGGAATAACCATGCTCACTGAATGGGATGAAGCCGCATATCATGAGATGATTGCTCATGTCCCTTTACTTGTTCATCCCAAGCCATCCAATATCCTCATCATAGGCGGGGGAGATGGTGGGACATTAAGAGAGGTTATAAAACATCCAGAGGTTGAAACAGTTCACATCTGCGAAATTGATAGAGACGTTATAGATGCCTGCAGGAGATTTCTTCCTGCCCTTGCATCTTCTTTTGATGATGAAAGGGTAAAGGTATTTTATGAGGATGGTGCTGAGTTTATAAAGAAATGCACATCACTATATGATGTAATAATAGTGGACTCAACCGATCCCTTAGGGCCAGGGCAGATCTTATTTCAACGTAAATTTTATGAGGATATGAAAAATGCCTTAAAGGAAGATGGAATAGCTGTTACTCAGTGTGAATCCATATATCTTCATGAAAGGGTGATTAAAGGGGTCTACTCCTTTGCAAAGGAGATATATAATAAGCTCGGATACTATTATACTTTAGTTCCTACTTATCCAAGTGGAATAATAGGCTTTTTCTTTTGTTCCCTTAGATATGATCCTCTGAAAGATCTAAACTATGATCGGGCACACAGGTTAAAGGAGTTGAGATATTATACCCCTGAGCTACATAAGGCCTCTTTTGTGTTGCCTCTTTTTGCCAAAAACTTTTTTACCACTTAAATTGAAGATGCCATCTTTCAAGGATTAGGGTTAAGAGGAACCCTGTTCCTGCAACCAATATAATGGTGGCACTTGCACTTATATCAAATCTGTAAGATATCCAAAGGCCCACCAAGATAAATATTATGCTTAAGATAGCAGATAAGATCATCATCTTTGAGATAGATGTGGTAAACTTCTCAGATATATAAGGAGGAATAGACAATAGTGCAATAACCAAAATCAATCCCACCATCTTTATAAGAATTACCACAGACAAGGAGATCATAACCATAAGAATTAAATAAAAAGATGTAACAGGAAGTCCTATTACTTTGCAAAACTCCTCATCAAAGGACATAGCCAGAAATTCTTTATAAAAGATAGATACAGTGAGAGTGATAAGTGCAGTTACAACTGATATAAAGAAGAGATCGTTTAAAGATATACTCAATATGCTTCCAAAAAGATAGGCCATAAGATCCTTTTGATAACCAGCGGACAGATCCACAAACAGGATCCCCAATGCCATACCCAGTGCCCATATCACTCCTATTATGGTATCCGATCTTTCCCTATCTTTAAGACTTACTACTCCCATAACTATGGCCATTATCAGAGTAAAGATAGTTGCACCAATATATGGAGAAATTCCCAGATATATGGCTATTCCGATTCCTCCATATGCTGCATGTGCGATACCACCACATAAAAACACCACCCTATTTACCACCACAAGTGTTCCCACCACTGCACATATAATGCCTACCAATATACCACAGAATATGGCATTTCTCAGGAATTCATAATGGAGGGCTTCCCACATATCAGTCCTTTCTATGACTCTTTAAGACCCTGTGAGGAATTCCATGTGCCACAAGTTCTACAGGGCAACGGTATGCCATCTCCAGCATCTCTTTGGTTATCTCTTTATGAGAATGGTATATTAGCTCTCTATTTAGACATGCAATGGATTTTACATAGCTGGATATTACCCCAATATCATGAGTTATTATCACAATGGTTATCCTCTTATTGAGTTCATTTAGGAGTTCATATAGACCTGTTTCAAAGTCTAAATCTATATGGGAAGTGGGCTCATCCAAAAACAATATCTCAGGATCACTCACTAAGGCCCTTGCAATGAATGCCCTCTGCCTCTGCCCCCCTGAAAGCTTTCCTATAGGCATATTCCTTAGGTTCCAGATCCCTGTCTGTTTTAGTATCTTTTCTACCTTTAACCTGTCATCTCTTTTAAACTTTCTACCTAAGTGGGACTGAGGCATTCTCCCCATCAATACCATTTCCATCACAGAGATAGGAAATCCACGATTAAAGTCAGTATCCTGTGGCACATATCCTAATCTGTGAGAGACTTTTTGAGGATCATTGCCGAGTATCCTAACTATCCCCCTTTGAGGTTTAAGAAGCCCCAACATTATCTTTAAAAGTGTGGTCTTTCCACCACCATTAGGGCCAATGATTCCTAAAAAATCCCCCTTTCTTATCTTAAGATTTATATCTTTAAGAATTACCCTTCCCTCAATAGAAAACCAGAGATTTTCTATCTCAATGGCCAATCCGTTTTTGCTCATACTATTATGCCAATGCCTCTAAATTTGTATTTAGTTTTTTGATCTTTTCTTCCATATCATCTGCTTCTGCTCTCACCTTCTTAACTATCTCATCAGGTGCTTTTGTAAGAAATTGCTGATTTTGCAATTTCCTCTTTAATTTTCCTAACTCCTTTTCTGCCTTTTTTATCTCTTTTTGAATCCTCTGTCTCTCTTCTTCTAAGTTTACCACACCTTCAAGAAGCACATGCACCTGATTCCTTCCAGCAACAGCACTTCCAGAACGTGGGGGTTTAATTATATTCCTTTCAATGCTAATCTGCTTTACCCTTGCAAGCAACTTTATGTAATGAATATTTTTCTCTATGATACGTTGTTCCTCTAAATAAGGGACATCGGCAATCACAGTGACTTCCGCTGCGGGAGGTATATTCATTTCACCCCGAACATTTCTGATTCCTACTATTATCTCCTTAACTATCTTCATTTCCTCTATCGCGTCCGAGTCATGCACAAATTCATCCGGCTTAGGCCATTCAGCCTCCATTATACTCAATCTATTTCCTTGGAGTCTCTGCCAAATCTCTTCTGTTACAAAAGGCATAAAGGGGTGAAGAATCCTCAATATAGCACTTAGTGCCTTTTTTAACACCTTTTGAGAACCGCTCTTTAATTTAGGATCTTTACCATATAGGGCATATTTTACCATCTCAATATACCAGTCACAGAATTCATGCCAAACAAACTGATAACATATATTTGCAGCCTCATTAAAAAGGTAATCTTCTAATGCATCAGAGACCCTTTGAGTCACATCCCTTAGCCTTGTCAATATCCACCTATCTGCCAGGGTCAACGGTTCTAAAATACCTTCATCTGTTTCTTCAGAGAGATTCATCAAAGTAAATCTGGCACTATTCCAGAGCTTATTTACAAAGTTTCTGTATCCAGATATCCTTTCCTCTGAAAGCTTTATGTCCCGCCCCTGAGCGGCAAGAGATGCAAGGGTGAACCTGAACGCATCTGTTCCATATCTATCCATTACTACAAGGGGATCAATCACGTTTCCTTTGGATTTACTCATCTTCTTGCCTTCTGCGTCCCTTACCAGCGCATGGATATATACATCCTTAAATGGGACATCACCCATGAAATGAAGTCCCATCATCATCATCCTGGCAACCCAAAAGAACAATATATCAAATCCTGTCACCAGAACCGATGTGGGATAAAATACCTTAAGCTCTTCTGTTTCATTTGGCCAGCCCAAAGTTGAAAATGGCCAAAGAGCTGAGCTAAACCATGTATCTAAAACGTCAGTCTCTTGCTCAATATTACTGGAATCACATCTTTTGCATCTTTGAGGCTCCTCTCTTAACACCATTACCTCTCCACAATCTTTGCAGAACCAGGCAGGAATCCTATGCCCCCACCATATCTGCCTGGAAATACACCAGTCCCTGATATTCTGCATCCAGTCAAAATACACATTTTCCCATTGAGGTGGAATTATTCTTGTTCTTCCATCTTTAACTGCCTCAATAGCTTTTTGGGCAAGGGGCTTTATCCTGATAAACCACTGCTTTGAAAGCAGAGGCTCTATCATGGTTTTACATCTGTAGCAGTGTCCTACAGAATGTCTGTATGGCTCTTTCTTTTCAAATAGCCCCTCTTTTTCAAGGTCTTGTAATATTGCTTCTCTACATTCAAATCTATCCATACCTCTATAAGGGCCTGCAAGCTCATTCATCCTTCCCTTTTCATCAATCACCTTTATTGCTTCAAGGCCATGTCTCTGGGCAATTTCAAAGTCATAGGGATCATGTGCTGGAGTGATCTTTAGGGCACCAGTTCCAAATTCTGTATCCACATAGCTATCCTCTATAAGAGGAATACTTCTATTCATAATTGGAAGAATAACCCTCTTATTGATATGCATCTTATATCTTTCATCTCTTGGGTTTACTGCAACAGCAGTATCTCCAAGCATGGTCTCAGGCCTTGTGGTTGCAACTGTTATATATCCCTCCTCTCCTTCTATAGGATACCTGATATAATAGAGAAAGCTATCCCTTTCTTCATGTTCCACCTCAAGGTCTGCAAGTGCAGTCATACATCTTGGACACCAATTGATAATGTAATCACCCCTATATATGAGACCCTCTTCATATAGCCTTATAAATACCTCTCTAACCGCCCTGGACAGCCCCTCATCCATTGTAAATCTTTCCCTTGACCAATCACAGGAACTCCCCAACCTTCTTAGCTGCTTTGTAATAATATCACCATATCTCTGCTTCCACTCCCATACCATCTGTATAAATCTTTTCCTTCCCACCTCTTCCCTGCTGAGCCCCTTCTTTGCAAGCTCCCTTTCTACCACATTCTGCGTAGCAATTCCTGCATGATCTGTGCCCGGCTGCCATAACACGTTAAACCCCTTCATTCTCTTATACCTACATAGTATATCCTGAAGCGTGTTATTAAGAGCATGACCCATATGGAGATTACCGGTAACATTAGGGGGTGGAATAACAATACAGAAGGGGGGTTTATTTGAATGGACATCTGCCCTAAAAAGACCCTTTTGTTCCCAATAGGCATATATTCTCTCTTCAATTCCTTTTGGATCATAACCCTTAGGTAAGATCTCCTTCATACACAAACACTCCTTTTCTCAAATTAAAAAGGGGTCTTAAATTTAACCCCTTTTGAATAATAGTTTATATCTCAAAATTCAAGAATGTTTTAGAATCTTAGCCTCTTACTTTTGACTCCTCTATGCTCTCTTTTAATGTGTCTATTGCTTTTTGAATCAGGTCTTCTGCCACCTCTTTAAAGGTCTCCCTTGCAACCCTCTCTACAGTCTGTTGAACTATCCCCTCAATCCTTTCTTCAAATGTCCTTTTATCTACCTCCTCTAATTTGTCCTCCTCTTCTACTCCATCTTCAAAAATTTTTTCAACAACTTCCTCTTTTTCTCCTATCCCCTCTTTTTCTTCTGCCTCTTCATCAATGAGATCTAAAAGCTCAATAATATCTTCTTTATCTTCTGATTTTGAAAAGGATTCATCTTCAACCTCATCCAATTCAAATTGGAAGAACTCCTCTTTTTCCTTTTTCCCTTCTTTTTCCTTTTCCATCTTTTCTATCTCATGTGGTTTTTTAAAAACTATTCTTTAATAAAATCCAGATCGTGTCAAGAATCTTTAAGAGCTTTTAGATATTTAATACTTGAAAAATTCTTCAAATTGTATAATCAATTCATTGGGCGATTAGCTCAGAAGGATAGAGCATTGGCCTCCGGAGCCAAAGGTCGCGGGTTCAAATCCCGCATCGCCCATCCAAAAAACCTAATAATTTGAGTAAATTAAAAAGTTCATAAAACTTATTATTTTTTGACCCCCACCTTAAGGGTAACTATAGGGTAACTTTGATCCCATATTAATTTAATAAATAAAAGCCAATGGCTTTAAACCATTGGCTTTTATTAGACCAAATTTCTGATCTATTTATCTCCGTCTTCCCCTGTTATCTTTTTGGCCTTTTCATCTATTTCCTTAGCTATATCCATAATCTCATCTGCTAAAGTTTAGGAATCATATCCACCACTTTCCCAATGATTCGGAAATCTACAGGTTTGTCCATATGGATTACTATCTCAGGATATTTTTCATTTAGTGGGATTAGCCGAATCTCCTTTTCATTCTTTCTAAGCTTTTTAAAGGTAACCTCTCCATTAAGCCATGCTATACAAAAATCTCCATTTTCACAGGCAAGGGAAGGGTCAACTATTATTATATCCCCTTCTAAAAATCTGGGGGACATATTATCTCCTTCCACCCGAAGGGCAAAGGTGTTGGGACCTACTTTTAACATTTCCTCTGCCTCAATTTTTAGGCTTTCCATTTTTAGCCCTCCTTTTTTAGAATTCCTATTGATCTATTTATCTCCATCTTTCCCTATCAACTCTTTGATTTTATCATTTATCTTATAAGCTATATCCATAATTTCATCTGCTATATCGTCAAGTAGCTCACTAAATCCTAAAATGCCAGAATTATCTTTAAATGCAAAATCCTCACAACAATTTTCAATTAAATCACTTAATGCCCTTAACTTATTAGCAGGGCTTACTAACAATTCATCACATTCAAGAAGACCTGATCCTTTTTCCTTCATTTGAACACCTCCAAATTTAAAGTTTTACTTTAATTATTTAACCTTGTCTGTCCGTTTTATTAATTTTTCCCCAAAAAGCGACCGAAATATGCACCGCTCCGCACCGCAGGCAATCCCTTTCTGGAAAGGACCCGGTGTTTTCCATGTTCAAAAAACCTCTCATGGCTATCCACCAGTTACCTTAGGGTTACTTGGGCAAATAAATAGGCCCAAGTGCTGCCAGAGGCTCCCAAGGAAACCCCCCCGACAGGTCACCCGTGCCGGGACACTTGGGCCAGTTAGTTCCCCTAATAATTTTCACCCCCTTTCCGCGCCCTGTAATTGACACGGAGGCCGGGGACAGCCCCTTGGGATTATACTGGCAGTTACCCTCATACATGGCATTAATTAAGAGGGATGTCAAGTATCAAGGCATTCTCTCATAAATTACTTTATCAAGTAAGACTCTATATTTCTCTTTTGCTATTTCCCAGGGAAGGTGAGACCCATTAATCAGATCATCCAATAATCCTGGGTTCTTTAAAATTTTTTTAGCTCTTTTAGGGCTAACAGATTGGGCTAATATATTGCCCCAATCCTCTGGGTTTATTTTTGATGAAGGTCTTTTGTCAGGTATGAGCTTATCATTCCCAAAGGCACATAAACAGCCAAAAAGATCTGCTGCTAATTCCATTGAACGCCTTGCTCCTGGCCAAGTGTCATAGAGAGCTTTAAGAGGATCATCCAAATGCCCTAAAAAACAATGGCTGAATTCATGGGCCAGACAAAAGACCTGATTCAACTCTGGTAAGTCTTTATTAATCACGATTAAATATATATCAGATTTAACCTTAAAGCTTCTTGGATGTTCATTGTGCATCTCAAAAAGGACAATTGATTCAAAATATGAGATCCAGGTCTTTAACTCATTATAGGTTAATGGTCTTTCAAGAAATGCTTTTGGTTTCTTAGGTAGGGCCTGAACCACCTCCCAAAACCTTCGCAAAGAAAAGTGAAACCTGCTATAGGCTTTTAATGCCTTTTGGTATGCCTCACCCTCAAACACCATTAACCCAAATAGACCTCTAAGGGTAGTAATTTCTCTTTAAGGCTTTTAACTTTTCTCTCTAAGTTTGATATCTCTTTCTCAATCGAATTTTCTGCCTCAATTAAAAAGCCCTGCATCTTATAGAGCTTTTCAAGTTTATCCACCTCATCTAAATTTATTTCTTCATCTAAGGCCAATTTTAAGCTTGTCTCCTCAATTAGTTTTTTGACCTTTGACTTAACATGGCTCATCTTCAAATGTTTACCCTTGGCTTTTGTAAGTTCTTTTTTAGCATTATCATGATTCTTTTTTATCTCTTTCAATTTATCCTCAGATGGATCATCAATTTCCAAGGCCTCAAGAATGAATGATGGCCAGATCCAATTAAAGGTTTTTACAGGGACTCTTACAACC
>CBFDUE010000058.1:0-14684 GCA_965613025.1 uncultured bacterium
TTCAAGCAGAAGACGGCATACGAGATCATGCCTAGTCTCGTGGGCTCGGAGATGTGTATAAGAGACAGATATACTGGGCTCAAATCGTGACACAGACGTTGTTATTCTGGATGTCAAGATGCCAGGCATGGACGGTATTGAGACTCTCCGAGAGATTAAGGCCAAATTTCCATTGATAGAGGTCATTATGTTAACAGGACATGCTACCATAGAATCTGCCATAGAAGGGATGAAACTGGGTGCATTTGATTATCTTATGAAGCCATGTGAAGTAGAACAGCTCATGGCAAAGGTCCAGGAGGCAACCAACAAAAAGCGTGAGCATGAGAAAAGGATTAGGGATGCTAAGGCAAAGGAGGCCCTTTTCAAGCATGGATTGGCATGAGTTTTTATGCCCGAAAAGGTTGTACCCTTTTGGGCTGGATGTATTCAGGGGCAATATTTGCGAACTGAGCAAGCCATTAAGAGTGATCCAATAGGAGAGGAGCATATGAGGGAAGATGGGCGAAGGAGGCAGACGATGGTATCCTACATTTGGTCAAGGCCTCCATGGTGGAAGTGAACCTCCAGATATCGGATGACTTGCTCAATAAGCGCCCAACCTTTCCACCGAGGCCGCACTCAGATCAAATCTTTTGATCAACAATATGGAACACGGGTATCACGAAGCCATAAAGGAGCTGGCCGAAAACGGTGACACTGCCTATATGTTCAAGATGCGTGAAATTTACCGCCGGCTATTTCAAATCGCCGAGAGCATCAGGCAGGCCAGCAACATCTTTTGCTGGATATTGTTGTTAAAACAATGTGAAAACCCATCGGGATTATTCCCCTTTACACTTTGTAAAGAAGGCGGACAGGTCTACCTCCTTACAAACAAGCCAACCCTTTCTTGCCCCATTCCAGAACATTTCTAATTTAAGGTGCTTACCCTTTATCGCCTATTCACCGTCTTGGTGGCATAGACCTTGCTATTTTGAGGAATGAAAGAAAACTCAAGAGATACGGAGGCATAATCATGTTAGTAAAAAACTGGATGAACAGAGAATTCTATACCCTCAATGTAGAAGATACAATGGCGGATGCTAGCAGGTTGATGAAAGAAAAAGGTGTGCAAATGGTTCCTGTCATGAAGAAAAACAAGCTTGTGGGAGTACTCACTGACCGGGACCTGAAAAGGGCATCTGCCTCGGATGCCACAGCGCTGGCAATCCACGAATTACTCTATCTCCTTACAAGAATCAAAATAAAGGAAATCATGAGCAAGAATCCAATCACAGTGCCCGTTGATTTTACTGTGGCTGAGGCTGCCAAGGTCCTCCTTGACAATCATATTTCTGGTGCCCCGGTGGTGGATCATGAAGGCAAAATAGTGGGTACGATTGATAAGGATGTATTATTCAAGGTTCTGATTTCTCTTACCGGTTTGGAAAAGCGGGGCATAGAATTCGCATTTCGGCT
Source organism: uncultured bacterium (assembly GCA_965613025.1). GTDB lineage: Bacteria > Desulfobacterota > DSM-4660 > Desulfatiglandales > JALVMZ01 > CAYTXJ01. Next base: position 1,462 of record CBFDUE010000058.1, read on the forward strand.
TGAGGACCGCCCCGGTTCCATAAAGGAAGTATGTGATGTTATAAGAAAATACGGGGGCCGCATGGCAAGCATCCTGACCACCTATGAGGGTGTGCCTGAGGGGTACCGCAAGGCATATATACGCATGTACAATGTGGAGCGGACCAAAGTGCCTCAAATAAGGGATGAACTCTCTATGAAGGCTCCTATGCTTTACATGGTAGACCACCGGGAGAACAAGAGAGAGATCTATTGACACCCTGCCTTTGCTGTACCTTCTACTGGACGTAGCCGTAAAAGGTTCTGTGGTTAGCCAATGGCTGGGTGGCTGTTATGAGCAACCTGATCCCTGAAGCAGAAAATGACTGACAGGAGATTGCCTTGAAACAGGAGTACACAATTTTGATTGCAGACAGAAATCCCCGTGTCAGGGCATTTCTGAAGCGCGAGATGAAAAATAAAGGGTATCAGATTCTATTGGCGGGTACTGGCCACGAGGTACTGAGGCGGGTCTTCGGAAATGAACCCCTTCACCTACTCATTATAGACCCTGACCTTCCGGATGTGGGAAGATCACAGATATTGGAGAAACTCCAAGACCGCATACCTCCATTGCCCACGATTATTCATAGCTTCAGCATTGACAATGACATCTTATCCGACACATCGGATCATATCGTGTTCGTGGAAAAGGGCGGGGGGAGCATTGAAAGATTAAAACAAATAAGTGGCGAGTTATTGAAAAAGGTCAAGCCAGAGGTCTCAAAGAGCGTGGATAGAGAAAGATCAGTGCAGGGAGACTGATTGCATGAGTCAGGACACAAAAACAAGAAATAACTATTACAGCATGCTAACCAGGAAAATGGTTTTGATCATGCTCCTTGTCTCACTCATCCCCATGCTCCTGGTAAGCTGGTCCATTTTATATGAATTTCGGACCTCTTACAGGGAAAAGGTTTTTGCTCACCTGTGTGAGCTGGTGCAGAAACACACTCAAGGCATTGATGCTTTCCTCAAGGAGAGATTGGCAGATATTCGCTTCCTGGCAGAGACATTCGGGTTTGAAGATTTATCTGATGAGTCGTTCCTCAGGGACAGGTTGGAGACCTTGCAAAGAGACTATGGCCCTGTCTTTGTAGACTTAGGGGTCATTAATGCCCGGGGTCTGCAGGTGGCCTATACAGGCCCCTTTAGGCTTGAAAGGGCCGTTTATAGCAATGCTCCTTGGTTCAAAAAGGCCATGAAGACCCGATATTTCATCAGTGATGTGTTTTTGGGACTAAGGGGGCTTCCCCATTTCATTGTGGCTGTGAGAGAGAGCTGGAACGGCGAGCTCTGGATACTGAGGGCGACCATTGATTTTGGGGCCTTTAACAGGCTTGTGGAAAATATCCAGGTGGGAAAGACCGGTTTTGCCTTTATTCTCAACACCCACGGGGAACTGCAAACAAAGGCCCGTGAAGATATTTTTCGTGACACAAAGACATACATGAGCCTCTTAAAACAGACCAGATCTCAGAAAGATAGGATGACTATCCTTGAAGCACGGGATTTCTCTGGGAAGGAAAAGATCTATGTCTCCACCCTTCTAAAGGACGGACAGTGGATGATGGTCTTTCAGCAGGAGGCTGGGGATGCCTTTTCAGAGTTCAAGAGAACCAGGACCGCTGCCCTGGTGATCATTCTGTTGGCTGCATTAGCAATCGCTACGATCGCCCTGATCCTGTCAAAGATGATGGTTGATCGGATTGCCCGGGCCGACAGGGAAAAGGAACGAATGAACGAGCAGGTGATACAGGCCGGAAGGCTGGCAGCAATTGGTGAGCTGGCAGCAGGCATTGCGCATGAAATAAATAATCCAGTCGCCATAATGGTGGAAGAGGCTGGATGGATTGGAGACCTGCTCCAAGAAGAGCAGTTCCAGAACAGCGCCAACCTGGAAGAACTCAAAAGGGCAGTTAATCAAATCAGGACACAGGGAAGGCGCTGCAAGGAGATCACTCATAAGCTGCTGAGCTTTGCAAGAAAAACCGATCCCAGGATCCAGGATGTGGATGTCAATGAGCTTATCAAGGAACTTGTTCGGTTCTCCGAGCAGAGGGCGAAATATGCAAGGGTCACCATCAACACTCGCCTTCAGGAGGACCTGCCTTTTGTGAGGGCATCACAATCAGAACTCCAACAGGTATTTCTCAATCTGATAAATAACGCCCTTGACGCCATGGAAAAAGAAGGTGGAATTCTCAATATCACCACTCACCTGCAAGGAGACTATCTGGTTGTAGAGGTGTCAGACACGGGGCCGGGGATTCCAGAGGCAAACCTACAAAGGATATTTGATCCGTTTTTCACAACAAAACCCGTAGGCAAAGGCACGGGTTTAGGGCTGTCCATCTGCTATGGAATCATCAAAAAGATAGGAGGAGAGATTAATGTCAAGAGTGCACTCGGCAAAGGAACAACATTTACTATAACGCTTCCTACAGGGCCTCGGGCCGTATCTGGTCAAACAGGTGGAATTCAAATCAACCAAGGAGTCTCATCATGAATAACAGAGCAAAAAGACCTCTAAAGCTACTTCTGGTAGATGATGAAAAGGGCTTTGTGGAGGTCATGTCCAAGAGGTTATCCAAGAGAAATATCCAGGTGACGAAGGCCCTTAGTGGGACAGGGGGCATTCAGGCCCTCAGGGGCGAAGATTTTGATGTGGCGGTACTTGATCTCAAGATGGAGGATATGGACGGCCTTGAGGTCCTGAAGATATTCAAAACCATGGTCCCCCAGATGCCTGTGATCATGCTCACAGGTCACGGTTCTGAAGAGGCTGCAAGGGAAGGAATTAGATTGGGTGCATTTGATTATCTTACAAAGCCTTGTGAATTGGAAGAGTTGGTGCAAAAGATACATGAGGCCGTGGGAGCACGGAGGTGATTATCATGAATGGATTCAAGGTCCTTTTTGTGGACGATGAGATCGATTTCCTGGAGACATTGCTCAAGCGTATGAAAAAGCGGGGCGTGGATGTCACCGGTGTGGGTAGCGGTGAAGAGGCCTTGAGCTTTTTGGATACCAATCAAGTGGATGTGGTGGTGCTGGACGTGAGGATGCCCGGGATGGACGGAATTGAGACGTTAAGGGAGATAAAAAAGCGACATCCATTGGTTGAGGTGATTATGCTCACCGGGCATGCCAACCTGGAAGTGGCCATTGAGGGCATGGAACTGGGGGCCTTTGACTATCTCATGAAGCCCATGGATATCGATGAACTGCTCTACAAGGTAGAGGATGCATACAAGAAGAAGAGCCTGCATGAGCAAAAGATAAGGAAAAAGGGAGGTGTATCGTGAAAAAGGGAGTAAATCTTTTTTACATGCTAAAGGTGGCATCTGCTGCACATGCCAGGTGGGAGTATGAGACATCAATGAATATCCTCAAAAGCAAAAAAAGGCTTCTGATCCTGGGGCTATCGTTTTTGCCCTGTGTGCTGTTTGCCGTGGCAGTTGCCTCGGATCAGTTACCTGCAATCCTTGGCGGGCACAAGGCATACAGCCCGGCCTATTCCACCTCAGGGCTTCTCTGGATATCCACCCTAATAGGTCTCATGGCAGGGCTCATAACCGGTTGCATCGGGGCAGGCGGTGGCTTTATCATAACACCTGCGCTTATGAGCATAGGCGTAAAAGGAATACTCTCTGTGGGTACAGACCTTTTTCATATCTTTGCCAAGGCCATTATGGGAACCACCATACACAAAAAACTGGGCAATGTCTCCGTGGGGCTTGCCATTGCCTTTCTTGTGGGTTCTCTTATTGGAGTTAGCTGTGGGGGCAAACTTAACAGGACAATCTATGAGATCAGTCCAGTGCTAAGCGATTGTTTTATAACGATTATTTACGTCTTCTTGTTGGGTTTCTTAGGTCTTTATGCGCTCTCGGACTTCCTGAAAAGCCGCAAGGTCGCTGATCAAATCGGCGCCCATACCGGAGAAAGCCCAAGGGGAGAGGAGGCTGCAAGCGGTAAAAAAGGGCTCCCTGCAAGGCTTCAGTCCATCAATATCCCGCCTTCCATAACATTTGACAGGGACCTGGTGCCAGGTGGCAAGAGGATTTCCGCCTGGTTTGTGGCGCTGTGCGGGTTCTTTGTGGGATTGGTGGCTGCCATAATGGGAGTGGGCGGCGGATTTCTCACCTTTCCCATGTTTGTGTATGTGCTTGGGGTTTCTTCATTCACTACCGTGGGAACGGACATCCTGCAGATCATCTTTACTGCAGGGTATGCCTCCATAGGCCAGTATGCCATCTATGGCTTCATATTCTACACCTTAGCCATGGGTCTGCTCATTGGTTCCCTTATAGGGATACAGGTGGGTGCAATGGTCACAAAGGTGGTAAAGGGCATCTACATCCGCGGGTTCTATGCAACTGCCATCCTGGCAGGGTTCTTAAACCGCCTTTTTGCATTGCCTGGCAAACTGGGAGAAATGCAAGTAATCAGCATTTCCAAGTCCCTCAGCCATACCCTGGACCGGGTAGGGATATGGGTCTTTTTTATCGTTATAGGCATTTTTGGTATATGGGTCATTTCCACGTTCATAAAAAATTTAAATCGGCTAAGGGGGTATAATCCATGTTGATACGAGACAAAAAGTATTTTATTATGGGATTCATTATGCTGGTCGTATTTGCTGTGATTTTAATATTAATGTCCATACCTGTTTTTAAGGGCAAAAATGCGTTTCAGGCGGCAGACAACTTTTTCAACTCCATTGCCAAGGCCTCGAGCTATAAAATACCCCAATTGGAAAAACAGGCCCATGGGTTTAAGGGGACAGCAGTTGACTGGACAATGGACAGGGAAGGTATCTTTTTGCCTGACCTTACAAAAAGGCTGCTTGTGACTGCTGGTGCCCAGGTCTCATTGGATGAAGGCAATTTCCGGGTGAAGGGTGATCTGGGGAAAATCACAGCTGCAGCGCTTAAGGATGCGGAGATCATGTATTTTGACAGGGAAAAGGATATTACTATCAAGTACGGAAGCGCTGGGAAAAGGGTTTTGTTTGCTTGGTGGAAGGTGTTGAAACAGGCAAAGGAGATCCTCAAGAGGCAAAAAAAGGTAAAAGAGGCCTCTTTTGTGGATGATGTCGTAAAAAAGGGTATAGAGGTAGGTTACAATTTTTACGGGATCACACCTGAAAAGGCCTCTAAGAAAGCAGGGGCCCTGGCATTTTCATTGATATTTTATGTCTTTTACACCGTTTGGTGGGGCTTTTCCATATTCTTTCTTTTCGAAGGTTTTGGCCTTGTAATGGAAGCAGGGAAAAAGGAAGAGATCTAATTAATGAAGATGGGGAAATGGATAAAGGGCCTATTCAGTAAGAAGGAATCTTGCGAAAGAGTACTAAATAGTGATGATATTGAAGCACTCAGAGGTGCCTTCAAGACTCGTTACCATAGCTTCAAGCTTCTCTTGAACGCCAACAACAAGGCCTTAGAGATAATGACCGAACTGGAGGAGGCCCTAAGAGGCTTTCGTCCTTTTGGTATGAGTTTTGTCAGGTCACGAATTACCGCTATCTCCACCAATGTCTTCAAGATTATCAAGCACCTGGATGAACTTGCCCCTCATAAATATAATGAGCTTTTCCCCCGCTTCAGGGAGATTCAGCAGAGGATTCATACCTTGATTGGCCTGGGGCCTTCACCAAGGGAAGGGCCACTGGTGGTCTCCTTAGAGGAGGTGGCCATGAATATGGCAGATCTGGTGGGGCTGAAGGCTGCAAGTCTCGGAGAGATAAGAAAAAGACTGGGACTTAGAATACCGGAGGGATTTGTTGTAACTGCCTCTGGCTATCACCTGTTTATGCTACACAATGATCTGGAGACTGAAATTCAAAGGCGTATCCAGGCGGCAGGGGCCAGGGATCTGGACCAGCTTTATGCCCTGAGTGCATCCATCCAGCAGCTAATTATAAATGCGCCCCTGCCTGCTCCTCTTGAGGCAGAAATCCGAAAGCAATATTCTATCCTTGAGTCAAAGGAGGGTAAAGAGGTGCGTGTAGTCATGCGCAGCAGCGCAACCGCCGAAGACTTGCCCTCGGTTACCTTTGCTGGGCAATACCGATCAGAACTCAACGTGAGTCCAGAGAACATCTACCAGGCATATAAGGAGATAGTGGCAAGCAAATACAGCCTTCAGGCTATGGCATACAGATTTAACCGGGGTATCCGGGATGAAGATGTGGCAATGTGTGTGATATGTATGCCTATGGTAGACGCTGTTTCAGGGGGGGTGATCTATTCCAAAGACCCTACAGGACAAGATACGATCGTGATTAATTCTGTTTGGGGACTTCCAAAGGCGGTAGTAGACGGCTCTACCCCAGCGGATCTCTTTATCGTTTTGAGGGATGAGCCCATCAGAATCCTGCGCAAAGAAATCGCTCGAAAAGATCACAAATTTGTGCCTCACCCCCAGGAGGGTATTGTAAGGATGGATCTGACAGAGCACGAGGCGAGTAGGCCGTCACTAACCGAAGAGAAGGCCTTGGAGCTTGCCAAGATCGCCTTTCGGCTTGAAAACTACTACAGAACTGCGCAGGACATAGAGTGGGCTATTGATTCCAAGGGTTCCATCATTTTGCTCCAGTGTAGACCCCTCCAACAGGTAAATAGCAGGGGAAAAGAAGGGACCGAACTGAAAGAGATGCGATCTCCAATAATTCTCAAAGGTGGTATGACAGCAAGCCCGGGGGCGGCTGCAGGGCCGGTTTTCAAGGTAAAGAAGAACATTGATATGCTTCAATTCCCTGATGGAGCAGTGCTTGTTGTGGCCCAGGCCCTGCCCGCCTGGGCGCCCTTGCTGAGCCGAGCCGCCGCGGTGGTGGCCGAACACGGAGGGATCACAGGTCATCTGGCCACAGTGGCCCGGGAGTTCGGGGTGCCTGCACTTTTTGGCGTAACCAATGCCTTTGAAACACTCAAAGACCAGGACATGGTCACGGTGGATGCAGACAACCGGAGGATCTACAAGGGCATGGTGGAAGAACTGATTAAACACCAGGAGCCTCTTCCAAACATCATGGAAGGATCCCCCATCTATGAGTGTCTCGAGAATGCCGCCCAATTTATCATCCCCTTAAACCTGCTTGATCCGGATGCACCGGAATTTAGTCCTAAGTATTGCAGGACCTTCCATGACATAACCCGCTTTTGCCATGAGAAGGCTGTAGTCGAGATGTTTCGCTTCGGCAAGGATCATCGCTTTCCAGAGCGCTCTGCAAAGCAGCTTTATTGTGATGTGCCCATGCAGTTCTGGATCATCAATCTTGACGATGGTTTTAAACAGGAGGTCACAGATCGGTGGATCCGGTTAGAAGATATCTGCTCCATTCCCATGCTGGCCCTCTGGCAGGGAATGACGGCAGTCCCATGGGAAGGTCCGCCACCAGTGGACTCCAAGGGATTTATGTCTGTGCTCTTTGAGGCCACTCAAAACCCTGCCCTTGATCCTGCAACAAGGGCATCATACGGGGTTAAGAACTATTTCATGATATCCAGAAATTTTTGTAGCCTTCAATCCAGGTTTGGATTCCATTTCTCTACTGTAGAGGCCCTTGTGGGAGAAAGGGCAAGTGAAAACTATATCAGTTTCCAGTTCAAGGGTGGAGCTGCGGATCTGAGACGCAGGATTCTCCGTGCACGATTCATATCAGAGATTCTTGATCATTACGGTTTTCGAACCGAACTCAGGGAAGATGCGCTGTTTGCCAGGCTTGAAGGTTACGAGCAGACCTTTATGGAGCATCGTCTCCGCATCTTGGGTTACCTCATCATCCATACCAGACAATTAGATATGGTAATGGAAAATGGGGCCTCAGCAGGAGAGCATAGAAAAAAAATGATGAAAGATTTACGCAACATAGCCGCTTATAATTGAGCTGTCTCCCAGTTTTTTCCACTCCTTTACAGATTGTTAAGGCCTTTGACAGCACAGAGTGGTCTTTATTGCACCACCTTCGCAGAGTATGGTGAACTTAGTAAGCCAGAACAATTCTCTGGGATACAAATTAAAAATTTTTTCCAAATAGTTCTTTAACGAGGTCTTGCTTAGAAATTTCAAGATATTCAGCTACATCAGCCAAAATATTGTTCAGTGTCCCAATTTTGACTGGATCATGCGCTGGTATCGTTATCTTGTGCTCGTTCTTTTTGAGGTTTGAGACCAGTCGTATGTGACTTCCCGAACGCCTAACAACCCGATAGTCATATCTCCTGAAAAGCTTTGCCAGCTTTTCTCCTGATAAATCACGGGGGATCTTAGGCATAGGCGAATCTTTCTTCCTTGATTATATGCAGATGGATAATGGTGGGGATTTCTTCCTCTTTGTCAAAATGACACCTCAGGGCATCCTTTATATTGTCCTTGAGCTGCTCTAAGGTATCTGCCTCGGTGAATATGGGCTCTCCAAGCGCCTTTGCAGTATAGCCTCCTTCTGGATCTTCTTCCACCACAAAGATTATCTCCTTTACTTTCATGGCTTATCCCTCAACTTTTTGCTAATAAATAATTTTCCACCTGTTAATAACTTACTTAAAAGAGAGCTTTGCATAACCCCCTTTTACACTGCGACCCCTGTCATTGCGAGCGAAGCGAAGCTCCGAAGGAGCTGAAGCAATCTAAGAACCTTCGCTGATGGATGAGATTGCTTCGTCGCTAACGCTCCTCGCAATGACGGTGTAATGGGTCTTTTAAGACCCTCGCACAATGACAGATTCCATTTACAGCTTTTTTCTGAGAGCTTTGAAAAATTCAAAGCTCTCACTTAAAGTATACAAATCTTCACCCAAGTTTGGCAATCAAAAACTTTTTAATTTCAAGCATCTACTATCCCATAACTTATTGACAATTTAAGGCAGGCTGGATCTCATAACAGGTCAGAGAGCTTTGCATAACCCCTTTTTACACTGGGGGTTACACCCCCCTCCGGGTCGGATAACCCTCTGGGTCGGAGACCAGACCCCCAAAAATTAACTTAAAATAACCCATAATTACAGCTTCTCTCCGAGAGCTTTGAATTTTTCAAAGCTCTCAGGTCAGGCTGTAAGGACTTTACAGATTGTAAAGGCTCTTGACAGCACAGAGAGGAAAGCTCCACTAACAAAACACGCTCCTGCGGGTTATTCCTGTGTGATTTCGGTTAATTGCACCAATCCCCTCATATGACCTTCCATGGCACAGCCCTTGCCTATACAAAATGTCGGAATAGAGCGATCAGGAGGGGAGGATTTATGTCGCATCATTCGAGACCAGAAACAGGACAAGAGTCAGGGAGTTTTTGGACCAGCAGGCCAGGATTCAAACCCATTCTGATTCTGATCGCGGCGGTCTTTATTGCAGTCCTTATCATCACACCACCTCCGCAGAGCATGGTGAACTTAGTAAGTCAGATCCGTCCTCCGGGATACAAACTGGCAGCTGGGTGCAACACCATAGCCGAGACGGTCAACAAGAAGCTCCATTCAGAAGGATCGCCGCTTACGGAAAGAGAGGTCGCCCAAATGGCCAAGCTCATGGTAGGTATCCTTTTTGTGGCGGCCTTTATGTGGGGAACAGAGGCACTGCCCCTGGGAGCTACGGATATCCTCATAGGGGTTTTGATGTATCTTTTTAGTATACTTCCTCCCAATGATATTGCAAAGGCCTACATGAAGGATGCAGTGTTTTTTATCTTCGGCATCCTGGCGGTTGCCGTGGGCGTGGCAAAGACCGGGCTTGACAAGCGTATCGGGCTTATACTTCTAAGCCGGATCAAAAGCGCCAAGGCCTTTGCATTTATATTTTTACCCTCCCTTGCCATCTGCGCTGGTTTTCTCTCCGAGCATGCCCTGGTGGCACTCCTTATCCCGGTCCTGATGGGTGTCTACAAGGTCAGCTGTAAGATGTATGGTGTGGAAAAGGACAGGGCCCTGGCTATATTTCTTTTACTGGGAGTGTGTTTTGCCGCTAACCATGGCGGTCCTGGCTCTCCTGCTGCAGGAGGCCGAAATGCCATTATGGTGGGCTATTTAATGGAATATGGATTGCCCATAAGTTTTACCGAATGGCTAAAATTCGGAATGCCCTTTGTCCCGGTCATGGCAGTTGTCGTAGGTGCTTATATGTACATCGTGTGCAAAATGCGATTCAAGGTAAAGGATATCAACCCCAGCGAGGTGGTCAAGGCAGAGGCAGCAAGGCTTTCCAGGTTCGGGGGCAAAGAGGCGGCAATGGCAGTAATCCTGGTTATGCTGATTGCGGGCTGGATTATCCTGGGCGAAGAGTATGGCCTTGGGGGCCCCACACTCTGTGCAGTATTTGCCATGTTTCTTTGTCGCATTGTGGATTGGGACGATATCCAGAGCGGTGTGGCATTTGACGTGGTGGGCCTTTATGCAGCCGCATGTGCCATGGGGGTAGGACTCAAATTCACCGGTGGAGCGCTGTGGCTTGCAAATGCATTTGTAGGCCTGTTGCCCGATTTCTTGGCCCATGGTGATAAGCTGGCAATAGGTGTGAGCCTCCTTACCGGAATCATGACCAATTTTATGAGCGATGGGGCCACGGTCGCTGCCTTAGGACCTATAGTGCTTCCTATGGCAACCCTTGCCAATATCCATATCTGGAAGGTAGGTCTTGCCTGTGCCTTCTCCTCATCCTTTGCCAATTTCCTGGTGGTTGGCACTCCTAACAATGCCATCGCTTTTGCAATGGGAAGAGATCCAGAGACCGGTGAAAGGTTATTGGATGTGTTTGACTTTGTTAAATACGGCTTGCCTGTAACCATACTTGCCTGGCTGGTTCTGTGGTTCTGGACAGTGTTCGGTTACTGGCAGTTCATGAACTGGCCGGCTGGCTGAGCGTAAAAAAGGGGGCTGAAAAGAGATGGAAGAACGCTACAGAACACTGCTAAGAAAGATCATCCTTATCACATTGCTTGTCTCTCTGGCCCCCCTGATTGCGCTCGGAGCCCTCATCTATGACCAGTTTGCCCGCATGTATGCGGAGAAGATCACACAGCAGATAAGATACCGCTCAAGGGGACTTGCCCAGGCCGTGGAACTCTTCCTCAAGGAACGAACTGCCATCCTCTGTTCGATGGCCGATACTCACAACTTCAATGACATAATCGATGAAAGGAGGCTCTCACATATATTTGAGATCATGAATTCAAGGGCAGGAGGTTTTGTGGATCTTGGAGTCATCGACAGCAACGGTCAGCACCTGGCCTATATTGGCCCTTATGATCTTAAAGGGCTTAACTACTACCAGCAGGCATGGTTTGGAGAGGTCATGGCAAGGGGGGTGTATATCAGCGATGTCTATATGGGGTACAGGAGGCTGCCTCATTTCATCATAGCGGTTCGTCGCAACGAAAAGGATCATATCTGGATTCTGAGGGCCACAATTGATTTAGAGGTCTTTGAACGCATCCTAAAATCAGGGTGGGTAGGAAAGACAGGGGATGTATTTATTGTCAATAAGAATGGGGTCTATCAGACGCGGCCACGTTTTGGGGGCAAGATCCTCGCCAAATCAAATCTACCGATAAATTCCTTTGGAGCAGACACCACGATCCTTGAGACCAAGAACAGTGAAGGCCAAAGGGTGATGCTTGCAGGAAGCTGGATACACAATGGCAAATGGCTCCTTGTGGTCAGACAGGGTGTAAGGCAAGAGATGAGGGGGCTTTTTTCTGCAAGGTATACAGGGATCGGGATCATCCTTTCAGGCATTGTAGGTATCGTCCTTATGACCGTACTTACCACGCGCATGACTATCAACCGTCTCAAGGAGGCAGATATAAAGGCTGCTGAGCTTAATGCCCAGCTTGTGCAATCAGACAAACTGGCCGCTCTTGGAAAGATGGCGGCCGGGGTGGCCCACGAGATCAACAATCCCCTGCAGGTGATTGTACAGCAAATCGGCTGGATGGAGGACCTTCTCGAGGAAGAAGAATTGAAACAAAGCGAAAATATAGAGGAATTTGGCAAGGCCATAAAAAAGATAGAAGAGCATGTGGAGCGGGCCAGAAGGGTTGTTCATGGAATGCTTGGATATGCCCGCAAGATGGAGCCGCACTTAGAGGACGTGGATGTAAATGCTGTCATAAGGCAGACCATAGACCTTTTAGGCAATTATGCCAGGATCAATAACATCACCATCAAGACTGAACTTTCAACAGATCTTCCCATTATTGCGGCTGACGGCTCTCAATTACAGCAGGTATTTATGAATCTTGTATCAAATGCAATAGATGCCATAGGGAAAGATGGAACAATCGAGATAAAGAGCCAGAAATTGGGCTCAGAGATCCACATTGAGGTATCAGACAATGGCCCGGGAATCCCCGAAGATATGCAGAAAAGGATCTTTGACCCGTTTTTCACCACAAAACAGCCTGGAAAGGGGGTTGGCCTGGGATTGTGGATAACTCACAACATTGTTGAAAAGATGGGAGGAAGCATCACTTTAAAAAGCCGGGTAGGGCAAGGGACCACGTTCACAGTGCGGATTCCTGCCACGATCCCGGAAAAGAAATAGATGGACTGCAGACTAAAACTAAATCAAGGAGGAGACCATGTATTATTTCAGGGTCTTGGTCGTAGATGATGAAAAGGATTTTGTGGAGGCCACGGTAAAGCGCCTTAGAAAGAGGGGAATTGATGCCGAGGGAGTGCTTAGTGGGGAGCAGGCCTTGGAATTGATGAAGAAAAAACGCTTTGACGTGGTGCTGCTGGATATCAAGATGCCAGGGGGCATGGACGGTATCGAGACACTGCGTGAAATGAAAAGGATCGCTCCCATTACCGAGGTGATCCTGCTGACAGGACACGCATCGGTTGAAAGCAGCATAGAGGGCCTGAAGTTAGGGGCCTTTGATTATCTGTTAAAGCCTATGAAGCTGGAAGATCTCATCACAAAATTGGCAGAGGCCTTTGAGAAAAAGGACAAACAGGATCAAAAGATACGGAGCGCCAAGATCAAGGAACTCTTGAGATTTCCTGGTAGGGTCCTTCAGGAAAAAGATGAAGAAAAGTAATGTGACAGATGAAACCAAGTACTACTCTGCCATGAGAAGGCTTATCCTGAGCGCCATGATCGGGCTTCCCCTGGGTTTGCTCATCAGTGTCCTATGCCTGTCTCTTATACACATCTCCGAGCCCACGAGACTAGGCATGATCTCGTATGCCGTCTTCTGCTTGAAA
>CBFDUE010000059.1:0-14118 GCA_965613025.1 uncultured bacterium
GAGATGGTGATGCCTGGTGATAATGTGACGTTAGAGGTATCGTTGATAACGCCTGTTGCGTTGGAGAAGGAGCTTAGGTTTGCGATCAGGGAAGGTGGTAAGACTGTGGGTGCAGGTGTGGTAAGTGAAATAATTGAATAAGGGGTTTCAGATCTGATATGAGAGATATTATCACATTTGCCTGTGAGAAGTGTAAGAGGAGAAATTATACCTCAACTAAGAATAAGAAGAGAACGCCAGATAAGTTGGCTTTTAAAAAATATTGTCCTCATTGTAGGACACACACTCTCCATAAGGAGATAAAATAGAGAGCTTTAATGAAAGATATGTGACTCTTAATCTGCAGGCCAGTAGCTCTAACGGGTAGAGCACCGGACTCCAAATCCGGGGGTTGGGGGTTCAAATCCCTCCTGGCCTGCCAATTTTGTCTGAAAGGCAATCTGTGGATATGAAAAAGAAGGGTGGGAAAAAGAGGCAGAAGAGAAAGAAGAGGCCTCAAAATAATAGAAGTATGGTGATTGGAGGTGTTTCGGGAGAAAAGAATAGTTCCTTACAGCAAAAGGCGATTCCGATTAAAAGGGATTTGGATAAGGGCTCTTTTTTTGACAGAACCATAAAGCGATATGTATCAATAGGGGTACAGTTTTTAAGAGAGGCCAGATTGGAATTAAAGAAGGTTAAGTGGCCTACAAGAAAAGAGCTTTTGGCCTCTACTGCTATGGTAATATTATTGGTGTTGGTGGTCGCATTTTTCTTAGGACTTATAGATTTTGGGGTTATAAAGATAATAAAAAACATTATTGGATAAAGATATAAGAGTATATTGCCATGGAGGATAAGAGAGAGGAAAGGGAAGATATTGAGCTAAAGTGGTATATTGTGCATACCTATTCAGGCTTTGAAAACAGGGTAAAGAAGAGCTTAGAAGAGAGAATAAAGGCGGTGGGACAGGAGAAATATTTCGGCCAGATACTTGTTCCCACTGAGCATGTAATTGAGTTAAAGAAGGGGCAGAAAAAGACCTCAACCCGTAGGTTTTACCCTGGATATATCCTGGTTCAGATGTGTCTAACTGATGATACATGGTATACGGTAAGGACCACAGCAAAGGTTACAGGATTTGTAGGAGCTGGCAATAAACCATCGCCCATACCTGATGAAGAGGCAGAAAGAATAATCCAGCAGATGAAAGAGGGGCAGGAAAGACCTAAACCTAAGTATAATTTTGAAGAGGGTGACGAGGTAAGGGTAATTGATGGGCCATTTGCAAATTTTCAGGGGGTAGTTCAGGAGGTTAAGCCTGACAGGGAAAAGCTAAAAGTCCTGATCACCATCTTTGGAAGGTCAACTCCAGTAGAGTTGGATTTTATCCAGGTAAATAAGATCTAATTCCAGGAGAAGTTAGATATGGCTAAGAAGGTTATTGCAAAGGTAAAGCTTCAGGTAAAGGGAGGACAGGCAAATCCATCTCCTCCCATAGGGCCTGCACTGGGTCAGCACGGAGTAAATATTGCAGAATTTTGTAAGGCATTTAATGCAAGGACACAGAATCAACAGGGAGTGGTGATTCCTGTGGTGGTTACTATATATGCAGATAGATCCTTCACATTTATCACCAAGACTCCTCCTGCCTCTGTTCTGCTTAAACAGGCTGCAAAGATTGCAAAAGGCTCCAGTCAACCAAACAAAGAGAAGGTGGGCACTGTCACACGAAAGCAGGTTGAAGAGATTGCAAAGATAAAGATGGAGGATCTGAATGCATATGATCTGGAAACTGCCATTAAGATAATTGAAGGAACCGCAAAGAGTATGGGTATAGTAATAAAATAAGGGGAATTGGATCATGGCAAAGAGGAGTAAGAGATATAGAGAAGTGCTTTCTAAGGTGGATAGGTTCAAAAGATATGATTTTAATGAGGCAGTGGATCTGGTCCTGGAATGTGCCACTGCTCGTTTTGATGAGACTGTGGACATTGCAGTCAGACTTGGAATTGATCCCAGACGTTCAGATCAGATGGTAAGAGGAACGGTTGTGCTTCCTAATGGAGTCGGAAAAAAGGTAAAGGTGCTTGTATTTGCAAAAGGTGAAAAGGAAAGAGAGGCATTGGATGCGGGAGCAGACTATGCCGGATCTGATGAATATATAGAGAAGATTAAACAGGGGTGGCTTGATTTTGACAAGGCCATAGCGACCCCTGATATGATGAGTTCAGTCAGTAAGCTTGGAAGGATCTTAGGACCAAGGGGCCTTATGCCAAATGCTAAATTGGGGACCGTTACCTTTGATGTGGCAAAGGCGGTAAAGGAGGTAAAATCTGGAAAGATAGATTTTAGGGCAGAAAGAGGTGGTATAGTCCATGCCCCTATGGGGAAGGTCTCTTTTGGAAAGGAAAAGCTGCTTCAAAATATAGCCACATTTCTGGACACCATACTTAGATTAAAACCGCCTGCCAGCAAAGGCACATATCTTAAGGGTATTGCCCTTTCATCTACTATGGGACCTGGTATAAAAGTGGATCCTGGAAGTGTAAAGGATCTTTTGAAGGGATAGAGAGGGGGTTATTGAAGGGAGGTGATGGATTGAAGAGAAAGGATAAGGAGAGGCTGGTTGAGGAGATAAAGGAGAAGCTAAATAGGGCAGAAGCCACATTCTTGGTGGATTATCGCGGTCTTAATGTGGAAGAGATGACAAAGATAAGAAGGCAGTTAAGGGATAGCAGCTCGGAGCTTAAGGTCATTAAAAACAGGCTTCTTAAGATTGCATCCCAGGGGACTAAAAATGAGGTAATAATTCCCCACCTAAGTGGCCCCTGTGCCCTTGCCATTGCCTATGAGGATGTGGTAGCTCCTGCAAAGATACTTGTAGATTTTTCAAAGGAAAATGAAAAGTTAGAGATAAAGGCAGGACAGGTATCTGGAAAGGTTATAGATTTAGAAGGCATAAAGAGCTTGGCACAGCTTCCTGGCAGAGAACAATTACTAGCACAGCTCCTCTCCCTTATGGTTGCTGTTCAGGGCTCATTTTTAAGAACACTTAATGGTATAATATTAAAATTGTTATATGCTCTTAAAGAGATAGAGAAAAAGAAACAGTCTGATAAATAGATTTGTAAGGAGGTATTGAGAGAGATGGCAAATATAACAAAAGAGGATGTGATTGAATTTATCTCTAATATGACCGTACTGGAGCTTTCAGAACTTGTAAAAGAGCTGGAAGAGAAATTCGGAGTAAGTGCTGCAGCCCCTGTAGTTGCAGCTCCTGTTGGGGGTGAGGCAGCGGCTAAGGCTGAAGAGGCGGAGCCAGAGAAGACCGAATTTGATGTGGTTTTGACTGCGGTTGGAGATCAGAAGATTCAGGTAATTAAGGTGGTAAGATCCATCACTGGGCTTGGGCTAAAGGAAGCAAAGGCATTGGTGGATGGAGTGCCTGGAAAGGTCAAAGAGGGGATCTCTAAGGAGGAGGCAGAGGAGATCAAAAAGAAGCTTGAAGAGGTAGGAGCAAGTGTAGAGATAAAGTAGATAGAGACGAGAGCTTTGAATTTTTCAAAGCTCTCAGAAAAAAGCTGTAAATGGAATCTGTCATTGCGAGGGTCTTAAAAAGACCCGAAGCAATCTATAAAAGGTATGAGATTGCTTCGCTTCGCTCGCAATGACTGAGGTCTTTGGGGGTGTAACCCCCAGTGTAAAAAGGGTTATGCAAAGCTCTCAGAGAATAATAAATGGGATTAATCCCTCTCTATTAAAATATAGAGTGGGGGGAGTTTAAATGAATAATCTTGGCTATAAGATAAGAAGGGATTTTGGAAAGATAAGATCCATAATGGATATCCCTTATCTAATTGAGATACAGAAGAAGTCCTATGCAGATTTTCTGCAAAAGGATGTGCCACCTGAAGAGCGTAAGGATATAGGGCTTCAGGCGGCATTTAAGAGCGTATTCCCTATTAGGGATTTTAGCGGAACCGCAGCCCTTGAATTTGTAAAGTATAGATTTGAAGATATCAAATATAGTGAACAGGAATGCATTGATAAAGGGCTTACCTATGAGGCGCCGCTGAGGCTTACAGTTAGACTGGTTGTATTTGACACAAATCTGGAAGATGGAACAAAGAGTATCAGAGATATTAAGGAACAGGAGCTCTATTTTGGAACTATTCCCATGATGACAGAGAGAGGGACATTTATAATAAATGGGACAGAAAGGGTAATAGTAAGCCAATTGCATAGATCCCCAGGGGTCTTTTTTGACCATGATAAGGGTAAAGGGCACTCAAGTGGTAAGCTCCTCTATTCTGCAAGGATAATTCCACTCAGAGGTTCATGGCTTGATTTTGAATTTGACCATAAAGATATCATATATGTGCGGATTGATAGAAGAAGAAAGTTCCCTGTAACCACATTTTTAAAGGCTCTGGGAATGAGCACCAAGGAGATTCTGGAAGAATTCTATGATACAGAAATTATCACTCGTAAAGAGGATACTTTTTATAGAAAGGTAAAGTTTGAATATCTTTATAGACATGTGATCTCTAAGGATATTGTAAATCCCCAAAATGGTGAGATAATTGCAAAAAAGGGGGATAGATATACCAAGAGGGTGCATAGAGAGATTGAGGCAGCGGGTCTGGAATATATACCCATAGATAAAAGCGAGTTAATTGGAAGAGTTGCATCAGAAGATATTGTGGATTCTAATACTGGTGAAATAATAGTTCAGGAAAATCAATCCATCTCTGAAGAGGCTTTAGATAAGATTATCGAATGTAATATCAGTTCCATAAAATGCCTTATACTGGAAGGGCCTGAGATAAGTCCAAGCATCAGAGATACCCTTTTCTTGGATAAGGTGGAAAGGAGTGATGAGGCAATCTTAGACATATACAGGAAGATGAGACCCAGCAGTCCACCCACCCAAGAGGTGGCTAATCACTATTTTAGGAATCTATTTTTTGATTTTAACACCTATGACCTTTCACCTGTTGGAAGACTTAAGATAAACTACAGGCTAAATCTGGATATTCCTCTCACAGAGAGGACACTGAGGAAAGAGGATGTGCTGGCTACTCTAAAGGAGCTTATAAGGCTTAAAAACACCGAGGCTATGCCTGATGATATAGATAGCCTTGCAAACAGAAGGGTGCGAGCTGTTGGAGAATTACTTGAAAATCAGTATCGTATAGGACTGGTCAGAATGGAGCGTGCCATAAAGGAGAGGATGAGTATTCAAGAAGTTTCAACCATGATGCCACATGATCTTATCAATTCAAAACCTGTTTCAGCTGTAGTTAAAGAGTTTTTCGGAACCAGCCAGCTTTCCCAATTTATGGATCAGACCAATCCCCTCTCTGAAATAACACATAAGAGAAGATTGAGCGCCTTAGGCCCTGGAGGGCTTACAAGAGAAAGAGCAGGGTTTGAAGTAAGGGATGTGCACTCCACCCATTATGGAAGGATATGTCCCATAGAGACACCAGAAGGTCCAAATATCGGACTGATAGTCTCCCTCAGCACATATGCCAGGGTGAACCAGTTTGGATTTATTGAGACTCCTTATAGAGAGACCAAGGATGGAAGGTTATCTGATAAGATAAGGTATCTATCTGCATTGGATGAAGGAGATTTCCCCATTGCCCAGGCAAATGCCCCCATTGATGAGCAAGGAAGATTTCTGAATGAAGAGGTGGCTGCAAGAGTTAGAGGAGAGGCGACCAGGGTATTGAGTAAAGATGTTAAATATATGGATGTCTCACCCAATCAGCTTGTAAGTGTATCATCTTCCCTTATTCCGTTTTTAGAGCACGATGATGCCAACAGAGCCCTTATGGGTTCCAATATGCAGAGACAAGCTGTTCCTCTTATGAAGGCAAAGGCACCGCTTGTAGGAACGGGTATGGAGAAGGTGGTGGCAAGGGATTCAGGGGTTTCAGTGATTGCAAAGAGGGATGGTATTGTTGAAGATGTGGACGCTTCTCGTATTATTATCAGATCCACTGACGGGAATGGAAAGGGTGAAGGAGAGGTTGAAATCTATAGACTTAGTAAATTTAAAAAGTCAAATCAGAATACCTGCTACAACCAAAGACCTATTGTGAGAAAGGGTGATATTGTAAAGAAAGGGCAGATTATTGCAGATGGTCCTGCAATGGAGTTAGGAGAGCTTGCATTGGGGCAGAATATCACAGTGGCATTTATGTCTTGGGGGGGATACAATTTTGAAGATTCAATTATTATAAGTGAGAGGATAGTTAAAGAGGATATATATACCTCTATACATATTGAAGAGTTTGAAGTGGTATCAAGGGATACCAAACTCGGAAAAGAGGAGATAACCAGGGATATACCCAATGTGGGAGAAGAGGCGCTAAGGAATCTGGATGACAGCGGCATCATAAAGATTGGGGCTGAGGTGAAGCCAGGAGATATCCTGGTTGGAAAGATAACTCCTAAAGGAGAGACCCAGCTATCTCCGGAGGAGAAACTGCTCAGGGCCATATTTGGAGAAAAGGCAGGTGAGGTTAAAGATACATCATTGAGAGTTCCACCAGGTGTGGAAGGGATTGTAATAGATGTGAAGGTCTTTTCCAGAAGAGGAGTGGAGAAAGATCAGAGAAGCCTTGAGATCGAAGAAAAGGAGAGGAAGAGACTTGAAAAGGATATGAATGATGAGCTTCAGATAATTGAAAGGAATACAAAGACCAGGCTTAAAGAATTCTTACGTGGTAAGAGGGTTAAAAGGGCCATAAAAGATAAGGTTAGTGGCTCTAAGCTATTAGATGCAGGTAGAATAATTAAGGACATAGACATTGAAACTTTGCCTGTATCTGTCTGGAAGGGTGCAGATATAGAATGTCCTATGGATATTATTGAAGAGATGGAAGCACTTATCAGAGGGTTTGAAGAGAGATGTGAGAAGATAAGAAAGGAGTTTGAAAAGAAGGTAGAGAGACTTACAGTGGGTGATGAGCTTCCTCCTGGAGTTATAAAGATGGTAAAGGTCTATGTGGCGGTTAAGAGGAAGCTCTCTGTGGGTGATAAGATGGCTGGTAGACACGGTAATAAGGGAGTGGTCTCCAGAATACTTCCTGTTGAAGATATGCCATATTTTGAAGATGGGACTCCTGTAGATATTATCTTAAATCCATTGGGTGTTCCCTCAAGGATGAATGTGGGACAGGTGCTTGAAACCCATATCGGATGGGCATGTAAGGAATTGGGTAAAAAGATAGCAGAGATTGCAAAGGATCTGGGTAGAATTAATGAACTTAAAAAGGAACTTAAAGAGATTTTTACTAAAAAGGAATACAATGAATATTTTCAAGGGCTGAGTGATGAAGAGGTAAGGAAAAAGGCAATCCAATTTGAAGAAGGGATACCAGTTAAATGCCCTGTATTTGATGGTGCTACAGAGGAGGAGATAAAGGCGGTATTAAAGAAGGCGGGACTACCAGAAAGTGGTCAGACAGTGCTTTACGATGGAAGAACGGGTGAGCCATTTGATCAAAAGATCACTGTGGGAACCATGTATGTCATGAAATTGCATCATCTGGTAGATGATAAGATTCATGCAAGGTCCATAGGCCCATATTCTCTTGTCACCCAACAGCCATTGGGAGGTAAGGCCCAATTTGGAGGGCAGAGATTGGGTGAGATGGAGGTATGGGCAATGGAGGCCTATGGTGCTGCATATGCACTTCAGGAATTTTTAACCGTTAAGAGTGATGATGTGGCAGGAAGAACCAGGATGTATGAGAGGATTGTTAAAGGTAATAACATATTGGAAGGAGGGCTTCCTGAGTCATTTAAAGTGCTTATGAAGGAACTCCTTAGCCTTGGGCTTGATATTCAACTCTTTGAAGATCCCAATGCATAAAAATACAACTTTAAGGAGGATACCTTGGAAGAATTATATGATCTTTTTTCAAAGCCAAAAGATCCTTTAAGCTATAATGCGGTTAAGATCTCACTCTCTTCACCTGAAAAGATCCTGGAAAGATCATATGGAGAGGTGAAGAAACCTGAGACAATAAACTATAGGACCTTTAAGCCAGAGAGGGATGGACTTTTTTGTGCCAAGATCTTTGGCCCTGTAAAGGACTATGAATGTAATTGTGGAAAATACAAACGGATGAAGCATCGTGGAATAGTATGTGAAAAGTGTGGGGTAGAGGTGATAAGGAGTAAAGTAAGACGAGAGAGAATGGGTCACATCATGCTTGCATCTCCTGTTGCACATATCTGGTTTGTAAGGTGTCTTCCGTCTAAGATCGGAAATCTGCTTGATTTGACACTTAAAGAGCTGGAAAGAGTACTCTATTTTGAAAGCTATATAGTAATGGATCCAAAGGATACCCCCTTAGAGAAGGGAATGCTTCTATCTGATGAGCAGTATCATAAGGTGATGAAGGAATATGGAGATAGGGTGGAGATAGGTATTGGGGCTGAAGCCATTCAAAAGATGCTTGAAGATCTTGATTTAGAAGAGCTCTATTCACAGCTTAGAACTGAGCTTATGGAAAGTGGCTCTGATGCAAAGAGAAAGAAGCTGGGTAAGAGACTGAGGATAATAAATGCATTTAGAGAGTCTAAAAATAGGCCTGAGTGGATGGTGATGAATGTTCTTCCTGTGCTGCCCCCTGATCTCCGTCCACTGGTTCCATTGGATGGGGGTAGATTTGCAACCTCTGATCTAAATGATCTCTACAGGAGGGTGTTAAATAGAAATAATCGTCTTAAGAGGCTCTTGGAGCTTACCGCACCTGAGATCATTGTAAGAAATGAAAAGAGGATGCTTCAAGAGGCGGTTGATGTGCTCTTTGATAATGGACGCAGGGGTAAGGTGGTAACCGGATCCAATAAGAGACCCCTTAAGTCCCTCAGTGATATGATTAAGGGAAAGCAGGGAAGGTTTAGACAGAACCTGCTTGGTAAAAGGGTGGACTATTCTGGAAGATCTGTGATTGTAGTGGGGCCTGATCTTAGGCTACATCAATGTGGTCTTCCAAAGATTATGGCATTGGAGCTATTTAAGCCCTTTATATATAACAAATTGGATGAAAAGGGATTTGCTCCTACCATTAAGGCTGCAAAGAAGATGGTAGAGAGAGAAGATCCTGAGGTATGGGATGCACTGGACGAGGTAGTAAAGGAATTCTGTATCCTTTTAAATAGGGCACCCACATTACATAGGCTTGGCATTCAGGCCTTTGAGCCTGTACTTATTGAGGGTAAAGCAATACAACTGCATCCTCTGGTCTGTACCGCATTTAATGCAGATTTTGATGGTGATCAGATGGCAGTCCATATCCCTCTTTCCATTGAGGCACAGATAGAGGCAAGGGTCCTTATGATGTCCACTAACAATATCCTATCGCCTGCAAGTGGAGAGCCCATAATAGTTCCAAGTCAGGATATTGTCTTAGGTATATATTATCTCACCTTAGATAGGCCATTTTTAAAGGGTGAAGGGAGGATATTTTCAGGAATTGAAGAGGTAAGAAGGGCATATGATGCAGGAGAGCTGGATCTACATGCAAGGATAAAGGTCAGGCTAAATGGTGATCTTGTAGATACGACAACTGGAAGAGTATTGCTCTGGGAGATAGTCTGGGATGTGCTTCCAGGTAAGAGTCTTCCCTTTGATTTGGTGAATAAGACCATGACAAAGAAGGATCTGAGATCCCTTGTAAATGAATGTTATAGAAGGGAAGGGATAAAGGCTACAGTTATACTCTCTGATAGACTTAAGGATCTGGGATATAGATATGCCACCTCATCCGGAATAAGTATTTCAATTGGTGATATGAAGATTCCCTCTAAGAAGGAGCAGATTATAAAAGAGGCAGAGGAAAGGGTAAGGACCATTGAGGAGCAATACAGAAATGCACTCATCACCGATGGTGAAAAATATAATAAGGTCGTTGATATCTGGACATTCTCTACAGATAAGGTGGCAGATGAGATGATGAGGGAGATTGCGGTTGAAGAGGTCACTGGCCCTGATGGTGAAAAGGTGCTTGCCAGAAGCCTAAATCCCATCTATATGATGTCAGACTCTGGAGCCAGGGGCAGTAAAGACCAGATGAAGCAGCTTGCAGGGATGAGGGGACTTATGGCGAAGCCCTCTGGTGAGATAATTGAATCTCCCATTACTTCCAATTTTAGAGAAGGGCTGACCGTGCTTCAGTATTTTATATCTACTCATGGTGCCCGCAAAGGTCTTGCTGATACTGCCCTTAAGACCGCAAATGCAGGATATCTTACAAGGCGTCTTGTGGATGTGGCACAAGACACGGTAATCACTGAGGAAGACTGTGGAAGCGCTGATGGCATATGGATTAGTTCATTGGTAGAAGCAGGTGAGATAATACAGAGGGTAGGGGATAGGATACTGGGTAGAACTGCCCTTAATGATATACATGATCCCATAACTGGTGAACTATTGGTTAAGGCCAATGAGATAATTGATGAAGAAAAGGTAAAAAAGATAGATGAAGCAGGAATAGAGAGGGTAAAGATACGTTCTGTGCTTACATGCCAGGCAAAGAGAGGGGTATGTAAGAAGTGTTATGGCAGAGACCTTGCTCACGGACACGAAGTAAATATAGGAGAGGCAATAGGTATAATTGCGGCACAATCTATTGGAGAGCCCGGCACTCAGCTTACCATGAGGACATTTCATATCGGTGGAACCGCAAGAAAGGTGGTGGAGCAGACAAGTATTCAGGCACGATACGAAGGAACCATCAAATTACATAATGTAAAGACTGTTATAAACGAAAAGGGTGAGAAGGTGGTGATGAATAGGAATGGTGAGGTGGCAATAATTGGAAGGGACGGAAGAGAGATAGAGAGATATCCACTGGTATATGGTGCCATACTAAAAGTAGAGGAGGGGGAAAAGATCAGTTCAAATCAGACCCTCGCAGAATGGGACCCCTTTACCATTCCCATCATTACAGAGGTTACAGGAATTGTAAAATTTGGTGATGTAATTGATGGGGTCACCATGCAGGAGAGAAGAGATAGTGTCACAGGGAAGATCAGCCGGGTGATAGTGGATACAAGTGAGGCAGATCTGAAACCAAGAATCTCTATTAAGGATGAAAAGGGTAAGACCCTTAAAGCCACACTCACAGGGAGAGGCGATGCCAGGTATTATCTTCCTGTTGGAGCTATAATCATGGTTCAGGAAGGGCAGAAGGTGAGTGCTGGAACTGTACTTGCCAAGATCCCCCGTGAAACTACCAAGACAAAGGATATCACAGGGGGATTGCCGAGAGTTGCGGAGCTATTTGAAGTAAGAAAACCAAAAGAGGCGGCGGTATTGAGTGAGATAGATGGAACAGTCTCGCTTGGGAAATATATAAAGGGTAAACGAAAGGTCACCATTATTCCAGAGGTAGGTGAACCAGTTGAATACTATATTGCTAAGGGAAAGCATATAAGTGTATTTGATGGTGACTATATAAGAGCAGGTGATCCACTTATGGATGGATCTGCAAACCCTCATGATATCTTGAGAATAAAAGGGGTAAAGGAGCTTGCCAAATACTTAGTAGATGAAATTCAGGAGGTATATAGACTTCAAGGGGTAAATATTAATGATAAACACATAGAGGTAATAGTAAGGCAGATGCTTAAACAGGTGGTGATTACCAGTGTTGGAGATACCAACTTTATGCTGGGTGAAAATGTGGAAAGATGGGTATTTGAAGAGGAAAATAAGAAGGTAATAGAAAAAGGCGGAAAACCTGCAACTGCTGAACCTTTACTTTTAGGTATTACAAAGGCCTCTCTCAGTACAGAGAGCTTCATATCAGCAGCATCTTTTCAGGAAACCACCAAGGTGCTTGCAGATGCAGCCATTGCTGGAAAGGTGGACTATCTGCGAGGGCTTAAAGAGAATGTAATTATGGGAAGACTTATTCCCGCTGGAACTGGAGTAAAACAATACAGAGAGCTTGATATTGCGATACCTGAGCAAGAAATTGCTTGACAAAGGGAAAGAAAAAAAATAAATAAGCAATTTTTGAATTTTTTAATAAATAATTCCCCCACCTTGAAGAATGGGGGATCTGTTTTGTAAGGAGAGGAGAAGGAGATGCCAACTATCAATCAGTTGGTCCGCTTAGGCAGGAAAAAGCCAACGAAAAAGAGTAAGGCACCGGCCCTTCAGGGTTGCCCACAAAAGAGAGGAGTATGTGTAAGGGTATATACCTCTACTCCCAAAAAACCCAATTCAGCCCTCAGAAAGGTTGCAAGGGTCAGGCTTACAAATGGAATTGAGGTTACCACATATATCCCTGGAATCGGGCACAACCTTCAGGAACACTCTGTGGTGCTGGTAAGAGGTGGAAGAGTGAAAGACCTTCCTGGAGTGAGATACCATATTATCAGAGGTGCATTGGATGCAGCGGGGGTGGAAGACAGGCGTAAATCCAGATCTAAATATGGTACAAAGAGGCCAAAGGGAATATAAGGGGGGATTTAGATGCCACGCAAAGGAATGGTAAAGAGAAGAGATGTAGAACCAGATCCCAGATACAATAGTAAGCTGGTTGCCAAATTTATCAATTGCATTATGCGGTGTGGAAAGAAGAGTGTGGCTCAGAGGATTCTGTATGATGCCTTTGATATAATCTCTAAAAGAACAAAAGAGGATCCCCTTACTGTATTCAGGAAGGCAGTGGAAAACGTAAAGCCTGTGGTGGAGGTGAGATCCAGAAGGGTTGGAGGGGCCACTTATCAGGTCCCAACTGAAGTAAGGCCAGAGAGGAGGCAGGCCTTGGCGATAAGGTGGCTTATAAATTATGCAAGGGCCAGGGGAGAAAAGGGTATGGCAGCAAAGCTTGCAGGGGAGCTTATGGATGCTGCTAATAACAGAGGAGGCGCTATAAAGAAAAAGGAAGATACACACAGAATGGCAGAGGCAAACAAGGCGTTTGCTCATTATAGGTGGTAATCTCTTAAAAGTTTCAGGAGGTAATATATGGGCAAGGAGAAGTTTATAAGGAAGAAGCCGCATGTGAATGTGGGTACTATTGGTCATATAGATCATGGCAAGACCACATTGACGGCAGCGATAACGAAGCATTTAGAGAAGAAGGGATTAGCGAAGTATATACCGTTTGAGGAGATAGACAAGGCGCCTGAGGAGAAGGCGAGGGGTATAACGATAGCTACTGCGCATGTGGAGTATGAGACAGAGAGGAGGCATTATGCGCATGTAGATTGTCCTGGTCATGCTGATTACATTAAGAACATGATAACTGGGGCGGCTCAGATGGATGGAGCGATATTGGTGGTGGGGGCTGATGATGGGCCTATGCCTCAGACGCGTGAGCATATATTGCTTGCCAGGCAGGTGGGGGTTCCGAGCATGGTGGTATTTTTGAACAAGTGTGACATGGTGGATGATGAGGAGTTGATAGAGTTAGTGGAGTTAGAGTTGAGGGAGTTATTGAGCAAGTATGGTTATCCTGGTGATGATATACCGATAGTTAGGGGTAGTGCTTTGAAGGCGTTGGAGAGTGATGATCCTGACAGTGAAGAGGTGAGGCCTATATTTGAGTTATTGGATGCTATAGATGAGTATATACCTGAGCCTGTTAGGGCTGTGGATAAGCCGTTTTTGATGCCGATAGAGGATGTATTTAGTATTAGTGGTAGGGGAACTGTGGTTACAGGCAGGGTAGAGAGGGGTGTGATAAAGGTAGGGGATGAGGTTGAGGTAGTGGGTATAAGGCCTACTATAAAGACGGTGTGTACTGGTGTTGAGATGTTTAGGAAGGTGTTAGATGAGGGTCGTGCTGGTGATAATATAGGTATACTGCTCAGAGGGGTGAAGAGGGATGAGGTAGAGAGGGGGCAGGTGGTAGCTGCTCCTGGGAGCATAACGCCGCACATGAAGTTTAGGGCTGAGACCTATATATTGACTAAGGAGGAGGGTGGTAGGCATACTCCGTTTTTTAGTGGTTATAGGCCTCAGTTTTATTTTAGGACTACGGATGTTACTGGGGTGGTTACGTTGCCTGAGGGTGTGGAGATGGTGATGCCTGGTGATAATGTGACGTTAGAGGTATCGTTGATAACGCCTGTTGCGTTGGAGAAGGAGCTTAG
>CBFDUE010000060.1:0-14069 GCA_965613025.1 uncultured bacterium
GTCTTTTAAGACCCTCGCAATGACAGATTCCATTTACAGCTTTTTTATGAGAGCTTTGAAAAATTCAAAGCTCTCACTTACTCAAATGCCTTTGGCTTAAATCTCTCCTTTAATGTAGGGGGGATTTGGGTAGAGGGAAATAGGTTAATTGTGGAAGTGGGGAATTAAGGAGGAGGAGTTATTTTAAGCTTAAGTAGGGGAATCAGTCAGGTTGAAAAAGACCCTGAGATCAATTGACAATAGTGAAAGGAAGATGTTATTTAAAATTAATTATGAATATTTTAGAGAAGATATGGGAAAGAATAAGGGGTCAGGCTCCTTCTATTGATGAATCCTTCAGAGGAAATGGTCCAGATTCAATTAAGGATGAGGAGGAGCTCCTAAGAGAATATTCTAAAAGTCTCAATATCCCAATAAAGAGAGATCTTATAAAGGATCTGGATATCAAGATCCCTGAAGATATATCCGTTCAGTATTTCAAGAGGATGGGATTTCTCCCCTTAAATATTCAGGATGGTCGTCTTGTGGTTGCAATAAGTGATCCCCTAAATTTTCATGCAGCAGATGATATGCTTAAATTTTTTAACTGCTCCTCCATCAGCTATGTGCTCTGTCCAAGATCTGAGATTGAAAGTGCTGTAAATCTTCTCTATGACCATGGGGGGGAAGATGCCGAGAAGATGGTTAAGGATCTTGCCGATTATGAGACAGATATGGACACATTCAGAGAGCTTCATGAACTTGAAGACCTCATGGAGGTAACCCATGAGGCACCCATAATCAGGCTTGTAAATATGATCCTTACCCAGGCACTTAGAAAAAATGCAAGTGATATACACATTGAGCCTTATGAAAAGGAGATAAAGGTAAGATTCAGGATTGATGGTGTACTCTATGAGATGTTTTCCATTCCAAAGAGATTTCAGGCGCATATTGTATCAAGACTCAAGGTGATGGCAAACTTAGATATTGCTGAAAAGCGGATTCCTCAAGATGGAAGGATAAAGATAAAAGTAGCAAATAGGACGGTGGATATAAGGGTATCCATAATTCCTATGGCATATGGAGAGAGGATAGTCTTAAGACTTTTAGACAAATCCGTATCCCTGCTTGGCCTTACAGATATGGGAATGTCTGAGGAAAGACTCAAGATATATGAGAGTCTCATAAGAAAGAGTAATGGAATTATTCTGGTTACAGGTCCCACAGGTTCAGGTAAGACCACCACACTCTATGCCTCTTTGAGCAGACTTAACTCCACAGAGAAGAACATTATTACCATTGAAGATCCCATTGAGTATGAGCTGAAGGGGGTTGGTCAGATACAGGTAAATCCAAAGACAGAGCTTACCTTTGCAAGAGGGCTTAGATCTATCCTGAGGCACGACCCTGATATCATTATGGTAGGAGAGATAAGGGATGTTGAAACTGCAGAAATCGCTATCCAGGCCTCTCTCACTGGGCATCTTGTATTTAGCACCCTCCATACAAATGATGCAGCAGGTGCAATCACCAGGCTTATAGATATGGGAGTTGAGCCATTCCTCATTGCATCCTCTCTGATTGCCGTGCTTGCACAGAGACTGGTCAGAAAGGTATGCCCTGAGTGTAAAGAGGAATACCGTTCTGACTCTCCTTTAGAGCAGCAACTGGATATCGAGCCAGGATCTGTTCTTTACAGGGGAAGGGGATGCACATCCTGTATGCATAGTGGCTATAGGGGAAGAACAGGTATATTTGAGCTACTGGTGGTAAGCAATGAAATAAGAAGACTGATAACTTCACGGGCAGATTCAGTAAGAATAAAAGAAGCGGCTATCGGTGAAGGGATGCAGACACTGCTTCAAGATGGAATTGAAAAGGCCAAAAAGGGGGTTACAACAATATCTGAGGTATTGAGGGTTACCCAGGAATAGATCTATCATGCCCGTTTATCAATACATAGCCTTTAACAGAAAAGGCAAAAAGGTAAAAGGCATAATAACAGCAGATGGACCTGTCTCTGCCAGGATGAGACTTTCTCAGGAAAGTATCTATCCTTTAGAGTTAAAGGAACTGAGCAGAGTTGAAAAGTCAAAGAGGAGATCATGGGGAATATCCATATTTCAGAGGATTGATCCCCAGGAGATTACTACCGCCTTAAGACAGCTTTCCACACTGGTCTCCTCTGGTCTTCCCCTGATTGACTGTCTAAATGGATTGATTGAGCAGATAGAGAATCAGAGACTTAAGACCATATTCACTCAGATACGAGAGAAGGTGGTTGAAGGAAATTCTCTCAGTCAGGCCATATCCTATCATCCTCATATCTTTGGTGAGATCTATGTGAATATGATAAGGGCAGGGGAGAACTCAGGCGCACTGGATATCATACTTGAAAGATTATCCGATTTTTCTGAAAGGAGGATGAAGCTAAAGAGAAGGATAGAGTCATCCCTTGCATATCCTCTGTTTCTGATCTTTATAAGCACAGTAATAGTAATATTCCTTATGTCCTTTGTTATGCCTAAGGTTATTAGTATCTTTGAAGGGATGAAGCTGGCACTACCCCTTTCAACCAGAATCCTCATATTCTTTACCCATTTTATGCGATCCTACTGGCCATTGGTTATATTAGGTATTATCTTAGCCATATCTGTCCCCTATATCTATATAAGAACAGAGAAGGGAAGAGTTTTATGGGACACGTTAAGGCTAAAGATTCCCTTACTTGGTAAGTTACACCAGAAGGCCTCTATAGCCAGATTTACTCGCACCCTCTCTTTGTTGCTACAGAGTGGCATTCCCTTGGTGGATGCCCTTGAGATTTCAAGACATTCAGCAGGAAACAGGATAATTGAAAGGGGGATTGAGGAGGTAATAAGGCAGGTGGGCGAAGGAAAGGATCTGGCTACCCCCCTAAAAAATACAGGGAGATTCCCGCCGGTTGTGATTCAGCTTATAAGGGCAGGGGAGCAGAGTGGTGAGCTTGAAAAGATGCTTTCAAAGGCAGCGGATCTCTATGAAGATGAGGTAGATACCACTGTTCAATATCTTACAAGGGTGCTTGAGCCAGGGGTGATACTTTTTATGGGAGTTATGGTGGGATTCATTGTAATGGCCATATTACTTCCCATATTTGACATATCTGGAGGAATAAAATAATCTTTTTTAGGATAAGATCTTTTTAAAAGGGGTGATTGGGGATGAAAAGGATAGATAACCTGGGTTTTACCCTGCTTGAGATACTTATAGTGATTACCATTTTGGGAATACTTGCAAGCCTTGTGGCGGTTCGGCTTATGGACAGACCCGGTGAGGCAAGGATTACCAAGGCAAAGCTGGATATAAAGGCCTTAGAGAATGCCCTTAAGCTCTTCAAACTTGACAATGCCTTCTATCCTTCCACAGAACAGGGCCTAAAGGCATTGGTTCAGAAGCCCACTGTGGGTAGGATACCCCAGAACTGGAGAGAGGGAGGGTATCTGGAAAAGGGTGAGGTGCCTAAGGACCCTTGGGGTAGAGAATACTATTATATGAGCCCAGGAGTTCACAACAAGGACTTTGATATCTGGACATATGGAGCTGATGGTGAGGAGGGTGGAGAGGGAGAGGACGCAGATATCGGAAATTGGAATATTGATTAGAAGAGGATTTACCCTCCTTGAACTCTTTGTGGTGCTCCTGATCATCAGCACCTTTCTAACACTGGTAACAGTTCGGATAGAGAAGACAATTTCAAGGGGTGATCTCTCTGAAAGCGTGAGGATACTTGTAAGAGAGATACAGGTTTCAAGATCAAGGGCACTTTTTAGCAGAGAAAAGCAGTATCTGTATCTGAAGATAGAGAGCGGAGAATATCTTATTAGAGGAGAATCACAAAAGCAGCCTTATAAGGGGTCACTTCCAGACGGCGTTATAATTCAAGATGTGCTCTTTCCACTTAAGGGAAAGGTTATGGAGGGGGAGGCAGAGATAGTCTTTTTACCTAATGGATGCACAGAGAGGGTCTTAATTCATCTGGAAAATTCAGAGGGCAATAACCTTACCTTAAAGGTGGACCCCTTTACAGCAGATGTAAAAGTTCAGGAGGGATATATTGAAGAGGCAGTATTATAGGGCAGATATAATACATAGAGGAGAGCTTTGAATTTTTCAAAGCTCTCAGAAAGAAGCTGTAATTATGGGTTATTTTAAGTTAATTTTTGGGGGTCTGGGGGTATAACCCCCAGTGTAAAAAGGGGTTATGCAAAGCTCTCATAGAGGTTTTACACTCCTTGAGGTGATGGTATCCCTTGCGCTTATCTCCATAGCCCTAATTACCATATTCAGTTTGCAGGCACAGAATCTAAATCTATTATGTGATGCAGATTTTAATACAAGGTCAGTGGAGCTTTTAAGAGAGAGGCTATCTCAGCTCAGAGCTCAGAAAGAATTAGACTTAGGGGAGAGTTCAGGGGAATTTGAGGATCATCCCGGATATGGATATGTGGAAAAGGTGGAAGAGATATCAGAGATAAAAGGGATCTATAGGGTTGAAGAGACAGTATTTTATGAGACAGATACGGGTAGAAGGACGATTTCAATAATCTCATTTATATATGGTAGGAGATGAAGGGATTTACACTTTTTGAGGTCTTGGTATCGGTATCTATCATAGCTATTCTGTTAGGAGCTGTCTATGGTGCATATGTTACCAACTTAGAGGGAATGAGACATGCTCAGATCCGCTCTGACATATCTCAGAAGGCAAGGATGATTTTTAAGATTATGGAAAGGGATTTGAGCTCTGCAATAATAATTAAAGATGGGGGTAGATCTTATGGGATGTTTAAAGGTATAGATGGAAAGATAGATGATTCAGAGGCAGATAGTATCAGGTTTTCCTCACTCTCCTTTATGAATATATCAGAAGATCAACCCAAGACAGATCTATCTATTATAGAATATATCCTAAAGGAGGGAGAAGAGGGGAATTTAGCTCTTTTTAGGACACAGAGGATAGGACTTTCAGAAGATTCCCAACCCATGGAATTTTGGCTTACTGATAATGTATCTTCCCTTAATTTTACTTATATCAGCGAAAAAGGAGAAGAGATGGAAGAGTGGAATACGGACGAGGATGAATTAAAGGGAAAGATACCGGTCTTTATAAAGGTTACTTTGACATTGGTTGACAGGAATAATGCAAAACACTCCTTTTATCTCATGATACATCCAGAAATATCTAATAAGAGCTGATCGGGATGAAGATAAACAGAAGAGACGGTGTTGCACTTATACTTACAATCTTTGTTATATCGGTATTAAGTGCGGTGGTATTGGAATTTTCTGATGAATCCATGCAGGAGGCCATACTTTCTGCTTACAGCAGAGACTCTGCATTAACCCTTGAGATATGCAGATCTTTGATAGATATTGAAAGGGCAAGACTTGAAGATGATGAAAATCGCAATATGGATAGCTTTAAGGAAGAATGGGCAGAAATGGATATACTTGGTGAGCTAATGGAGCTTCCAGAGGGCTGCTTCATGACCATGACTGTCCAGGATGAGCAGGGCAAACTGAATATAAATATGCTATTGGATCCTCATGGGAAGGACAATAAGGAGAGAATTGAACAATTCTCAAGGCTTATGGATATACTAAAATTAGACAAGAAGCTCTTAAACGCCCTCTTAGATTGGCTTGACCCTGATGACATTGAAAGGCTTGATGGGGCAGAGGACTTTTATTATAGTTCTCTTCCTATACCATATAGCTGTGGAAATCAAAGATTTCTTACCCCCTTTCAGATATTTCTGGTAAAGGGATTTGAAAAGCTGTATGAGAATCTATTAGATTATATTACCATATATTCAGACGGAAAGATAAATATTAACACCGCACCAAAAGAGGTCTTGATGAGCCTAAGTGATAGGATTGATGAATCTATCGCAAAAAATATCCTTGAATACAGAGAAGATAAGGAATTTGAAGACATCAACGAGTTAAAGGAGGTTCCTGGAATTGATAGCTCCCTCTTTTCTGAGATAAGACCCTATATAACGGTCAAGAGCAATACTTTCTCTTTGATTGCCAAATCCAGATGTAAAGATACTGAAAATATCATTAGGGCAGTTTTAAAGAGGAAGAATAAGGGCTCTGATATCCTCTATTGGAGGGTAATGTAAGGAATATGTTTGATTTTCTGAAGACCCTATTTAGTCCTGGCCCTTCTTTGGGTATTCAGATTGAAAATTCTAAGATAAAGATTGTTCAATCCCAGATAGGCTCAAGAGGAATTGAAGTCCATAGCGCCATATCTGAACCCCTGAGTAAAGAGCACGATATCTTTCAGATGATCAAAGATATCATTGAAAGGGAAAAATTGATAAAAGACGAAATCATAGGATGTGTATCTTCAAAGCAGGTCTGCATAAGGGAGATAGAGCTTCCCATAGGGAATATAAAAAAGGTGGAAAAGATAATAAAGTATCAGGTGGAGCCCTATATTCCCTATTCAGTAGAGGAAATAGTAGTTGACTTTATCCCGTCAAAGAATAATAGATACTTTACCTTCTCCCTTTCCAAAGAGGAGCTCGGAAGATACCTTGAAGGCTTTAAAGAGACAGGTATTGAACCTCGCATAATCACCATTGATGATATATCCATATTCTATCTCTACAACCTTATATACAGAAACAGCTCAGAGGGAGCAACTGTGCTGGTTCATCTCAGAGAAGATGCCATGAGTGTGGAAATCATCAGCGGGGGGGAGCTTTCCTTTATAAGGGTGATTCCCTATCCAAGCGATGGACTTAACACACTGATAGAAAGCATTAATCTTTTCAAGTTGAGATACCCGGAGCTTTCTGTTTCAGAGATATTGATATGTGGAGATATTGAAGAAAATGATCCTCTGCTAAATTCCATCTTAGAAGATTCTCCCTTTCAAAGCTCCATATGGAGGCCCTTTGACGCTATCTATCATAATCTGGGTGAACTTGACCCTTTCAGCCAGGCACGCCTCACTGTTCCCCTTTCTCTCTCTATTCTTCCAGGGATTCATAAGGTAAAGATTCCAGATTTTAGAAAGGAAGAGTTTACCCTTGAGCCCATGGTAAATGTATGGGTTAAGAGATTAAAGCCCATCATATATATCTTTATTGCGGTATTGTTCCTCTATGCAGTGGATACTAACTATAAGCTATTCCTATATGAAAGGGAATATGAGAGTGTAAATCAGGAGATTAAGAGATTCTTTAAGGAGTCCTTCCCCCAGATAGGACATATTATTAAGGGCAGGGAACTTGAACAGGTTAAACAGAAGATTGCAGAACTCACCGATAGATATGAGGGAGTGGTAGGGGTTAGGAATGAATATAAGATCTTGAACGTGCTTTTAAAGATTAGCAATGTGATGAGGGAGCTTTCTGATACAGAGGTTGAAAATCTGATAATTGAAGAGCGGAGTATTCGGATTGATGGATATGGGGGAAGTTTTGAATCCATTGATAGGCTTGAGCGGATGTTAAAGGATATGAAGGAGTTTGGTGCTGTAAAACTGGTAAGTGCAAAGATAGATCCTAAAAAGAAGATGGTCCGCTTTAGCTTTGCCATGAAAAAGGAGGAATAGGTTTGAGGAGGAGAGAGAGGCTGATACTGTCCCTTTCAATTATTGGGATTCTTTTGGTGTCCTATTACCTGTTTCTGATTTCTCCTGCCAAAAAGAAGATAGCATATCTTGAAAGGAGAATTGAGCTTAGAAAGAGAGACCTTGAAGAGATGAAGAGACTCAAAGCAAGATGGGATCAATATCTTTTAGATCAGCAGCAGATTGAAAAGATGATCTCTTCAAGGGGAAAGGGATTTACAATCCTTTCATTCTTAGAGAAGCTTTCAAGAGAGATCGGTCTGCATGAAAGATTGCGTTATATGAAACCAATAAATTATAGTCAGCCTGCTGTAGGCGAGTTTAAAAGGACTGGTATGGAGATAAAGCTTGAAAGTTTAGATACTGAGGAATTGGTGAAACTCCTCTACAATATTGAATATTCAGGAAAGATCTTAAACATCAGAAGAATAAAGATTCAGACCTTTGAAAAGAGAGATCAGAGGCTTATGAAGGTAATTATGGATATAGATACCTTCATTGGGCAGGGTGGGTAATGTCAAAGGGAAAGGTTATAGGATATCTATTCTACACAATCATTATCACAGGCCTATTTTTGTATATCCAGTTCCCAGAAGAGCTTATCTTAAAAGGGATTGAAAGATACGTAAATAGTGCTCCCGTGGGAGTGCGGGTCAAGGTAGATAAGGCAAGGTTGGGCTTTCCAGATACGCTCTGCCTTGAAGATACAGAGATATTCTATAAGGAGATGGGATCACTTATAAAGGGGGATATATACCTTAGGCCCAAATTAAGGGAGATATTAAAGGGAAGATATGGGGCAAGA
The DNA here is from genome assembly GCA_965613025.1 of uncultured bacterium. GTDB lineage: Bacteria > Desulfobacterota > DSM-4660 > Desulfatiglandales > JALVMZ01 > CAYTXJ01. The sequence continues at coordinate 8,421 of CBFDUE010000060.1, forward strand.
TACAGGATAAGATTTTCAAAGGGAGAGGTGGAAGGCGAGATAAGCACAGAGAGATCAAATATGAGCGAAGTGGATCTTTTACTTAACATATCTGATTTTAACCTCTCCCAGTTAAAAGAGATGATAGGTAAGCTTGGAAGGGAGTTAGATGGATCTATGGATGGAAAGATCCACTTATTGTTTCCTTTTAAAAACCCCATAGATGGAAGGGGGAGTGGGAATCTGGTGGTAAGGGACATGGCCTTTAAGGTATTTTCCCCTTTTCCGCTCTCCTTTTTGGGTATGGACAGGGTGGAGCTGGATTTCGTTGAGGGAAGATTTGAGCTAAGGAATAGGGCCATAAGATTTAGAATTTTAAGATTGAGTTCCTCTAAGTTTAAGGGGGAATTTAGAGGAGATATCCGCTTAAAAAAGATGCTATTTAGGAGCAGATTGAGACTAACTGGAAGGCTCTCTCTTAACACTTCATTTATAAAGGAGTTATCTAAGAGCACCCTGATACAGAAAGGATTTAGAAGATATTTGAACTCAAAGGGTGGAATTCCTGTGGTGATATATGGAACAATTGAAAGCCCCAGATTCAGGATAGAACGCATATGATAACAGATAGGGCATATAGACCTATTGGTATTATGCTGAACCTTATAGGGATCGCTCTTATTGTCCACCTATCCGTGGATGTATTCTATACGGCCTTAAGGCAGAGATTTTCATATTCTTATGTAAAAAAACCTCCTCTATATTTAAAAGAGCACGTCGCAGAACGGAGCTCCCCCTCCCTTAAAGACTTCAACCTGATCGTGGAAAGGGATATCTTTAAGACCAAGAGAGTTATAAAGAAAGTGGAGCCGGAGCCAGTGGAAGATATTGATGCCTTAAAGGAGGCAACTCTGGATGTGGCTCTCATTGGAACAGTGGTAGGTGCTCCTTCTGATACCTACGCAATCATAAGGGAAAAGAAGGGGAAAAAGGAGCAGAATCTATACAGGGTAGGAGATTCCATAAAAGGAGCAGTAATTAAAAAGATCCTTAGAGGCAAGGTTATCCTCAGGGTAGGGTCACAGGATCAGGTATTGTCTATGGAAGAGGTTACAAGATCATCCGCTGTTTCAAAGTCTTCTTCCCCTATCTCTAAAGGTTCCATAAAGACCATCTCCAGAGCACAGATAAGGGATTCCATGAGGAATCTTAACAGACTGATGAGTCAGATACATGTAAGGCCCTATTTTAGCAAAGGCAGACAGGGAGGTTTTGTTATTACCAGCCTGAGGAGGGGTTCCATATTTGAAAGGCTTGGATTTAGAAGAGGAGATGTGGTGCGTGCTGTGGATGGGAATCCCATAAGGAGGCCAGATGATGTAATAAACCTTTATGAAAAGCTGAGATCAGCCTCTGAGGTGAGCATTCAGGTCCTTAGAGGCGGAAGAGAGCAAGAATTAAGATTTAGAATAGATTAGATGCTATGTATAAGAGATACTTTGGATTTAAAGAGGAGCCTTTTAGCCTAACCCCAGACCCCCGTTTCTTCTATCTCAGCAGACAACACAGGGAGGCACTTGAGCATCTGCTCTATGGCATTGAGGAGAGAAAGGGTTTTATCCTGATAACCGGTGGGGTGGGGACAGGCAAGACCACTTTGTGCAGGGCACTGTTAGAGAGACTGGATGAGTCCATTGACACCGCCCTGATATTTAACTCCTTTATCTCAGATATGGAACTCCTTGAGATCCTTATAGATGAATTTTCCATATCCACGGATTCCCAGCCCCGCACAAAGAGACTCTTTATGGATGCCCTAAACAGGTTCTTTCTGGAAAACTACAGCCGCAGGCGAAACTCTGTGATCCTTATAGATGAGGCGCAGAATCTATCACACAGTGTGCTTGAGCAGATAAGGATGCTCTCTAACCTGGAAACTGACAAAGAAAAGCTTGTTCAGATAGTCTTTTTTGCACAGAGAGAATTTAACGATATCCTTTCTTCTCCATCATTAAGACAGCTCAGTGATCGCATACTTGTTAGATATGACCTCCCCCCCTTAGATAAAAGGGATACCAAGAACTACATACAGCATAGGATCTCCATTGCAGGTGGAAATATCAGGTTTACATCATCTGCCCTAAACCTGATACATAAGGCATCTGAAGGAAATCCCCGAAAGATAAATGCTATCTGTGACAGGGCCCTGCTTGTTGCCTTTGCAAGTGGAAAGGAGACCATCGGAAAAGGCATGGTAAAGGAGGCAATAAGAGAGATAATGCCCCAAAAGGGGGTTAAGATTTCTGCACAGAGATCTGGCCCTTCAATCCTCTTTATAATAACTGTAATTGCACTTGCCTTCTTTTCAGGATGGGCATTAAATAACAATATCTTCTTTAGGATACAAAAATTCTTTAAACCAAAAGCATCCATAAATGTGTCCCATAAATCTACCGCACATAGGGTTGATCCCTTTAAGAGGGTCTCTTTAACTGATAAAAAGAGCATGGAGCTGCTATTAAGCCTAAGCTATGATCAGTTTAGCAATAGCAGTAAGGACTTCAGAGTCTTTTCTCATAGCTTTGATCCCCAATATATACTGAGGATAAAGAGGCCCATAAGGGTAGGTATCAGAGATTCAGATAGATTTATGGTGATTAAGGCTATTTCTAAGGAACATATATTACTTGTGGATGCTAAGGGAAGGGAGTTCCAATTTAACACCTTATCCATATTACCCAAGATGGGATCTGAGATATGCTGGATTATCCCTATTGAAGATTCCCCTTTTATAAGGAGGGGGACAAGTGGAGGCATTGTGTATGAGATCCAGAAGTTTTTAAAAAGATTTGGTTATGCAGTGGAAGTAAGTGGCATCTATGATTCTCTTACTCAGAAGATGGTAATGAGATTTCAAAGGGATATGGGAATTGAACCAGATGGTGTCATAGGCCCTGATACATGGGCAATAATATATCTTTTTAATGGTAAGCTATGAGCACCATACATAAGGCCATAAGAAGGGCAGAGAGGGAGAGAAAAGAGAGTAGGCCTTCAGGAATCAGGATATATCTTAGACCTATAATTAAGAGGGAAAGAGAAGACAAAAACTATAGACTCCTTTTACTCTTTCTGATTCCTATCTGCTTAGTTATTTTTCTCTATAACTATATCAATATTAGACCTAAGGGGATTGAGGCCAACTCCATCTTAGATAGCTCAATTAGGGAGAAGAGCCCACAAAAAGATCTTTTAAAGGATGAACTTAAAAGGGAGTTTAGAGAGGCCCTAAGATTACAAGAATCCCACAGACTGGAAGATGCCATAAGGATTTACACTGATATAATAGAAAAAGATCCAACCCAGTTTGAGGCACTTAATAATCTGGGGGTTATATATATAGAGAAAGGGATGTTAGACAGTGCAGAGCAATGTTTTAGAAAGGCTATTGTAGTTAAGGAAGACTATGTGGATCCATATTACAATCTTGCATGTCTTATGGTGCATAAAGGAGAAGAGGAAGATGCCATAAGATACCTTAATAAGGCCTTTTCTCTGGACAAAGGGGTTTCCAAGTGGATAAAACAGGATCATGACCTTGACCCTATAAAGGATAGATTGAAGGCTATGGGTATCCTTTGAGAGCTTTGAATTTTCAAAGCTCTCACTTTAAATATATCTATGAGGGGGGTAATTATCTTAGATGAAAAAGACTAATACCTTTTTGGCATATATCATACCGATTCTTATCTGGGCTTTACTCCTTAGCCTATCTTCAGCTGAGGCAGTAAGGATTACAGGGAAGGAGGGGGTAAAATCAATTAAAGAGAAGGCGAAATCACAGAAGCTGGCACAGAGGAGTTCTAAAAAAGTAGAGGTAGATTCTGAGAAAAAAGAGGGATCAGAGGAGAGATATGTAACCATTGATTTTGATAATGTGGATATAAGGCTTTTTATAAAATTTATTAGTGAACTTACTGGAAAGAACTTTGTAATTGATAGCGCTGTTAAAGGAAATGTTACGGTTATCTCTCCCACTAAGATCACCGTGGAGGAGGCATACAAGGTATTTGAATCTGTGCTTGAGGTTCATGGATATACCACCGTGCCTTCAGGAAAGGTGATAAAGATTGTTCCGTCTGTTAAGGCCAGAGGTAAAAGCATTGAGACCAGGCTAAAAGAGAGTGCCATTAGCCCTGAAGATAAGGTGGTAACCCGTATAATTCCTCTCAAATACGCTGATCCCAATGAGCTTAGGCGTCTCTTTTCACCGCTTATCTCAAAGAGCAGTGTTATTGTCTCATACCCTCCAACAAGGATGCTTATTGTGACAGATGTCCAATCTAATATCAAAAGATTACTTAAGATTGTGGATGCTGTTGATGTGGAAGGGGTGGGGGCGGAGATCTCTGTTATTCCACTTAAATATGCCACAGCCACTAATCTATCAAGATCCCTTTTGCAGGTATTCAAGACACCTACTTTAAAAAAGAGGGTAAAGGGATTAGTCCCTACTCCCATAAATATTGTTCCTGATGAGAGGACAAACAGCCTGATTGTGCTTGCTTCAGAAGATGATACAAAAAAGATAAAAAAGCTTATAGAGCTTCTGGACAGGCAAGTTCCTCCAGGAGAGGGGGATATAAGGGTCTATTATCTTCAGAATGCAGATGCTGAAGAGCTTGCAAAGGTGCTCATGGCCTTACCCACAAAGCAGGCAGCCAAGACAAAAAAGGGTAAGGCCCCTCTTATATCCAAGGATATTCAGATTGTGCCAGACAAGGCGACCAACTCCTTGGTGATTATGGCAAAGAAGGAGGACTATAAGATCCTTGAAGATGTGATCAAGAAGCTGGATATCAGAAGACCCATGGTCTATATAGAGGCATTGATAATGGAGGTGAGTGTTACAAAACAGTTTGAACTGGGTGTGGAATGGCATGCGATAGAGGAAATTGGAAAACACAAGGGTAGTAAAGTAGGAATCTTAGGAGGATTTATTACAGAAAAAGGACCAATGACCTATATAATAAAAGAATCAATGCCTCCAGGTTTTTCATTTGGTATTTTGGGAGATAAAATACAAATTGGCGGGTTAAACTATCCTTCTTTATCAGCAGTAATTCAAGCATTTAAGGGAGATTCTGACGTTAATATATTATCTACTCCTCAAATACTTACTACAGATAATGAAGAAGCAGAAATAAAAGTTGGTAAGACGATTCCCTTTGTGACAAGACAGGAGCAGACTACCACTACTGGAACTATTTTCAGTACTTATGAATATAAAGATGTAGGTGTTACCTTAAGAATTACTCCCCAAATTAATCGAGAGCGTTATGTAAAACTAAATATATATCAAGAAGTAACCAAAGTTGTAAGGGAACAAGTAGAAGGGACAGCGATATTAGCTCCTAAGACACTTAAAAGAGCTGCAAAGACTACCATTATTGTAAAGGATGGCCAAAACGTAGTAATAGGGGGATTGATTGATGAATCTTTAGAAAAATCACGATATCAGGTTCCTTGTCTTGGCGGGATTCCAGGATTAGGATGGGCATTTAAAAAAATTTCAAAAAAGAATGACAGAACAAATCTCTTTATCTTTCTTACTCCGCATATAATTGAGACTCCTGAAGAGGCAAAAAAGGTCTATGAAGAGAAGAGGGG
>CBFDUE010000061.1:0-13675 GCA_965613025.1 uncultured bacterium
AAATCGAAGGGAGCACCCAAGGCCCAAGAATTGGCGATGGTGACGATGCTGAAGGCATCAGCGGCCCCAATGGCACCTTCTATCTTTCGCCAGTGCCCCGGAGCAGTTGCCTTCTGACCGTCTATATTGACCTTTATTTTCTTGGTCTCTTTCCCATCATAGGTGATGAGGACACACTCCTTTGTGTCCTTCCTGAAGAGGGCAATCTTTAAGGGGTAAGTTATGGGACGATGGAAGAAAAGGAGATTGCCTCTGCCGATGGAACATCCCGTTATCTCTTGGATAAGATCAACGTACTCCTCTGTTGTTTTCCCATTGAGCTTCACATAAGTGGCATCAGTGAGTGCACAAATCCTGGGGTCTCCCTTTTTCACCCCCAGGTCTTTAAGTCCTTGCTGGATCAACCCTTTCACATCAGCTCCATACAAGGGGCTAATGGCAAGGAAGAGAAAGATTGGGATCGCTATGATCGTCCATACCTGTCTTTTCATCACAACACACCTCCTTAAGATTCATTAAATAAAAAAGCCACGTCGGCCCTGAGCTTCTGCTCTCTTAAGACCTTCGTGGCCTGATTATGTTACTTTAAAGACTTAGAGCCCCTTCTATAGGCACCTGGCAGCTTCTGCTACCTAAATCAATTTTATTTTACTCCCTTAATTAAGGATAAGTCAAGACCTTTTCGGCTCTATTCTATTCCATTATTAAGTGCAAAATTTAATTAAATATCTATCAGGGTATTGCAAGGATTTCGGGTCTAAAGATTGGGTAGACCACAAACAGAATTAGGAGAATCAGATGGATGTGTAGCCTTTTACAATGGCATTTAGATCTTGTGCCTTTAACTCCTCTATGGGGTAGTACTTTGCGGAGAGCCAATCAGAAATCTTCTCAGAAAGATCCATTCTCATTATATCCCTTTTGATCTCTGTATCTACTACGATGGAATCTACATATGGAAGGCTCTGGATCTCCCTGCACAGCCTCTGAGTCTCCTTCAGGGGGTCTTCTGAGCTATTTATGGCAAAATTTGCCTTTCCATCTGTAACAAGAATAAGCAGTATCCTGTCCTGTGGTGCCTTTAGATGATGTCTCTTAGAAAGGCTTAAGGCCTCAAAAAGGCCTAAGGATAGAGGTGTGTTTCCGCCTGCAGGAAGATCTTTTAGCTTTTTATGTGCTAAGTTAAGAGAATTTGTTGGGGATAGAATTACCTCTGCTTTGGATTTTCTAAAAAGGATCATAGATACCTTATCCCTTTTCTGATAGCAGTCCAAAAGCAGAGAAAATATTGCACCTTTTGTTGCAACCATTCTTCTTTGTGCTGCCATTGAGCCAGAACCATCTAACACAAACAGAACCAGATTAGAGCTTCTCCTTTCCTTCTCCTTAAAGCGAAAATCCTCTTTGTGGATTATGAGTTTTTCCTTTCTTCCCCTGACTCTCTGATAGGGTGAAGAGGCCTTGATGGTTCCAAAAATATCGATATCTCTGTCTATGGTAAATTGACGACTTCTTATCATTCTTCCTGATTTCTGAACTGTCTTACTCTTTATCCTTCTACCTGAAGAATGCCTAAGGATCCTGTCTTTTTTAAATATGAATCTCTTTGTCTTAAAAGTCTCCCCTATCTCAAATACCTTTTCCTTTGAAGCGGTTGGAATCTGGACTATATTGTCCTGTTTACCACCTTGGTCTTTGCCCCTTGTTTCATCAAAAGAGGAATTTTGAGAATGTTCTTTATGCTGTTCTTTTGCCTCTTCTTTGGCACCCTTTAGGTCTTTTCTTTCCTCTTCAGGCTCTTTCTGCTCCTCTTTTGCATGCTCAACCTTTATAGATCTATGAAGGAAAATAAGCGGGGAGACTATATCTACATGCTCCTCTTTAATTTCTCTTTCCCCTATGAAAGCTGCATATGCACGTGATGCCCTAAACAGAAAGAGCTCTGCCCTGTGGCCTGAGGCACCGTTTTTAAAACAGAGCTCAACCATATAGTCCAAAACAGAATCATTCCATCTTATATTCTCTATCCATGCCTTTGCCAGAGAGATGTATCTATTTAATTCATGATAGTCTTTGACAAATAGAGCGTTTAGATCGAATACATTTTCCCAGAATCTAATTATCTTTAACTGCTCTTCCTTATCCTCTATCCTATCTAATACAGCCCCCATGCCGATCTTATCCAGGAGATGGGGGGAGAGATGGGCCTCACTGGGATTCAGAGTGCCAAAGATTGTGATATCTTCTGAATATTGAAAGATAAGCGAAAGATACTCTGGAGGCAGCAGATTTATCTCTTCAATTAACAGATATGATCCTCTGGCCTTATTTAGGATTCCATCTTCAAAACATCTTATCCCTTTTTCAATTGTCTTTTCAAGATCTATACCTCCTATAAGATTTTCTTCACTTATATTTAGGGGGATCTCATAGAAGCTGAATTTGAATAGCCTGAGATATTTTTTAAAAAGCTTTAAGATCAAGGACTTTCCAACCCCCTTTTCTCCAAAAAAAAGCACCCCCCCGCATCTCGGGTCTATAATATTCAGGATCAGGGAAAGCTTGGGATAAGGATTGGATACTAATTCAGGAAAGAGCCTGTCAAAGTCCTGAAATAATCTCATAGAGCCTTTTCACCTCGCTTTCTTCCTCTTCAAATGGAAGCCTTTTAAGCCTATGTCTTAGGGCAAGATGTGAAACTCTCTTTATGTCTTCAATATCAACACTCTCTTTTTGTCTAAATGCTGAATATGCCTTAGATGCCTTAAGAAGCACGATTTCACCTCTGTGTCCGTCAAGCCTGAGTTCTGAGGTGATGCTTACAACCATATCATAGACTTTGTCAGGGACTTTAAGCTCTGCAAGGATCCTCTTAGCATCAAGAATCTTTTTAAGAAGCTCACCCTGCTCCCTTTCCCATCTCTTTTTAAAACCCTCTGGATCTGTATCAAATTCTATCTTTCTCTTTAAGATCTCTTTTCTCATCTCCCTGTCTGTAATTGATCTTATCTCAACACAAAGCCCAAACCTATCCAGAAACTGTGGTCTTAGATCCCCTTCTTCTGGGTTCATGGTGCCAACCAGGATAAATCTTGCAGGGTGTTGAAAGGATATTCCCTCCCTCTCTACCCTGTTTATTCCCATTGCGGCAGAGTCAAGCAATAGATCCACAATATGGTCTTCAAGAAGGTTTACCTCATCGATATAGAGAAAGTTCTGATTTGCTCTTGCAAGAAGACCTGGTTCAAAACGCCTCTTTCCATGCCGTATTGCAAATTCTATATCGATTGTTCCAACTACCCTATCTTCAGTAACCCCTAAGGGGAGCTCTATTACCTCCATCTTCTTATATTCTGTCTCTAAGGCTTGGCCATTTTCCTTTTTCTCTGTGCAATAATCACAAAAAGGGCCTCTGGGAAAGCAGTGAAATGGGCACCCCTTCACAACCTCGATCTCTGGAAGAAGTCTTGCAAGCGCTCTAACTGCCGTGCTCTTGGCGGTTCCTTTCTCTCCCATTATCAGCAGACCACCGATGGATGGATCTATTACATTTAGGAGAAGACCAAGCTTCATGTCTTCCTGATCCACAATAGCAGTGAATGGAAACATCAACCCAACACCTCCTCCATCTTCTTTTTCCAATACTCCACCTCATCTTTTGTAACAATTTCTATACTACCTCCCTGAAAATCTCCGCTAACATCTCCAACACTCTCTTCAAGCCAGCCTTCTATTTCAAGATAGAGCCTCTTTAAGGCCTCTTTTACCTCATCTGAAGGCTCCCAAAGCCCTCTCTGCCATGCCTCCAGAAGCCTTCTTGCGATCTCTTCCAATGCCCAAGGGTTATTCTCTTTAAAAAATTGTCTGTTTTCTTCATCCATCAGAAATGTCCTTGTGATCTCATCAAAGATCCAGTCGTCCACTTCCTGTGTGGTTGCCTCCCAGCCATATACCCTTCCCACTCTTTTGGATATATCCCCTGCGCCTTTGTATCCATGCCTCTTCATTCCCTCGATCCATCTTGGATTGATCAGCTTGGTCCGAACCACACGTCTTATCTCGTCTGAGAGGTCTCTGATCTCAACTCCACCTGGATCTCTTGTATCGCCATAGTATGCCTTGACAGCCCTTTTGCTGAGCTGTCTTGCAGCGGCTGTAATTCCACCGTGTGTTCCAAAATAACAGCAACAGCCAAAGAGATCGTATTCATCTGTTACGACTTTATTGTATGTGATATCAACCGTCTTTAATATATTTGCAAACTCCTTGTGTCTTTTCTCCCCCCATATGCCTTTTCCATATGCATAGCCATTCCAATACAAAAAGATCTCTGCCAGATCCTTCTCCTCCTTCCAGGCAGATGCATATACAGCAAGCTGTGTGCCTGCCTGATATGTGCCTGGCATAGAGCAAAATATCCTTAGGGTTGCTGAACGAAAATCACCCCCGTTCTCTTTCATGTTTTTAAGTGAGTGTTTTTTTAAAAAATTCATATCCGAAGGCTCATCAAGCCCGCATACAGCCTGTATTGCATCATCCAGAAGCTCAATACACATGGGAAAGTTATCCCTTGTGATTCCAGATACCCGGATTGTAACATCGATCCTTGGTCTTTTAAGTTCGCTGAGTGGAATTATCTCAAAGCACTTAATCCTTCCATTTGAAAGCCAAACAGGTCTGACACCAATTAGATGCATAATCTGAGCCATTCCTTCCCCGTCTGCCCACATTATGTCAGAGCACATCCAATATATTGCAACATTTTCAGGATATCTTCCCTCTTCCTGAAGATGTTTCTCTATCAGTTTCTCTGCCAATAAAATACCAATCCTATATGCAGGCTTTGTAGGAATAGTGTGTGGGTCAAGGCTGTAAAAATTTCTTCCAGTGGGCAAGACATCATCCCTTCCACGACTTATAAGTCCGGATGGGCCAGCAGGTATGTATCCCCCTTGAAATCCATTTAGAAGAGATTCAATCTCGTTTGACTCATCTATTCGTCTGTTAAGCTCAAGAATCTCTTTTCTCAATTTCTGCCATCTATTGGATTTCCACTCTATCTTTCTTATAATCTCTTTAATATCCTGCATTTATAACCTCCTTGATAACCTCTTTGCCTATTCTGTCTATAATTTCCAAGATCGCCCCATAGCTTTTACCAGAGCTTGCATCCCATCTTTTTTGATCTTTTAAAAGATCTTCAAGCCGATAACCTAAAAGTCTTGCAATCTCCTCCCTCAAAGAGACCTCCTTTTCAGAGTCATAACGCATAATTGAGTATATAAGCTCTGCCCTCCTTTCCCCCTCTGGAATCCTCCCAAAGACATGCATCCCATCCTGAATCTGTGTGTTTCGGATAAGCGATAGCCTTCCGTGTACCTCCTCTACAATTAAATCAAATGGAATCTCATGAACCTCATCCTGGGAGAGGTCTGAAAGCCTCATATATCTTCCCTTCCATCTGATCCTGATCTCTTTGTCAAGAGCGCTATCTTTTAGAGCATCCATTATCAAATGAGAGAGTGCATGAAGCCTTGAGGGATCCTTTTGCTTGCACATTTCATACTGGCCTACAAGGTTTTCAAGCTCTTCAAGCCTCCCATATAGAGCAGATTCGGTTAAAGCTGTCTGCATATGGTCAACAAGCACAGCTAAGGATCTTCTCTTTGCTATGGTTCCTTCAGGTGGATTATCCGCATTGTAAATGTAAAGATGCGGGATGGTATCTATTCCTATATCAGGAAAGCATCCGCTGGAAAGTGCAACACCCTTTCCAGGAAGAAATTCCAGGTTTCCATGTGTCCCAACATGTAGGATTGCATCTGCCTTAAACTTCCTGGTTATCCACCTGTATGTTGCTATATATTGATGAGGGGGAGGGATGTCAGGGTCATGCAGGATCTTGCATACCTTTCCATCACATCTGGGTCCAGCACACCCCCTCTTTGGTTGCACATGCAAGGTTACATTTCCAAACCTAAGACCTGTTATCACGATCTTATCATCATAGAGCATGGAGGGTGGTACCCCATCTTTATATCTACCAGGAGGTTCCCCCCATGCATCAATCATCCTCTTTTGTGCCTTAAAGGGAAGCTCAGAAAACCAGTTAAGATATTCCTGCAGGGAGACAAGGTCAATTGCTCCACCCTTTTGAACTATCTCTTCCACAGTTGTCCATCGAAACTCAGATAGTGCCTTCCTTTCCATTATCTTTTCTATGAGTTCTTTTCCACTCTCTGGCACATCTTCGATCTTATAGCCTTCATCTTTCATCCTTTTCATTATCTCTACAGCTGATTCCAGACTGTCTAAGTGGGCAGCCACTCCCACTGTTGCTTCAACACTTGCACAAGGGTTGTTGTGTAGCACTATGGAGATTCGTCTGTCCTGTATGGGCCTATCTCTTAACTTGATCCATCTCTTAACCCTTAAGGCCAGCTTTTTGACTCTATCTTCTATGGGCATCTTCTTCCTTTCGTCTGCCTCACCATTAAGCTGTGCAGATATAATTATGGGCTCTATTGTGCCTTCAAATTCCGGAAGGGAGACAGACCATCCGATATCCATATTCAGTTCTTGCTCCTCCCATTCAGAGATTGTCTTGTAATAGGAGCTTATAGGACAAAAACATGGAATATTTAGCCTTTTTAACAACTCCACACCTTCGACTGCTGTCTCTGATTTATTATATCCCTTTTCCCTGCTTGTGCCTAAGAAAAAGGATATAAGCTTTATAAATGCATCGATTCTGGATCTTCCTGACCCATCTAAAAACCATTCCTCTATCACCTCACCAGATCCCTTTGTTCCCAGGGCAGTATCCTTTACAGAGTATGCAAAGCCTGAAATTACCCTCAGGTTCAGTCTTTCAAGTTCGCCTATGAGCATATCCTCTACCTCTGTATTTCCATTTATCCAGTAGTGTCTTGAAAAGAGTATCCCAACAGTGGGAAGCCCTCTCCTTAAAGGAAAGTTAGACTCATACCATCTGAGATATTCGTTTATGTCTTTAAAGATCCTATCTGCTTCTGGATGGTAAAGTCCTTCCCATGGAAGCTCTTCTGGATCTTCATAGTAGATATTGAATCCGAGAAGCCTTTTTGCAAGAAAACGACACATATTTGTGATATTCTTCTCTCCATTTATAACCATATACCTGTATGCGGTGCTGAGAACCTCTGGCTCCACATTTGATAGCCTCCAATAGGATGGATCGTGGCCGAGACAGACAATCTTTGCCTTTAAGGATGGATCTTTAATCTTCCTCTCTATCTCATCCCAGATAGGCTCATTTGATCTGTAAAGAAAAAGGATATCCGCACTTTCAATCTCATCCATAACCGTGCTGAGCCTGTCAGGATCATTTTGAAGAGCTCTGGAGGAGTAGACCTTGAGCTCAAATTCCTTGATATTTTTTGAAGCCCTATAGAGCATGTTAAAGTAGCTCTGCCATGTAATTGATAAGAGTTTCATTCTTCCTCCCCCTAAGAGTCCAGAATTGGTGCTAAAAACCTCTTTCCATTTAAGGATAGCATCCTTACATCCAGATCATAGACCTTTTTGATAAGCTCTTCATTTAGAATATCAAAGGGTCTTCCCTCTGCAATCTTTCTTCCCGAATCTATCACAACCACCTTGTCTGAAAAGAGATTAGATAGATTGGGGTCATGTAGTGTCATCAAGACCGTAATCTTTCTTTCTTTTGCGATCTTTCTTATCTTTTTAAGCACAGCTATCTGGTTTTTTAAATCTAAATGGCTGGTAGGTTCATCAAGAAGCATAATGGGAGCTTCCTGTGCAATTGCCCTTGCAATCAATGTAAGCTGTCTTTCTCCTCCACTGATATTGGTATAGAGGGCATCTCTTAGATGTTCTATACTTAAGAATCTTAATGCTTCGTTTGCAGTTTCAATATCTCTCTTTTTAGGAGATGAAAAGAGCCCGATAAATGGTGCCCTTCCCATAAGAACAACCTCAAAGACAGTATATGGAAAGGCAGGTTCATGCTCTTGCGGAACCAAAGAAAAGAGTCTTGATCTTTCCCTGGGGTCAAGCCTTTCAATTGGCCTATCATGCACCTCTATGCATCCTTTAGAATATTTCCAGATGCCCGCAAGACACTTAAAAATAGTAGTTTTACCTGATCCATTTGGCCCCAATATTGTAGTAATACTTTCTGAAGATACAAAGAAACTTATCCCTTTCAGGATATCTGATCCATTGTTTCTGTGTCTGAAGTAGAGCTCTTTTACTCTGAGCACTATCTTCCCCATACCTCCTTCCCTCCCCGCTTAAGGAGGTAGATAAAGAATGGGGCACCGCTTATAGAAGTAATTATTCCAACAGGAATATCAAAGCTTGTAAGTGTCCTTGAAATCGTATCTGCTGCAATCATAAAAGATGCGCCTGCAAAAAAGGAAAGCGGAACAAGGATCCTGTGATCTGGGCCAATGATCATCCTAACAAGATGTGGAACCATAAGGCCAACCCATCCTATTATCCCTGTAAGAGAAGTTGCAACCGAAACCGCCAGAGTGGAAAATCCAATAAATAGAAGCCTCTCAAGTTTTACATTGATCCCGAGGGCCTTTGCCTCCTCATATCCAAGGCTTAGCACATTTAGTCTCCATCGCATAAAAAATATGGGGATTAAGGAAAGACCAATTCCCACACCTGCGATCTTAACCGAATCCCAATCAGAGAGGGAAAAGCTACCCATAAGCCAAAATACAATTGCCTGGAGTCTATGGGGATCCACCAGAAACTTGATAATAGATACTAAAGCTGTAAAAAATGCTGAAACTATCACTCCTGAAAGGATAAGCGGTAGCCTGCTTACCTCACCCTGACCCTTGGCGATATTGTAGGAGATAATTACAGCAAGAAGAGAAAATATAAATGCCATAAGCTGAATGGGAATAAAGTTTAAGAATCCAACACATATAGCACATCCAAATGCAGCCCCTGCAGATATGCCCAAGATAAATGGATCTATAAGGGGATTTCTAAATATCCCCTGAAGAGTAACCCCGCTGCCAGAAAGAGCCGCTCCAACCAGACCGGCAAGAATAATCCTCGGAAGCCTTATATCCAAAACAATGGCCTTCTGTGGGGTATCTTCTATGTGAAATACATGTAAAGTTTCGTTTAAGAGGATCTTTATAATATCCTTTGCATTGATTCCATAGGCTCCCAGAAAGAGGGCTATGAAACCAAAAAGAAAGGGTGAAAGCACCATAATTAATATCTTAAAATCTTTCATATTCTTTTACCTTATGGTAAGAGATTCCAAATAGCTTCTTATAGAATCTGTCTGTGAGGCTTTCAAACTCTATGTCTTTAAATCGCTCCGGATAGAGTCTCTTTGCCATATAGAGGGAGATAGGGGCAAGCCTTGGAGACCAGGTTGACCAGCGCGGAAGTTTAAACACCTTTCGGTTTTTAACCGCATCTATGAATCTCCACTGAGAATTTTTATAGATCCATGAGGTATCATACCCTGCAGAACCCCAGATAAATATGACATCAGGATTCCATCTTACAATCATTTCTATGGGGACATCCGCATATCTCTTTTTTATCTTGCCTGCTGGATTTATCCCTCCAATAAGATTGATGATATCATCTGTAACACCAATACCACATGAAAC
Organism: uncultured bacterium; assembly: GCA_965613025.1. Lineage (GTDB taxonomy): Bacteria > Desulfobacterota > DSM-4660 > Desulfatiglandales > JALVMZ01 > CAYTXJ01. The sequence continues at coordinate 9,654 of CBFDUE010000061.1, forward strand.
CCTGTTTGGCTTACCCCCTATATGAATCGCCTTTCTCTTCATCTTATCTGGAATTCCACTGACCCTCTTCTCAATAAGATCAAAGATACCCTCCATCTCCCGGATGAGTTCCTGTGCCCTATTTGGCTTTCCAAATAGCCTTCCATGCATCCTGATTACCTGGTAGAGCTCAGTGAGACTATCAGGATATATCGCAATTGTCTTTATCCCCCTTTTTTCCAAAAACCTTACATTTTCAGGATTATAACTCCAGGTAATAACGATATCGGGTGCTAATTTCAAGATTGCCTCGATGTTTAAATTGCTTCCCGCACCAACCAATGGCTTTCTCAAAGATGGATTTTCACTTACAATCGCCCTGTATAGATCACAGGACTTCTCTGCCCACATAGATACCCCCACAACCTGATCCCATACTCTTAGAGCCGGTATAAGCTCATATGTAATTACCACCACTGCCCTTTTTACAGGTATTTCAACACTTACACTCCTTCCAAGCTTATCAGTTAGTGTATAGGTTAGGGCAAAAGATGCCTTTACAATTGAAAGAATCACTAATAATATCAATAGACTATGCTTAACCCCAAAAACCATGATCTTCCAGGTGCCCTATAGTATTGAAAATAGTCTTCATCAAAGATGTTATTTAGGCTCAAGCTTAACTTTGTGTTTTTCTTTATCTGATAACAGATCCTTGCATCTAAGAGAAAGTGAGAGTCATATGAGCCATAGACATTCTCTTCTTTATCTGAATTGTCATCTTTGCTGAACCACTTATCCACATATCTTCCAATGATAGAACCTGAAAGGCCCCATCTCTTAAATTCAGCTCCAATATTGTATCTCCAAAGTGGAAGATAGGTAAGTCTGCATCCTTCTGTCTTTGGATTTGCCTTATTTTCTTTTATCTCTGAATCGGTATATGTAAAATTACCAAACAATCTAAGCCAGTTTTCAATTTTTTGCTCTAACTCAAATTCCACCCCTCTTGACTCTGCCTCTCCCACATTTACATATTCATAAAATTTAGGTTTTGTGCTTTTTCTATAGATAAGATCCTCCATATGATTTTCAAAATATGTGATAGATGTCTTTGCACCCTTCCAGAGCCTTTGCTCAATCCCCATATCCCAGGAGATAACGGTTTCTGGATCCAGATCGGGATTTCCTGCATAGGTTGAGCCATAGGAGCTTGTCCAGGTCCTGTAGAGTTCATATATGGTTGGAGATCTAAACGCCTTTCCTATTGAACCTTTTAAAGTGGTTCGGTCAACAGGTGTCCATACAATAGCAAGTTTTGGACTAAATGAGGATTTACTCTTTGAAGGATATATCTTTGGATAACCCGCTTTTCCTACATCATCTGCATATCCATCATAACTCTTCCACCAATCCTCTCTAAGACCCAGATAAGCGGTAAGATTTTTCAATACATGAATCTCATCCTGAATAAAGAGTGCATAGGTCCTCTCCTTTCCCTTTGATTCATACTTCAAGATGGCCTTTGAATCCTCATCTTTCCAATTGCCAAGATAGTGCTCCTGGGTTTCAGAGTGTCCATATCTAAAGGAAGTTCCAAAGGTAAACAGATGTCTTTTAAATAGAGGAAGATCAAACTGCACATCCACCATGTATGCTTCAGATGGGGTGCTTGATATGTATCCACACTTTTTGGGACTTACAGCACATCCTTCCTTTGTTGCACCACTTCCAGGTGTTATATACCAGTTGTCATCGGTGTCCAGAAAGGAAAGATTTAGTTTGCTCTTAAGCCTGTTAAATGCAGTTTCAAAACGGATAGAGTATATGTTTCTGCTTACCCCACCGTCTCCATGAAGAAATGTCTTTTCTTTTACTTTTGTATAACTCCACAAAGGATTTCCCTGGGCATCTAAAAGGTATGTCTTTGGATCTTCATATCCATATTCATAGCGATTTCTTATAAAAGATAAGGTTAAATTTGTATCTTTATTAAATTCATATCTGGTCTTTAGATGGAAGCAGTCATCCCACCAGGTATTGTCCCCTCGGTTTCCTATAAGATATGCTGTCTTTCCATACCTATCTTTGGTTATAGTATATCCACCTACAGGTGGCTTATATTTCTGAACATTTAGATCAGATGGATACCCATTGGTGTCATGCCTCCCATAGCTTAAAAATATGCCCAATCCCTCTAAAGGCCTGTCCCCATAGGATAGATAAAGGCTCTTAAGATCATCCATCGCCTCACCACGATCAAAGCCTGAACCATAACCCAGCTTCAATTTAAGTTCTCTTTTCTGTGGCATCTTTGTAATAAAATTTACCACTCCTCCCATTGCATATCCTCCATAGAGAGAGGAAAAGGGGCCTTTTACGACCTCTACCCTTTCAAGATCCTCCGGGGAAAACCCTCCAAACTTTATAACTCCAGTATATGGACTGTTTAAGACAATCCCGTCCATCAGGATCAGAGTCCTGTTTTGGCGAGGAATCCCTCGAAGTGTAATGAAAGAGAGCGTATCCATAAGCCCTTTTCCTCTTCTAACAAATACGCCTGGAATATCATTTAGCACCTGATCAAAGGTATCCGGCCCCTTTAAGTCAATTCTATCCTTCGTGATCACACAGACAGATCCAGGAGCATGTTCAATTCTCTTTTCTGTCCTGGTTGCAGTTACAACCATCTCTTCAAGCCTGATAGCCTTCTTTTGACAATGACCGAAAGGAGAATATAAAAACAGGATACTCAGGGTAATAGATATAAGAAGATACCAAAACCTCATCTTTATGCCCCCCTTTCTGAAAAGATAAAAAGGCCAAGAAGACCTTTTCGGAGTTCGCTCCTTTTAAGGCCTTCTTGGCCTCTCTATTATTGGAGGGATCCTTTCCCTATATTTTTTACTCTTAATATGGCACCCTTCCTTTATCTGTCAAGAAAAAAATAGGCTCTATAAAATAATATGTGTGAAAAACTTTATTAAGAGATTTATACTAAGGAGGTTAGGATTTTAAGGGATGACCTTATAGCTATACTAAAGGAGTGCTTAAGGAAGTCCCAAAAAATCAGGTCAAATATGTTTTTCCACACAATTTGACAGAGAGCCTTCTTTTCCTTGACTTTTCTTCTCTTATTTTGTATTTTAACAAATATTTCTAATACTTATTTATCTATCAGTTAACCGAAAGAATTATAAAGGAGTAAGAAAAGTGAAAGTAAATATTATTATTGAGAAAGATCAGTATGGATATTATGCTTTTTGTCCTGAATTGAAAGGTTGCCATACTCAGGGAGATTCTCTTGAAGAAGTGCTCGAGAATATAAAAGAGGCTATAGAGCTTTATCTGAAAACCCTGTCTCCAGAGGAAAGGGAGTATTGTCTAAGCAAGGAGATATTAACAACCTCTATGGAAGTAAAAGTTGCCTAAGTTGCCAAGATTGACAGCTGAAGAAGCTGAAAGAATGCTTCTCAAAGCTGGGTTTGAGCACGTGAGGACTAAAGGAAGTCACAAGATTTATAGAAGAGATAAAGAGAGATTTATTTTGCCATTTCACAAGGGCAAAATATTACATCCCAAGATAGTAAAGGCGCTCACAGAAGTAATAGAAAGATAGATCTGTTAACAAGCAGGTGCGCTTAACCACCATTCCGCTGCGCGCTTCAGGCTTGCTCTAAGTTGGTAAGTGACCTTATGCATGCAAAAGCATTGAATTTTTCAAAGCTCTCCTTATGATATATAATTCGTTATATTTTTAGGCAGGATTGGTATTAAGTTTAGCTTATTTAATTTTCTAAAAGATTCCCATATAATAGCAAATGCCTAAATTTTCCTTGACACCTCTTAAATAAAATGTGGTATAAGAAAATAAAAGAATCCAGGTGCCCATTAGAAGGGCTTAATAGGGAACCCGGTGAGAGTCCGGGACCGGCCCGCGGCTGTAAGTGGGGACGAAAGCCGCTGATCGGGGACGTTATTCATTATAGGTTACTGTCTGTATATGCAAATAAGGGAATGAATAGCGTGCCTCGAGAAAGGCC
>CBFDUE010000062.1:0-13591 GCA_965613025.1 uncultured bacterium
ATATCATACCTCAAGTCTGGGCTTTTGGGAGATAGGAGGGAAGAAAGTCAGGAAATAGGGCAATGGATGAGATATTTACAATTGTTGGAACTTCTGGAAGTGGTCTATATTTTTTAAGATACTCACTCTTTCCGATAGTTATTATAAGGATGCCAGGGTGGAGTCTAAGACACTCCCTTATAAGCTCCAGTTTGGGCTCTACGGGTATACTCAGATCAACCACTACCAGAGAGAAGGGGTCCTTTTTCACTGCCAAATAGGCAGACATTATATTGGGATACCACACAGGGCTGAACCCCTGATTCCTTATATAATATTCAATAAAACTCTTTCTGTCAGGGCTGTCACTTATTATCAATATCTTTCTGTTTTCCATCTCTTTTACCTCCCAGTGTATTGTGAAAACTTAATCCCTTGCCTTATCAACAGACTTATATGCAAATATAAAGGAGAGTGCTCCTACGATTATTAACACTACAATTGATACAGGCTCTACTGAGCTTTTAAATGCACTTGCCCTAATTAGCATGGATGAATGGGTAAGGGGTAGCAATGAGAGGATATTCTGTGCCCATCCAGGGAGCCTATCTACCGGGAAAAAGGTTCCTCCCAGAAAGGCCATAGGGGTGATTACAAAGCTATTTAAAAGGGCCTGATCCGCATGAGACCTTACAAGCATTGCAAGTGAAACAGCAAGAGATGCAAAAACAAAGCTGTTCAGCAAGACCGAAAGCCAGAAAAAGAAGCCATAGTGCAGGATTACACCAAAGGGAAGGGAAAGAATGAGTATCACCCCAACTCCAAGCAATGCCCTTGTCATCCCTGCAAATACCTCTCCCGCAACATACGCAACATTGCTAAGGGGGGCTGCCTGAAATTCTTCAAAGATAAGCCAATAAAACCGGGCTATATTTATATCGGTTGCAATTGCAAATGCCTGTGTCATGCTTGTCATTGCAACTAAGCCAGGAATTAGAAACTCAAGATAGGTATGACCATTGAATCTTACCTCTTTCCCCATAACATAACCAAAAGCAAGAAGATAGAGTAGGGGGGATACTGCCATACCTGCCAGTTGCCTCTTTATACGGCGCTTTAAGATCAAAAGCTCCCTAAGATAAACGGCAAAGAGACCGTTCATGATGAAACCCTCTTCCCTGTAAATGCAAGAAAGGCATCTTCAAGGTTTACCCTTCTAAAGGTAAAGCCCGGGCTCTGTGCTTCCATAAATCTCTGGGCCTCTTTGCGGCTCCTAAAATATCTTGTCTTAATTCCTTTCGAATCCCAATGATCCACTGCCCACACCCCCATCCTGTCCATCAGGTTCTGAGGTGTATCTATTGCCACGATCTTTCCCTGATCCAGGAATGCAACCCTGTCGGCAAGAAACTCGGCCTCTTCAATATAGTGAGTCGTAAGGAATATGGTGGCACCATCTGACTGGATCCTCTTTATAAGAGACCAGATGCGCCTTCTTATCTCGGCATCAAGCCCTACCGTTGGTTCATCCAAAAAGAGGATAGAGGGGGAATGGAGGAGTGCCCGCGAAATAGTAAGCCTTCTCTTCATACCGCCTGAAAGCTCTTTTACCAGCGCATCTTTCCACTTCAAAAGTCCTACATACTCTAACAGCTCCTCTATCCTCTCTTTTCTCTCCCCCTTTCTCATACCAAATAGCCTTCCATGAAGGTCAAGGTTTTCAAAGACACTGAGCTCCTGATCCAAGTTTATGGTCTGGGTAACTAACCCAAAGCTTCTCTTGGCATCTATTCCATTATCCTCAATATGATGACCATTAAGCCATGCATCACCAGATGACCTCTTTGTAAGGCCAGTAAGGATACGAATTGTGGTTGTCTTCCCTGCTCCATTTGGGCCTAAGTATGCAAAGAGCTCCCCTGCATAGACCTCAAAACTGACCCCCCTGAGGGCCTCGACATTCTTGTATCTCTTGCTTAGCCCCTCTACCTGAATCATGACCTTGGGAGTATTCCGTTTCACCCTCTTGAAATACTTTCATTTCTATTTCATTTTAATAAAGCAAAATATTGGGAAAAAATCAAATATGGCTTCAGAGCCTAAGACTCAATCCCAATATCCAGGTTCTGGGTGGTGCAAGCCAGCCGTCTCCATAGCAGTAGGTCTTATCTCCGATATTCCTTATTTCACCAAAAAGATCCATTCCTCTTATTATGCCTATACCAGATAGAAGCCCACTGTATCTGAACCTCAAATCTCCAATGGCCCTATCTGGAACAGAGGCCCTGTTATCGGAGCGGGTGAACTGTCTGGATGCATACTTAAGATTAAAGATAATCGAAAACTCATCCATTACCCTGTAACATAGATCCATATACAGCCTGTGCCTTGGCTTTGCCACCATCCACTGGCCTGTATCCTCATTAATGGCTTCAAGGTAGGTATATGTGGTTTTCAAAAAAAGGGCTGGAATAATCTTCCATTTTATGGAGATGTCATACCCCTTGTAGCTCACCTCTCCAAAATTTTCATAACGTCCCACCCCATTATCCCCCAGCACATAGGCGATCCTGTCGGTGATTCGGTTGTAAAAGACAGACATACCGCATGAAAGCTGTTTGGAGATCTCATAAAAAAGAGAGAGGCTCAAATTATCTGCGGTTTCCATATCAAGGTCAGGATTAGGATCTTTTGTGCTGGTTCTGTCGTATCTCTGGTAAAAAGAAGGGGTATTGTTCGTCCTGGTGTAATTCAGCGAAATAGAACATCTATTCCTTTTGTAGGATATCCTTGCTTCAGGGTTTATTGTGTCTTTAAAGTCAGAATAGTAAGACCCTCTGAGCCCAAATGAAAATGTCACAGGAAGCCTCTTAGGTGAAAGGCTCTCTACTCCAAACAGGGAGATAGAATACTCATCCTTTGTGCCAAACCGGCTTCCTTCTGCCTGACCCCACCTTAGGGCGACACCACAACCGATCTTGCCATACTTACCAACCCCTACAAGAGTAGAGAGGTCCTGACCAAACCTCTTGACACTTATTGAGTTATCGATACCCCTTTCAGGATCCCTGTTTTTGGTCTCTGCATCATTTAAAAAGGTCTCAGTGTTGAAACCGAATGCCTTTGCTCTAATGGCAAAGGAATACATCTCACTCTGTTTGCGGGCATAAGGGGTCGGATATTCTGGCCTTCCGCTTAAACCTCGATCGTCTTTTAAATAATCCATGGAAAAGACCAGCTCACTCTTGCCTTTTGGCATGTATTCAAGCTTGATACCTGCCCTTTTCTTTTCTTTGTCACCATTTACCTGGTATCCATCTGTGTATTCATAACCCAGGGATAACCCCACTCCAAAAGACCCCCTTCCTGCCCTTAAGTCTGCACTATAGTGAGAGGTATCAAATTCTCCAAAGTAGGTCTTGATATTTCCATTGAACCTCTTACTTTTCTTTGTAAAAATCAGGATCACACCGCCGCTTGCATCATCTCCGTATCTAAGGGCCCCTTTACCGCGATATATCTCAATCCTTTCCACATTTTCCAGAGACACCAGATCAAATTTCACAAATCCATGGCTGGAAGTAGGATCATTTATGGGTCGACCATCGAGTAGCACTTTTACCTTGTAAGAGCCACGGATGGACACAGATTTCTCTCCTGCATTTACCCCTGGAACCTGATTTAGCACATCTGTTATTCTCCTTACATTCATCTGCCTGATCTGTGCCTCCGTTATTATGATTGTATCATCTTTTTGATTGCTTTCCTTTGAAAATACCTCTTGTGGAAAGATAAAGATAACCATCATAACCACTTCTACTATGATATTAAAAAGCCTGTTATTCATGAGAAATATCGATAGGAAAAAAATATGGTAATAATCAGGAGCTTTCCAGTAATAAATGTTATCCAGAGTGAAAGTGCAACCCTTGTTCCCAGCCTTACACCAAAAAATGCGATATTATAGGGAAGGGTGGTATGCCATAGCTCACCTAAGCTGTAGATAAATGATCCCAGGATAAAAGAGAGCACAATTTCAAAACTGCTCAATATTCTTTTAAGTAACATCCCTTTTGCAATGGAACATGCAGCAAAAAAGTTCAGAGAAGATACTGTAATTAGCTCAGCGGATGAAGAGGTAAGCTTAAGACCATCCAAAATGGGCATTGTCACCTTTGTGATCCATGTCATTATTCCTGAATTCTTTAAGAGAAACACCACAAAAAGGATAGGATATAGAATCCTTACTATCCTTATCATCCCCTTTATGGATGAACCTATGGCTTCAGTTAAGATCCTCTTTAAAGGAAGGTGTGGACTCTTAGATCCAATCAGGCACTTTTCTAACTCCAGTTCACCCTTTAAATACCTGCTGTAGAGGATTCCTGTTACGCTCTGAAAAAGCCCGACTATAACCATACATGAGGTGAAGAGGGCTGTAATCCCTATACCGAGCATAGAAAGGCATACGGGCACAGCCCAGATCAGTGTATAGTGGATTGAGACAGGGAATCCTGAACTAAGCGCAAAAACCACAACCCCATTATCTGTTATAAGATGCCTTTTCCTGAGCTCCACAAGGATCATGGTGGCAGAGAGAGGATTAAAGAGGGAGGTGGTCAGATAGAGGGGGCCATATTCAGGAATCCTTGCTAACTTAGAGATGGGGTTGAAGAGATTTCCTATCTTTTTTAAAGACGGGATCCTGTATGCTGACTCTGCAATGAAAAACCCGATTAATACAAAGGGAATTAATTTAAATAGTAGATAAGATGCCTCCTTTATGCAAAGTAATAATAACTTAGCCATAATTTAGAAGAGAGTTTACAATTTCCTCAACTAATCCTATCACTCCTCTGAGGCCAAGATAGGGGCTGGAGATAAGATCTATGCGGGATATTGTGGGAAATGAACAGAGTATCAGAGGGATTCCAAGCTCAGATGAGAGCCGTCTTTCAAGATCGGTTCCAAAGATAAGGCCGATATCTTTAGTCCTTAATTTTGTTGCAAATCTGTGCCATGAATCTTGAATAGAGATATCTGATTCACTGATCTTATTTAGCTCTGAAATATCGGTTGAAGGTGGGGTGGAGGTGATATTTAAGAGCTGAATTTCCATACCAAGCTCTTTTTGAAGAAACCTACTCAGCCCTTTAACATGGGGCAAATCACCTGAAATTGCAACCCCAAGACCATACAGAGATGGAAGATAGAGATGGGCATCTTTAAGAATACATAATATCTTTTCTTTTTCTCTTTCAATCCTATTTTTCCTTAATACATCTATTTTAAGTGTATCCATAACAGCTTCAATAAGTTCTTCAACACCAATAATCCCATATGGATATGCATCAAGATATATATATGGGATCTTCCATCTCTCCTCCATCCTCTCTGCAAGCCCTCTTCCATATGCAAATACGATATTGAGCTTAGCATTGGATGCACGTCTTATCTCAGAGAGGGTGGAAGGGGGAAACACAGAGTTTACCCTGATCCCCAGAAGGCCAAGCAACCTCTTTATCTCTTTAATCCCTGACCTTCCTTTGACGATATCTCTTTGAAGTCCTATAAGATTTACCGATAATAGTTTATCTTGTATTTCAGGGTCGGGATCCTCTATCCAATCAAAGAGCACACAGAGTGCCTCTTCAAAGCCTTCTCCCATCTTTCCGAGGTATCCGCCGCAGTCAATATTTATAATGTTAATTGAAAAGTCTAAATGCTCAACTATTCCTCTCCAGTCTTCACCTATTACGGTTGGTACACTTCCAGAAAGCAGTATCAGATATCTTCTCCTTCTCCTTTTAAAGATGATCTCTATACTCTTTCTCAGATTTTCTTCTCCTCCAAAGATAACGCTTCTTTCTCTGAGAGCTGAAATGGTCGCATTTGTCTTAATTGAAGACAGTCTTTCAATATAATTTACCCCCCAGTGACAGCCTACAGGAGCATGTATTAGCACCACCACATCCCTTATTCCACATACCGCTCTGAATGCCCCAAGGAGTTTATCGCCTTCTACAGGGTCTACAAAATGGAAATCTTTCAGGGTCTTTTCCATTCTATGATCTGCCTCTCCATACCTTCTTCATTATCCTCTCCCAGATATATTCATCACTTATCTCTGAAAGCATCGTGGGAAACCTTTCAGGATGGTATCTGTATCGCATATAGAGAAGATCTGTCTCTCTAAGAGGGCGGTTTAACCTCTTCAAAATCATCTCTCCGAGATATAATACCTGAGAAAAGGATATCCGAAAGGATGAATATCCCAAAGAATGTGGACTTAAAGACTTAATTCCACTGTTTTCATAATACATCATCCTTGAAAGATCAGATATGAGTACATCTCCAATTACAAGATCAACCTGATGCTCCCTTAAGCGATCCACCTCTTCTTCAATGGTAAGGTCTATTAAAATCTTGGGAGATGATTTTAACCATTTAAGATTATTTAAAAACTCATCAACGACCCTCTTTGCACAACCATCTGTCATACCCCATCGTCTCCACCACATCGTATTGACAATGAGGAGCGATATATCAAGGCCAAGTGTCTCTAAGAGCTTAATAAATTTCGGGGTTGTATAAAGAGGAGTGCATATAAAGGCTATCCTCCGCCTCCTAAGCTCAGCCCTTATATCCTGTAGACTCTTATCTATTGTGTCTAACCTTGCATTAACCACCTCTTCTGCCTTTTTCCTAAGACCGAATCTCTCTGCCACATCAAGATAGAACCTCTTTGCCCCCTGGATCCCTATATAGCGTGTGCCAAAGAGATCAAAGATGTAGTCGATTCCAAATCGCTCCTTCATAAACTTTGCGCTTCTTTCACTTCGTCTCATAAAGTTTAGTCTTGCCTTAGAAAGCCCCTTAATATCTCTTACAGTGCATCCTGGAAACACTGTATTTACCCTTATTCCGATCTCAGACAATATACCTTTCATCTCTGCTATTTCGCCACTCAGATTTTCAAACCAGTGAAATCTTCCATAGGTATCTATGTTTATTGAGTTTTCAGACCTTTCCTTCGGCTCCTCTACAAGCTGCTCTATGAGGGAATACAGAGTATCCAGCCTTCCGCACTTCTCTATCCCCCACTTGGGCCTCCTTTCAGGATCTTTCCATATCTCTATGAGGTCTTCTGCGTGACGGTTAAAATCATCTGTCCTTTCATCATCTGAAAAGCCTGCAGATGATGGAGTGTAGATTATCTCAGATTCAACCCTCTTCCTTGTATCCTCTACTATCTCTCTAATATCATCTCCAATTATTGCCGCAGGACATGATATTATCACTCCGATGAGTTCTGGACGGTAATATCTGTCCACCTCTAAGATGGCATTCCTGAGCTTTTCTGCCCCACCATATATCACATCCCTTTCATCCATATCTGTGCAAGGAAAGGGGGGAGGCTCTCTTAGGCCCAGAAGCTGTGTTCTTATCGCATCAGGTGGAACCAGTTTTGGGAAAAATGCACATCCACGGGGGCCGTGTAAAAGCGGAATCGCACCTTTTATCTCTGATAGGTAGCAATAGGCACCAAACATCTTGCAATCTAAGCTAAATCTACATGCATGGGAGAGTCGCAGAGTCCATATCTTCTCTCTAATAAAGTCCATTATTTACAATCCCCTCTCAGGCTTAAATATATAAGTCATGATAGCTTTTGGCAATCTTTGTTCCAAATTCCTCTATCTCTCTATCGGAGAGTGGCTGCGGTTCATGATAGTCTCTGTTTTGAATAATCTTCTCTGCAAGCCTTCTGAACCTATCTGAGATCTCTGAGTGCGGAAATTTCTCTATCACCGTCTTCATTTCAAGCTCGGCCTTCAGGATCTCATCACTCCTTGGTATGCTATCGATCACCTTGGTCTCAGTAAGAGATGCAAATTCTTCAACAATTGGCAGATCATCACCTCTTCCCCTTGAGTTGTGGATAATTCCACCCAGTCTTGAACCACCTCTCCTGCAGAACCTCTTTATACCTTTCATGATATTGTTTGCCGCATATATCGGCATAAATTCACCAGAGGTAACTATGTATATGGCCTCCGCAAAGCCTTCCCTGATTGGGACAGAAAATCCACCACAGACAATATCTCCAAGCACATCATAGACTATCACATCCCATTGCTTTTCAAATATCCTAAGCCTCTGCAATGTCTCTATCATGCTGATGATTCCCCTTCCAGCACATCCAACCCCTGGCTCAGGCCCTCCTGCCTCAACACAGGCTATATTTGAAAACCCATAGAAGATGAAATCCTCCTCTCTGTATTCCTGGGAATATCCCTTTTCTCTTAATCTACCCAGGACAGTGGGGATACGCCTTGCCATGAGATTCCTTGTGGAATCTGCTTTGGGATCGCACCCTATCTGCAATACCTTAAGGCCCATGGAAGAAAAAGCCGCAGAGAGATTTGAGGCGACAGTAGATTTGCCAATACCCCCTTTGCCATATATTGCAATCTCAATCCTATCTTTCTCTTTCCGCATCCTTTTTCCTCCTGGTAAAATCTTCCTTTGTTCTTCCCCTTATACGCATGGCAAGGGATGAAAGCTCTGAAGAGGTAAGCGGCCTTGGCCTTACAGGCTCATCCCCTTCCATGAGCCTCTCTGAAAGGGCATTGAAGATCTTACTTACTTTACTTTGAGGATATCTCTGAATAATTGTCTGACCATATATCTCGCTCTCTGCTATCTCATTGCTTGAAGGAATGGAACCCAGGATCTTAGATCCCACCCTTTCTGAAAATTCCCTTACAAGCTCTATATCATCAAGTGCCCCTCTTACATTGTATACAAAGCCTCCAAGCCTTGTCCCTCCCCTTTCTGCATACCTTGAAATTCCTCTACATATATTATTTGCCGCATAGAGTGAAAGATAATCAGAAGAGGTAACAATGATCGCCTTATCTGCCATTCCCTGCCTCAGATTCATGCCAAACCCGCCACAGACTATATCACCAAGGATATCATATATAACTACATCAGGCCCAAAATCATCAAACACACCGATCCTCTTTAAAAGATCCACTGCAATTACAATACCCCTGCCCGCACATCCAACCCCTGGCTCTGGCCCGCCTGTCTCAGCACACAATATTCCCTTGTAACCCTCAAATACCACCTCCTCTGGCCTTATCTCCTTGCCATAGATAAACTCATCGATTTCAAGCGGAGACTGCACCTTTTCCCTCAACACCTCAGAAATTGTGGGGATCTCCACATCACCCCTGAGATTTCTGGTGCAATCAGACTTTGGGTCGCATCCTATCATCATGACCTTTAGCCCCTTTTCAGCAAGAGAGGCTGCCACATTTGAGGCAATGGTTGATTTTCCTATTCCGCCTTTTCCAAAAAAGGCAATCTGTATCATTATACCTGACCTCCCTGTGAAATTATGCAGTTTATTATGGCCTCTGTAAGATTTAAGACACCCTCTATTCCTGCATATGGCCTATCTGTGATAGAGATCTCATCCAGTACAGGATATGAAACCCTGACAAGCGGAATCCCAAGATCAACACATACCTTCTTTTCCATAGTGGATCCGAAAACAAGATGAACCTTTCTGGACCGAATTGCATCCTCTATCTCAAACTGATCCCTACTTATAATCAGTTCATCTACATCTATCTCTCTTAGAATATCACCTTCCTCACCACTTAGATTGTCATTCAGGCAGAGAAGCTCAATGTCAAATCCCAGCTCCTCACTTAAAAAACGGCAAAGGGATATAGCCTTCATTCCCTTTCCAACAACAGCAACTGGAAGTCCATAAATTCCCTGAAGATATTTATAGACCTCTTGTAGTCTCCTCCTTACCTTTTCCCTCTCTTCAGATAACAGCTCTTCTTTAAATGAGATCTTAAGCGCATCACAGACCTTTTGAAAAAACTCCATGCTCCCCCTCCATCCAAAGGGGTAGGGGACCATAACATAGGGAATCTCAAAGTTCTTTTCCATAGTGGTGGCCAAGTCAAGACCCTCATCTGAAAAAACGATATTAAATGTGGCATCTGCCGCACATCTAATCTCCTTAAATGAACAGCCTGGTATTGCACACTTTACCTGGAGCCCTATCTTTTTTAACATCCTCTCTATCTCTTTTAGATCAGACCTTGCATGGGGTTCATCGGGCATAAGACCGATCAGGTTGACCTGGCCATCAGAAGGAGAACCCCTTTCCATATAACGCGTAAGGAAGCACATGAATTCTCTTATTCCACTTGATGTATCTCCGATATATCCTGCACACTGAAAACAGCACATCTCAGATGGAATCTCTTCTTTAAGTGTTTCAATTATTCCCTCTACATCGTCTCCCATAAGTGTGGTAAAGCTTGTAATCAGAACCGCAATAAGCTCTGGATTAAACTCTTCATAGGCAGCCCTTATTGCAAGAGTAAGCTTTCTCTTCCCACCAACTGAAATATCCTGAGATCTTATCCCACTTCCTAAGATACGAATATCATCCTGAGGGCCTGTAAGAATATTGAAGAGCAGATTGTCTGCATGGCAACAGCTCTTTCCATGAACAATAGCTACAGCATCTTTGATTCCACCTATGGCACGAACCATCCCTAAGAGCTTAGAATCAGGCACTGGTTCATAGATTATCTCAGCCATAAAGACACCCCCCATCTGCCCCCTCAGTAACAGCACGCCAGACATTTTCAAGCCTAACCCAAGAAGGATGCAGACTTGACTCAAAAGGATCATAGTCGAGCATGGAAAGGAGAGGGCTTTGTTTAGGAGTCCTTTTAAGCTCCCTTTTCAATATACGGGCAAGCTCTATTGGGCAATTAAACCCGATCCTGAGAGAATGAAGATAGAACTTCATGGAATCAAAGGCCTTAATCCCCTCTTTATGATACCTGAAGATATCCACACCGGGTGCAATTACCAGCTCCACCTCCCTCTCTTTAAGGGACATGATCTCATCTTCATGCACTGGATTGACAAGTACTGCAGGTTCCACCCCATATTGCCTTGCCACCTCACGATCCATATCGATGATCCTCTTTATCGCACCTTTGGCCATTCCATGGCTTTCAAGCCCGTATGTCTTGTAGATCAGCACGGAAGGCTCCATGCCAAGCTCCCTTACCAGAAGAAGCCCCATCCCAAAGAAGAATCCACCAACCACGCCAATCCTTACCCCCTTAAGCGCTCTTGCCTCTTCTATGAGCCTCTCTTTGGCCTCTCTCTTTCGCTTCTCTACAACCTTTAGAGCCCTTTCCCGTTTTCCTAAAAGCTCGGCGATCTCCAAAAAGACTCGGGCACTGTTTTCCATGCCATGGGGGTTTATCTCTTCCACATCAGTGGGGTTATCGAGAGAAGAGGTGGCATAATAAGGTATAGCGAATCGCTCCTTCATCTGCTTAAGCCATGGGCTGGGAATGTCTGTGATGTTAAGCTCTGCCTTTGGGAGATCATAGATGTCCTTCAGAGTGGTATTGTGGAAAAAGATCTTGTTCACCTCTATACCTATCTCTTCCAAGATCTCCACCATCTCATCCATCTTATTGTCAGAGCTATGGATGGGGAATGTGATAAGGTTGACTGCTCCCTCTATCTTTTTGATTTCAAGATCTTCGGGCAAAAGCTGGTCAAAGAGGGAGCATAAGACATCATGGTATCCGATTGGCCTTCCCTTAATGAGCTCTCCTGTTGAGTAGACCACCTCACAACCAACCTCTCTTTTCGCCTGCCTTACTGCAGATGCAATATCATCGCCTATCATATCGCTTGGGCATGTGGGTATGACCACAATTAAAGATGGGCGATACCTTTCATACGTCTCTACGATCGCCTTCTTCAGCCTATTTTCTGCACCAAATACAATGTCCATCTCTTTGAGATCAGTACAGGGGGTGCGATCAAAAAGGGTATAAACAGAGAAAGAGTTCATCTTTCTTAGAGCGGCACACCCCATGGGGCCATGGATCAGGGGTATTGCATCTGCAATCGCATTTACCGCCATAAGCGCCCCAGCATTCTTGGCCGGCTGACATGCCATTGCATGCACTATCATGCTGATGGGTTGATAGGCACATGAAAGTGACTCTATGGATCTATTCATCTCTTACCCCCCCACCTTTTATTGAAATGCATAAAAAGTAGTTTTCATGTCCAGAGCTCATAAGCTTTCCAAATGCTGTATAGGTCATCTTCTTTATATCTCTTTCTACATGGACTACCCTGCATCCACAATCTTTAAGGGTCTCTTCAATAAGACCTAAATTTACAACCGGATTTTTATCTGTTATCTTCAAAAGCTCTTTCCATATCTTTTTAGTATCCGGCCTCTTAAATATACACTTTTTAAAGATCCGATAGATCAGATAAAAGATTCTCACCCTAAGAGGGCTCTGATAATCTGTGCCTCTTCCTTTCCGATCCACTTCAACAATTAGTATCTTTCCACCGGGTCTTACAACCCTAACCATCTCCCTTATTGCGGTTTTTGGATCTCTAAGCGGCCAGAGGGCGAATTTGCAATAGGCTCCATCAAAAAGATTATCCTTAAATGGCATGGCATGTGAATCTGCTCGCGTAAGGATAATCTTAGCTCCACTGTCCCTTGCCCTCTTTGAGGCAATAGTTAGCATCTTTTCTGAAAGATCCAGACCAATAACCTGAAACTTTTTTGTAAGGGCAATCCCTGGAAACCCTGCACCACATCCAACGTCCAAAATCCTGCGGCAATCACCAAGCCCTCTTTCAAACAGATCCACCCACAAATTCGGCTTTGTCCATAGCCTCTTAGTAGGGCTATCAGGGTCATATTCAAATGCAAGCTGATCCCATAGATTCATCAGCACCTCCTGGAATTCCGCATGCATCGGCCCTGCACTGCCGACACAGCCTGAACTGCTCTATATAGACCGCACATGCAGCCTGAGCTGCACTAATTTCCTCTCTGGTAGGCGGTCTCATATGCGAAAATTTCCCTACTGGAATAAGCGGCATGATATTCATGATATTTGCCCCCAACTGTTTATATAATTTCGCAACCTCAATAAGATGGCCTGAATTAATATCCGGTATAAGCACCGTGTTTATCTTAACAACCATACCCCGCGATACCGCCTCTTTCACCCCCAGCTTCTGCCGGTCAATCAGGATCTTTGCCGCCTCTTTTCCGGTATATCTGCTGCCATTAACCCTCACATATTCATAGATCTTTGAGCCAATTTCTGGGTCAATCGCATTTACAGTAACCGTTAAGGTGCTGATACCTATCTCTTCCAAGACCTCCACCTTTTCAGGAAGGGCCAGTCCATTGGTTGCTAAGCACCTTATCAAGTGAGGAAACTCCTCTTTTGCCATCTTCAAAACCTCAAATGTCTCCTGGTTGGCTAAGGGCTCTCCAGGGCCTGCAACGGCTACAACCCTAAGCGGGAAATCCTGCTTAAGCGCATCTCTCAATATCTCTATGGCTTCCAATGGAGACAGTATCTTTTCTGTCACCCCAGGCCGATCTTCCACGCTATTTATTGACCGGACACAATAGCGACATTGAATATTGCACTTCAAGGCCACAGGCAGGTGAATCCTCCCATATTTGAAATGTGCCTCATGGCTAAAACATGGATGC
>CBFDUE010000063.1:0-13522 GCA_965613025.1 uncultured bacterium
CACTAAGATATCTACTGTATAGGATTCTTCGCTCAAGTGAGAGCTTTGAATTTTTCAAAGCTCTCAGAAAGAAGCTGTAAATGGAATCTGTCATTGCGAAGCAATCTGAGAATGGTTCTTGGTTCGGGAGTAGAAGGGGATGAGATTGCTTCGCTTCGCTCGCAATGACAGGGGTCTGGTCTCCGACCCAGAGAGGGGTGTAATCCCCTAGTGTAAAAAAGGGGTTATGCAAAGCTCTCGTAGTATAATATAGAATGTACAAAAAACAATAAGACTACAACGGAGGCACTTAAAAGGCAAAGATTAGAATATTCCAGAAGTCCACAAAAAGCTTTGATTAAGTTTATTTAAGTTTGACATTATTTATTCAAAATGGCATAATAAATGCCAAAAAGGCTTTAAAAATGGAATTTATAAGGAGATTTTTTCACCCACCTCGGGGGAGTTTTTTTCTGTTTGGGCCAAGGGGAACAGGAAAATCTACTTGGCTTAAAATCACTTTCAGAGATGCCCTTTTTGTGGATCTATTGAATCCTGAAACCATACGGAGTTACGCCTCTTATCCTGAAAGCCTTATAAATGCCGTTGAAGCACTGCCAGAAGATTCGATTGTGGTTATTGATGAAATTCAGAAACTTCCTGAGCTCCTGGATGTAGTTCATCTCCTTATGGAAAGAAAGGGTAACATAAGATTTGTGCTTACTGGTTCAAGTGCAAGGAAGTTAAAAAGGGCCGGGATAGACCTTCTGGCAGGAAGGGCTGCGGTAAGATATATGCATCCCTTTATGGCAGAAGAACTGAGGAATAGATTCTCTCTGGAAGATGCACTGAAGATAGGACTTATCCCTTTGGTGGTCTTTTCTCCTGATCCCTATGAGGCCCTCAGGGCCTATGTTTCGCTCTACATAAACGAAGAGGTAAAGGCAGAGGGTTTTGTGAGAAAGATCGGGGACTTTGGCCGCTTTCTTGAAGCGATTGCCTTTTCTCATGCATCTGTGCTCAATCTCACAGAGGTAGCCAGAGAATGTCAGGTAAAGAGAAAGACCGTAGAAGGATATGTGTCCATCCTTGAAGATCTGCTTATAGGATTTAAGGTGCCTGTCTTTACCAAGCGGGCAAAGAGGCACATGTCGGCACATCCCAAGTTCTATCTCTTTGATGCCGGGGTATTCAGGGTGCTGAGAAGAGCTGGGCCTCTGGATGTATCCAGAGAGGCAGAGGGTGCAGCGCTGGAAGGCTTAATAGCTCAGCACCTGAGAGCCTGGATTGACTATGGTCACAGGGATTGTCAACTCTATTTTTGGCGAACAAGGGCAGGGAATGAGGTGGATTTTGTGGTATATGGGCCAGATACCTTCGTGGCAGTGGAGGTAAAAAACGCCCAACAACTCAGAAATAAAGACCTTGTGGGACTTGTAGAATTTCAGAAGGACTATTCTGAGGCAATGGCCGTATTGCTTTACAGGGGAAGGGAGAGGCTAAAGATGAAGGGAATACCCTGTATTCCGTGTGAGCTATTCTTAAGGGCATTGGATCCGAGATTGAGTATGACCGAAATACTGAAAGAAAGTTTTTACAGGAATGAAGGAGATAGACGGAGGTGATCGTTGTCCTTGATACCAGAATCTTACTAAGTATGGATCAGAAACTCAGCAGAGTTGAAAAACAAACTAAAAACAATATCTACCGGTCTAAAGATTGGGGTACACTTCAAAGTAATGATATCAGGATATCGGATATAAATCTAACTTTTTTGGACAGTTGCTGGAGGCAGAGGCTAACTATGTTATGAAGTTGATATCATAAAATTATTTTTTTTGCAACTGTCCAAGATCAGTCTAAGTATCCCTCATAGTAGCCAGAGCTTTGTTACTTTAGGGTCAATGATGATTTCATCCCTTTCAAAGTCTAGCTTAAGCCTCCATTTTTGGAGTGTGGCTGCACCAATTATCACGCCATTACTTAATTTTTCTATCACCATGAATTCATCGGAGAAGCGATATTCACCAATGTAGAAATTAAGGGTTACTCTTCCTTCAGCAGTAACTTTTTCACCCTCTTTAGCGGTGCCAAACTCCATGCGCTCTGGCAGTGGCTCGATTATGCCAAGGGCCCTCGCTATCTCTGGGTGAATAGAGGAATAGGTAGAGCCTGAGTCAAATATGGCCTCTCTTTTTAGCTCGCCTTTGGACCCCCTAAGTCTTACTTCTTTTATAATCACGGTCATTATTATTACCCCTTTGTCTATTTACCAAAAATTCACATAAACATCAACTTTAGAGCTAAAAGGGAGGTTCTTACTTTGTGAACTTACAAATTCTAAATGGATTTCATCAGATATCCATTCTTTTCTTTGCAGAATTCCAACAGACTCATCGTTCTTTTCACACTCAAAATCTGAGAGCTTTGAAAAATTCAAAGCTCTCACTTAGCCAGATACCTTTGGCTTAAATCTCTTCTTATTTATAAAGGCGGCACCCCCATCATCTGTTTGCGTTAGTACAAATAATCCCTTCCTCTCTGCATACCTTGCAACCTCTTCCTTTACTACCAGCCCTCCCACTGCACCCCAAAGCTCCTTGTCCCTATATTGTGGAAATAACCTCTTAAATTCAGAATTGATCCTCTAAAAAATTATCTATAAAGATCCTCAATTTTTAAATTATATAATTAACTTAACCACTTAAATACATAAATGTCAATCTATATAGGTTTCAGTGTAATACACCGCACTTTATGTCCTGCTTCAACCTCTTTTAGTTCTATCTTTTCTTTTTTACAGATGTTCTTAGAGATGGGGCATCTGGGGAAGAATGGGCATCCGTTTTGATTGGGATATCCGCCATGGCTATCTAATCTATCTTGAAGTTGATAATCTTGTCCTATCTTTGGAACGGATGATAAAAGGAGTCTTGTATAGGGATGTAAGGGATTACTATAGACAGATCTTGAATTGCCATATTCAACTATCTTTCCCCTGTACATGACCGCCACCTCATCACTCATATAACCTACCACATTTAGATCATGGGATATAAATAGATAGCTTAAGGAGAATCTCTCTTGAAGCTCCTTTAAAAGATTGAGGATCTGGGCCTGAATGGATACATCAAGGGCAGAGACTGGCTCATCACATACAATAAATGATGGATTTACGCTGAGTGCCCTGGCAATCACTATCCTCTGCCTCTGTCCACCACTAAATTGATGGGGATAGTTATCTATGGTGGCAGGTGAGAGCCCCACCATGTTTAAGAGTTCTCTTACTCTCTCCCGTCTCTCTGATCTATCCCTTATTCCTATAACCCGTAATCCCTCTCCTATGGCATCTCCTATGCTCATACGGGGGTTCAATGAGCTAAAGGGGTCCTGAAATATGATCTGCATCTTCTGCCTTATGGGTCTAAGATCATTTTGGCTAATTTTAGTTATATCTTTACCATCAAAAATGATTTTTCCTGAATCTGGGTCAATTAATCTTAGAATAAGTCGGGATGTTGTAGACTTTCCACAACCGCTTTCCCCTACCAACCCCAACGTCTTTCCCTTTCTGATCCAGAGGTCAACCCCATCGACCGCCTTTATTACACCTACTTTGGATCTGAAAAGACCCCGGGAGATGGGAAAATATTTTTTAAGACCTTCTACCTTCAATATTATATCAGATGACATCTTACCCTATGTCCATTACCTTTAATATCTATTAATTCAGGGTTAGTGATTTTACAGATCTCCTTACAAAAAGGGCATCGTGTATGAAACGGACATCCAGAAGGTCTTTTAGAAGGATCTGGAACAACTCCTGGAATGCTGTTTAGTCTCTTATTATGTTTTTTGGGATCAGGAATAGAATTTAAAAGACCTTTGGTATATGGATGCATAGGATCTTTAAAGAGTTCATCCTTCTTTGCGCTTTCTACCACCATACCCAGATACATAACATAGACCCTATCTGCTATGGCATATACTACCCTTAGATCATGGGTGATATATAGGATGGACATATTCTTACTCTGCTGGATCCTCTTAAAAACACCCATTATCTGTGCCTGAACAGTAACATCCAGTGCTGTTGTAGGCTCATCTGCTATAAGGAGCTTGGGTGAACACAATAGAGCCATAGCAATCATAATCCTCTGCCTCTGCCCCCCACTGAGTTGATGGGGGTAAGACTTTAATCTCTGCTCAGGAGAATCGATTCCAACATAATCTAACATCTCAATACATCTCTGATATATCTCCTTTTCAGAAAGAGCTTCATGAGCCTTTATTACCTCTTTCATCTGATCTTCAATGCTGAGGACAGGATTTAGGGATGTCATAGGCTCTTGAAATACCATAGCTATCTCTTTTCCTCTTAGATCTTGGAGCTCTTTTTGATTCATCTTTATAATATCTCTTCCCTCAAATAAGATATTTCCAGAGATGATCTTTCCAGGGGGCTGGGGAATGAGTCCCATTATGGAAAGTGCAGTAACACTCTTTCCACAACCGCTTTCTCCCACCAATGCCACAGTCTCTGCTCTATCTATTGTAAGGCTAACGTCTTCAATGGCCTTAATCACCTTTTGATCTAAAAAGAAATAGACCTTAAGAGATTCAATGCTTATCAATGCCATAATTATACACTTTCTCTTAATCTGGGGTTTATCACATCCCTTAGACCTTCCCCAAATAGATTAAAAGCAAGCACCACCACAAGTATGGCAACTCCTGGAATAAAGGTAAGCCAAGGTGCATCAAATATATATCGTTTGCCATCTGAAAGGATATTTCCCCAGGTGGCAAAGGGAGGAGGGACACCAAATCCTAAAAAACTCAATCCTGCTTCTGTAAGGATTGCAGATGCAATTCCAATGGTGGCAGATACCATAACAGGTGCAATGGCATTGGGAAGCATATGTCTGAAGATTATTCTCCAATCCTTTATGCCCAAAGCCTTTGCAGCAAAAACAAAGTCTTGCTCACGTAGAGATAAAAACTCTGCTCTTACAAATCTCGCTGTTCCCATCCAGCTGGTAAGCCCAATTACAACCATAATATTGTAGATGCTGGAAGGCAAAAGAGCGACCACAGTGAGAATAAGAAAAAAGCTTGGAAAGCATAGCATGATATCTACAAATCTCATAATAATGCTATCCAGAGATACCATCTCCTTTATCAAAATGGGATATTGGTATCTCTTAGATAACCATATAACCATTACCAATCCCGCAAAAAATAGAGATGCCAGTATTATCGATCCATATATTAGAAAGATCATGATCATCAGCATAAACACTCCAACAATTATCTGATTTAGTCTAATCATATATCTTCCATAATAACCAGATACCCCACCTATTATTATTCCGATAATAACAGATATGCCCACTGCCACAAATCCCACACTAAGGGAGACCCATGCACCTTGAAGCATGCGGGAAAACACATCCCTTCCCAGATCATCTGTTCCAAATATATATATTCCGAAAGGGGGCCATTGATTCCTCGAAATTACATCCTTAGACACCTTAGAAAAAGGGGGCCTGAGCTTATCCTGTAATCTTACAATGGAAGGGTCAAATACAGGATCTTTACCAGAAGTAAGTATTAGACCTGCTGTTGCAATAATAAAAAAGATACACAATATGACAAGACCTGAAAATGCAAGCCTGTTTTTCTTAAGCAGGCTCCAGAGTCTCTGTAATTCTGTCTCCTTTCCTGTTTCCATCTCCTAAATCCTTATTCTGGGATCAACCACCATATATAGAATGTCCGATATAAATGTCCCTATGAGCACAAGCACTGCTGATAGGAAATTTAAGGTGATAATTACCGGATAATCCCTGGAAAGTATGGCTTCATATGCCATTCTACCTATTCCAGGCCATGAGAAGATAGATTCTATTATCACTGACCCTCCAATGAGTCCGGGAATAACCAGACCAAACATGGTCACAAAGGGAAGCAGTGCATTTCTAAGGGCATGCTTATAATAGACCTGGTCTTTTGATAAGCCTTTGGCCATGGCTGTTCTGATATAGTCCTGCCTTATGACCTCAAGCATCTGGGTTCTTACATATCTTGAAAGGACCGCAATCCCTGCACTTGCACCAAGCACAGAGGGGATTAACATGTGCCATAGCCTATCCATAAGCCCATGAACAGATGAAGTGCTCTTTAGACCAAAGGTCTTCATCCCGATAACAGGGACATGAAATTGGGATACTACAAATATTATAAGCACATATGCAAAGAAAAACCCTGGGATAGAGATGAGCAGGTATGCAAAAAATGTGGTGGATCTATCATATAACCCGCCTCTATTTATTGCTGCCCTAATACCCAAAGGGAATGAAAATGTCCAGGTAAGCACAGTGCCTAAGATAAACAGAGGAAGACTATTTAAAAACCTCTCCCATATCTTCTTAAATACAGACTGATTGTCCTTCCAAGAAACTAAGGAACCCCTGAAGAGATCCCTATAAAAATAGAGGTATTGGATATGAATGGGGCTATCCAGATGAAAGGCTGCTCTGAATCGTTCTACCATCTCAGGAGTAAATTTGGGATTCATGGGATCCACCTGACTGGGCTCTCCAGGGGCAAGATGAATAATGTAAAAAGATATAATAGATACGAAAAAGAGGGTAATTGCCTTTTCGATTATACTTTTAAATAAGAATCCAATCATCTAAGGTCTAACCTTCCTTGGAAAATACTGGAGCTTCAGGTAACTTAATCCATTTATTAAAATAGAAGGTATAATCGCCTGTTTTGGTAGGCGTAATCTTCTTATAGACTACTTTCCCATTTCTATCTATATCCTTTATCACAATCCTCTTGTCCAAGACTGCTGTCCATTTTGTAACATATAGAAAGGTATAGGGCTGCTCCTCTGCGATAATCTCATGTAGCCTATGACATAACTCAACCTGCTTTTGGTGATCATATTCCCTTCTGATTCTGAGGATAAGTTCATCTGCCTCTTGATTTTTAAAACCCACAAAATTTAACTGATATGGGCCACACTGGGAAGAGTGAAATATCTGATACAGATCGGGTTCAATCCCCATACTCCAGCCTAAGATCAGAGCATCAAAATCGAGCTTATTTACCCTCTCTTTAATAAATACTGACCATTCCAGGACATCCGTTCTCACATCTATTCCCAGCTTTTTCCAGGCATCCTGGGCAATGGCAAGTATCGCCTTACGTATCTCATTTCCACTATTAGTTATCAGAGTAAACTGAAGTTTTTTCCCATCTTTCCTAAGCCAACCATCCTTATCCCTATGCCAGCCTGCCTCCTGAAGCAACCTTAGTGCACCTTCTGGATCATAGGGAAGAGGTGCAATTTTTTTATTGTAATAGTCTGTCTGTTTTACAAAGGGGCCCGTGATTCTCTCAGCCTGTCCATATAGTACATATCTTATGATCTTATCCACATCTATTGCCATACCAAGTGCCTTACGGACCCTCTTATCATTAAAAGGCTCCCTTCTCATATTGTATCCAATATATGTATATCCAAAGGAAAGCCCGGAGAAGCTCTGAAATCTCGGATCCCTTTTAAGCCTTTCAACCTGATGGGGCTGAACAGGATAGCTGTCTATGGTTCCTGCATAGAATTCCATCTCCTGCGTGAGGGGATCGGGTATAATACGGTATATATACCTATGATAATTAGGGGGGCCTTCCCAGTAGTGTTCAAATCTTTCAAGCACAATATATTGATCTGACTTCCACTCTTCAAATTTAAAAGGCCCACATCCAATGGGATGTCTATTAAAGGAGCTATCTCTTAGAGAAAAGTTATCTAAATCTCTTCCCCTTCTTTTTGCCTCTTCTTTTAGTGCCTCCCTGTTTAAGAGATGTTCCGGCAGTATCCCCATAGTCCAGGTTGAAAGTGCTGGAGAATATAGCCTTTTGTATATGATCTTAATCTTGTATGGATCTATCACCTCAATCCCTTTTATGGGCTCAAAATCAGATATTCTGGGAGAGAGATTTTTGGGATCCATTATGGCATCATAGGTAAACTTTACATCCCATGCATCAAAGAGGTGCCCGTCATGGAACTTGACCCCTTCTCTTAAAGAGAATACTATCACGGGATTATGTTCAAAAGGGGGTATGGAGGCCCGTATAAAGCCCTTTTCTTTATCTTTCAAATCAGTCTTTCTTATTAGATAGGATAGAGGATCAAATCTTTTAAAATACCCCTCTCCTAAAACCTTCTCTAAGTCTATAAACAGATCCTGATCCACCTTTCGCAGTATCAGATGGATACGGGGTGGCAATCTAAGCACAAACTCCTTTCCCTTATATTTCAGTTTCCTTATCTTAGAGGGAATTAGTGAAATATTTACTATCTCATCCAGCACCCTATTTAATCCTTCTCCTGAAACTATATCTCCATCCTTTGCATCTTTAAGTTTCCTCAAAACGCCATAGGGATCCCCATCTGATATATAAAAATAGGCCTCTTCATATATCTTCCAGGATCTTGCAAGCCTTCCCCTGAAATTAAGCTCCTCATCTCTGTCTAAAAGCCCTTCGAATACCAATGAATTTATCTCTGCACTTGCAGAATCCGCAGCAAGGATAGGATTCAGTATGCTTGCATCTCCAATGGAAGATGTGATAAATTCCCTCAGTCTTTCAGGGTTTCCTTTGGTCTGCTCTTCATATGTGGGAATCCATAGATAGGACTGAATTAATATTGCACTTATCAGGATAGGAACATAGATAAGTAATTTTTTGACTAACATATGTCATGATATATAAAATGATCTTTCAATCTTCAATATGAAGTATGGAAAAAGATGGAAAGTATCTTAGAGAGCACAAAATTGGTGGTTGAAAGGAGCAAAGAGGTCAAAGTGGTGCCTCAAAAGATAGAGGAATTTTCAAGATGGATTAAAGAAAACAGGCCTAAGTTGCCCCCCTGGGAAAATACATTTCATTTTAAAGGAAGCCCTAAGGCTACCCTTTCATATATCCTTATCTTGGATTCTATGAACTTCTGCTTTTGGTATTATGACAATAAAAAGAGATGGAATATCAATGGAATTTCAGGTTACTATGCACTTGCCTATGCAATAAAAAAGGCGGTCTTAAATGATATTCCCATACTCAACTTTAATTATTTAAAGGATATCTCATTTAAAGTCTTTAAAGAGGTGCTCTGTGGAGGGAAAAATCTGCTCCTCTTAGAGGATCGCTGGAAGATTATAAGAGAGCTTGGAAAGACAATTTCATCTAAATTTGAAGGTGATCCTTTAAAATTAATAGAACACTCCGATGGATCTGTTATTAATCTCATAGATATCATAATTAAAAATCTACCCTCATTTAGAGACGAAGCATACTATGAGGGAAAGAGGGTCTGTTTCTATAAACGGGCGCAGCTTCTGTGTTCAGATATATATCTTGCATTTAATGGTAAAGGGATCGGAGCATTTAGAGATATGCACAGGCTTACTGCAATGGCAGATTATAAACTTCCCCAGGTGCTCTATCATCTTGGCATCTTAGAATATAGCAGATCTTTAAAAGAGAGGATTAAGAGGAGGGAGATTATCCCTTCTAAGAGTCCTGAAGAGATTGAGATTCGTGCAAATACCATATGGGCTGTTGAGATGATAAAAGAGCGATTAAAGGAAATGGGAGAAAATTACCTATCCTATGAGATTGATTGTATGCTTTGGAATATGGGACAAGACAAAAGACGATATGGAAGATTCCCCTATCATAGGACCATAACCATCTACTATTAGATTATGGATAAGAAGGTATTTGAAATTATAGCGGAAGACTCAGGGGCAAGATCAGGAATCCTACATACAGCTCACGGTGATATAGAAACCCCCTGTTTTGTCCCTGTTGCCACCCAGGCAACTGTTAAGGCAATCTCATCTGAGGAATTATCAGCTATTGGAATTAAGGTGATAATTACCAATGCCTATCATCTGCATCTTCATCCAGGAATTGAAACTATCAAAAGACTAAAAGGGATTCACAGCTTTATGGGATGGGATGGGGCAATTATGACCGATTCAGGGGGATTTCAGATATTCAGCTTAGGGGCTTCAAGGGAGCACGGAGTTGGAAAGATCGCCTCCATATTTCCAGAAGAGCAGGATAGAGGGGGACATCTTAAATCAAGAAAACGCAAGAATTTAGTTAGAATATTTGAAGAAGGGGTTGAATTTATCTCATATATTGATGGATCTAAACATCTCTTCACCCCTGAATATGTTATAGACATGGGCTATGAACTTGGATCTGATATACTATTTGTGCTGGATGAGTGCACTTCTCCACTCCATGACTATAGATACACAAGGCGGGCAATGGAAAGGACACATAGATGGGCAAAGAGGGCAATGGATAGATTTAGACAAAAGGATACTGATCAACTTCTGTTTGGAATTGTGCAGGGAGGGGAATACAAAGATTTAAGGACTGAAAGTGCCAGATATATTTTAGAGCTTGGCTTTGATGGATTTGGAATTGGGGGTTCTCTTGGAAAGTCAAAAGAGGATATGCATAGGGTATTGGATTGGACAATTCCTTTGCTTCCAAAGCACAGCCCAAGGCATCTTTTGGGTATAGGGAGGATAGACGATATATTTGAGATAGTATTTAGGGGAGTGGATCTCTTTGACTGTGTGATGCCCACACGCTTTGGAAGGACAGGAACGATACTATCAAGGACAGATCCAGGTCTTTTTTATCATATAATGAATAGCAGGTTCAGAGACGATCCCAGACCCCTTGACGAGGAATGCCAATGCACAGTCTGTAAAAGGTATTCGAGGGCATATATAAGACATCTATTTGAGGCAAAGGAGATATTGGGAATAAGACTTGCGACACTTCACAATCTCTTCTTTATGGAATCCCTTATGAAAGAGATAAGATCTGCCATAAGAGAAGGAAAACTAAATTCACTATATAACAGGTGGCTCTCAATAATAGATAAGTAATTTATAAGAGTGAACTTTTTTCTTAGCCCAAGTTTGGCAATCAGAAGGCATTTTTTATTAATTTTAAGCATCAATTATTCCCTAAGTTATGTCAGAACACTTGACCCGATCATGAGGGGATTGCGACGGCAGGCTCCTCTGAAGCCTGAAGTGAATCGGTGATTAGTAGAAGATTGGAGCCCCCCTTTTCCATATCTACCAAAGCTTCCTACTTAGCCTTTGTAACAGCAGCTAAAAGTCATTGCGAGCGAAGCGAAGCAATCTCATATTTTGGACTTTTTAGAGGAAGTAGACCCTTTTATGTCTTAAAAGGATTTGACACTATTTCATAGCTGGGATTAAATTAAGAGATGATGAGGTGGTTTTTCAAATGGGAGTATTGGTAAAGAGGATAAGGCTTGAAGGCTCAAAGGGGGAAAGGGAGATTGAGGCCCTGTTTGACAGTAGTGCAAGCATGTCATTTATAAAGGAGTCCCTTGCACAGGAATTAGAGACGGTTTTAATGCTTCCTAAGCCCCTCTATTTTGAAACCGCAAAGTCAGGAGAGGGGTTGATGGTTGAGCAAAGAGTCATCCTTGACTTTTACCTTGACGGAGACAGGCTTTCAGATGAATTTTTAGTGGTTCCAGATCATATTGCCACAGAGGATGTAATAATTGGAGCAAAGACCATGCAGGCATGGCGGTTGATTATAGATATGGAAAAAGAGGATGTCTATAGCATCCGCACGGTCAAAAGACACATGCTAAAATTGTGCCTATGATTATTTATATCTGGTATAATTTAAGATAACTCATAATTAAAGTATTTAAGCCTGAGAGCTTTGAATTTTTCAAAGCTCTCATAAAAAAGCTTTAATTATGGGTTATTTAAAGTTAATTTTTGGGGGTCTGGGGGTGTAACCCCCAGTGTAAAAAGGGGTTATGCAAAACTCTCTTAACCCTAAATTCAGAAAATTACATAGATTGTTTTTAAACTGATAAGATGGATGATTATGAAGGATAAGAGATACATAGAAAAGCTGAAAGGTTATTACTGCTTTGCCTGTGGAACAGAAAATCCCATCGGGTTAAATCTAAAATTTTATAGGTCAGGGGAATCAATCTGTTCTGATATTATCCTTAAGAGATATTATGAAGGATGGGAAAATATAGCACATGGTGGCATCATATCCACTCTTTTAGATGAGGTGATGTCTTGGACAGTTATGTATTTTAAAAAGGTCTTTATTGTTACAAGGAACATGAAAATAAAATATGTTCGGCCTGTCTTGATAGGAAAGTTAATTACTGTTAGAGGCAAAATAACCGATGATACCAAGCTCCCTATAATAAAGGCAAAGTCTGAAATAAGGGATCAGGATAAGAGATTATTGGTTCAGGGATGGGCAGAGTTTGTGATTGTTTCAAAAGATAAACTTTCAGGGGTATCTGAAAGGTTAAAGGAAGATATAGAAAATCTTTTTGCCCAATTTTCAGAGCCTGTATGATTTGAGAGCTTTGAATTTTTCAAAGCTCTCATAAAAAAGCTGTAAATGGAATCTGTCATTGCGAGGGTCTTAAAAGACCCGAAGCAATCTATAAAAGGTATGAGATTGCTTCGCTTCGCTCGCAATGACTGAGGTCTTTGGGGGTATAACCCCCAGCGTAAAAAGGGGTTATGCAAAGGTCTCGATTTAAACACCATATAGTTCAGTCCTATTTTTACCCTTTCTTTTGGCTTCATACAATGCTTGATCTGCATATTTAAATAAGGTTGATATCTGATCTATCTCAGATGACATACAAGATATGCCTAAGCTTATAGTAAAAGAGACATTGCCTTTCTCTGTTAATACTGGGCTCTTAGATATACTTATTCTAAATCTTTCCGCTGCTATCCTTGCATTTGATATATTGGTTTCAGGTAAGAGAAAGGAAAATTCTTCTCCTCCAATCCTTGCCAATATATCTGTCTTTCTAAAGGTATCCTTTGCCCTTTGTCCTACCTTCCTTAAGACCTTATCTCCTGTGTCATGACCATAGTTATCATTTATAGACTTAAAATTATCCACATCCGCAATAATCAGTGAAAAGGGCTTATTGGATCTATAGAATCTATCAAATTCCCTTTTAACCAATTCCATAAAATATCTTCTATTAAATAGACCGGTGAGGTCATCAACTCTGGAAAGATATTTTAGCTTCTCCTCCATCTTTTTTCTCTCTGTTATATCCTTGTAGTTTTCAATAATTGCTACAGGCTCCCCAGAGGGATAGAGGAGATTATTAGTGGTAAGGAGAAGGAACCGCTTTCCATTATTCAGATCCTCTTTTACAATATCATACTCCAATTTATTGCAATCTTTTATCTTACACCTTAGAGGGCACCTTTCACTCTTACATATATCTAAGTTTATTATTTCATAACAGTTTCTATCCTGTATCTCTTTTTCACTGACACCAAATAGCTCCAAGAAAGACCTGTTGGCTCTAACAACTGTCTCTTATACACATCTCCGAGCCCACGAGACTAGGCATGATCTCGTATGCCGTCTTCTGCTTGAA
>CBFDUE010000064.1:0-12955 GCA_965613025.1 uncultured bacterium
AGAAAATCCGTTTAGATCCTTCAGCCCTTCCACATACTCCTTAAATATCTCCACTTTCCCCTCTATATCTTTCGCAGCAGCTGTCTGAATAGGTGTGCCCTTAGGCTCCTTAAAAGGGGAATGGATGATTCCAATGGGAGAAAGTTCTATCTTGCTGTGATCACTCTTCATCTAAATCCATACCAAATCTTATATTTGTACCTGTAAAAACCCTCCATAAGAATGTGGTAATCTCTGATATGATCTCGGTTTTGAGATCTGCCCCCCTCTCTTTCATTTCAAAGTAAGAGCTTAGATCCATATTAAAAGCTTCCTTTAGTCCTCTTCCCTTACCTCAGACTTTCCGCTTTTGCAGACCTTTATCTTAACCCCATCTTCATAGGCGCTCTTTTCAACAATCTCACCCTGATTATGGGATATCACCCTGCTTACCTTTTCCACCTTTTCTGGCTCCACAATAAATTCAAAACACTCCCCTTCACGAAGTAGCCTAAGACTTAGGCTTACATCCAGATATGCCTTTCAGCAATCACCCCTGTAATCTATTATCCCCTTCATGGCATCTCATTTAAAACCTAATGAACAAAGTGTTGTCAATCAGATTTATAGAAGCTTAGCCCCTCTTTATAATTCCATGTATATCTTCAAGGATAAGATATCCACACGGAATTATAATAAGGGTTATTCCGGTTGCAAATAGAACACCAAATCCAAGACTCACTGCCATGGGGATGAGGAATTGTGCCTGAATGCTCTTTTCCGTAATCATGGGAGTTAGTCCAGCAAATGTGGTAAGAGAGGTAAGTATTATGGCACGAAAACGCATAGCTCCTGCCCTTACTATGGCATCTCTGATGCTAAGGCCCTCTGCTCTCAATCTGTTTGCTGCATCTATTAGCACCAAAGAGTCATTTACCGCAACTCCTGCAAGACCTACCATCCCAAGCACACTTAAAAGGCTTAAATTGAGTCCCATAATGATATGCCCTAAGAGTGCTCCTACCATACTAAATGGTATAGCCCACATAACTATAAAGGGTTGGGTGAAGGATTTAAAAGGAATGGCAAGCAATGCATATATAACAAACAGTGCAACCACAAATCCCTTGATTACGGAAGATAATGATTCCATCTGTTCCTTGCCTTCTCCTTCAATGGAATATCTCAATCCTGGATATCTCTCTTTAAGTTGGGGTAAAAAGCTACTTGATAGCTCTTTTCTGATCTCATTTGCATTGGCAATATCTTCATCCACATCTGCCATGACCTTAATTACTCGTCTCCCTTCTGCTCTTTCAATGGTGGTATATCCCTTTGAAAAATATATATCTGCAAGTTCACTAATGGGGATCTCTCTGCCTTTTATGTCTCTTATACGCATATTTTCCACATAGTAGAGAGAGTGCTTTTCATCCTCTGGATAGCGGACCATCACCTTTACCTCATCCTTTCCTCTCTGAAATCTCATTGCCTCAGCCCCATAAAATGCATGTCTAACCTGCAAGGCAAGATCTTTTAAGGTTATTCCCAAGCTATGGGAGATGGGTTTGAGTTTAATCCTGAGCTCCTCCTTTCCAGGCTGAAAGCTGTCTCTGATATCAAAGACACCAGGGATTCCTCTTAGTTCATCCTTAAGCTCCTCAGCAGCCTCCTTTAAGGTCTTATAGTCATCTAAGGAGAGATGAACCTCTATAGGGTTTCCAGGGGAAAAGAGGGCATATTGAAAGGTTATGGATTCCGCCTCTGGTAATAGCCCAACTTCCTTTCTCCATGCATTGCAAAGTACCACAGCTCCTATATCCCTCTTTTCAGGCTCTTCTAACTGGACAAATACCTGACCAAGATGGGATCCAAATTCAGGAGCACCTGCATTTGGCCCATGCCCCCCTATGTGCATTCCAACGAGGGAGGCCACATATTTAAATATGGGTGAAGAGTCTTTTCCCTTCTCATATCTCTTTATTGCCCTTATTGCCTGGGCCTCTATGCGGGATATAAGCCTCTCAGTCTTTTCAATTGGAGTTCCGGTTGGCATTGTAAGGGTGCAGATCAGCACATCGCTTTCTACCTTTGGAAAGAAGGTAAACTTTATCCATCCCCCTTTCCATATACCTAAGGATATACAAAGGAGCAGGATACCTAAGGCGGAAACAGCATATCTCCAACTGATGGAAAATCTTACAATACGTATATAGCATCTTTCCACAAACCATCTTAGAAGTCTGTTCATCATTCGGGATCTGCTTTTTATCCTTTTTTTCTTTGATCTTAGGTGTGATGGAAGTATGAGTATGGATTCTATCAGTGAGCCAAAAAGGACCAATATTACCACAATGGGAATATTACGCATGATCTTTCCCATCATGCCACCACCTAAGAGAAGTGGATAAAATGCGACCACTGTGGTAAGAACTGCAAATATTACAGGTCTTCCTACCTCAATGGTTCCTTTGACAGATGCATCAAAGGGCTCAAGCCCCTGTTCCTGTTTTCTGAATATATTCTCTCCGATTACAATTGCATCATCAACAACGATACCCAGCACCATAATAAAGGCAAAGAGTGAGATCATATTTATTGATACATTGAAGTGAGGAAGCGCCATAAGGCCACACATAAATGAGACAGGTATTCCCATGGTTACCCAGAAGGCAAGCCTTAGGTCTAAAAAGAGGCCCAACAAAAAACTAACCAGGATAAGTCCTATGGCCAGATTTTTTAAAAGCAGATTTAATCTGCTCCGAAGAATCACAGACATATCTCTATATGTGGATATCTGGATTCCCTTTGGAAGTGTGGGCCTGATCTCTTCCACATATCTCTT
Source organism: uncultured bacterium (assembly GCA_965613025.1). Taxonomy (GTDB): domain Bacteria; phylum Desulfobacterota; class DSM-4660; order Desulfatiglandales; family JALVMZ01; genus CAYTXJ01. The sequence goes on from CBFDUE010000064.1 coordinate 2,825, forward strand.
TACCTTGTCTGCCACTTCAAGGGCATTCTGATCAGCCACCCTATATACCTGAAGTATGGCAGCAGGTCTTCTCTGGAATCTTGAGATTATATCCACATCTTCAAAGCCATCGCTTATATCTGCTATCTGACCAAGAGTTACCACAGTTCCATCAGGCCGGGTGATTATGGGTATGTCTTCATAGTCCTTGGCATAATATCTCCTACCCTTTGTCCTAATGAGTATCTCCCCAGCTTCTGTCTTTATGCTGCCAGCAGGAAGATCCAGGCTAAAAGATCTTACGACCTGAGCAACCCTCCCCAAAGTAAGACCATACTCTCTAAGGGTATATTCAGGGATCTCAATATGTATCTCTTCATTTCTAATGCCTGATAACTCTGCAAGGGTAATTCCTGGAATGGTGGTTATATCATCCTTTATCTTTTCAGATATATGTTTAATAGTTCCCTCAGGCGCATCTCCATATATGGCAAGACTGATCACCTGGGTTCTGGAAGTAATCTCTCTTACAATGGGTCTTTCTGCCTCTTCAGGAAGGGTGGTAATTCTATCCACCTCTGACTTTATCTCGTCTAAGAGCTTTTTTATATCCCATCCCTTCATGACCTCTACTATTACACTTCCAAACCCTTCCCTGCAGAGAGAATCAATCCTCTCTATTCCAGCAAGCCCACTTATGGCCTCTTCAATCTTTCTTACCACCGCCTCTTCTACCTCAGAAGGGGATGCACCTGGATATTCAACTGAAATACTTATCCTATCTAAGGTAAACTCTGGAATGACCTCAATCTTTATGCTGAGCCCTGTTATGACGCCTGCAAGCAGAAAGAATATCATTAAAAGATTAGCGGCAACATGATTCTCTACGAACCAGGATACAATCCCTTTCACCAGCTTTCCTCCATAAATGTCCTGACTCTCATTCCATCAGTTACGATCCTATGAAATGATACCACCACCTTTTCTCCATCACTGAGCCCGGAGCGTAAAAACACCTCGTCCCCTTCAATTCTAAGCACCTCCACCTTTTTAAAACGTAATCGGGAATTCCTATCTACTACCCAAACTATATTCCCCCTTCTCAATGCATCCCGTGGAATAACTATAATATCTTTCATGTAATGGCCCTCAATCTCCGCCTTTACATATAGGCCTAAGGCAAGGGGGGGTAGCCTTTTGTAAGGATTATCCACTCTGATTGTCACATCTATCATGCGACTTCTTTCATCTATTCTCCCTTCAGATCTCACTACCCTTCCTCTCCATATATGATCTTTTCCGGATATATTTCCGATTATCTTAGCCACAGATCCTTTACTTTCTGTTGTGGTAAATCCTGGCACATCAATAAATGCCAGCTCTTTACTCTGAAGAGGCACCTTTATCTCAACCGCTTCAGTTGAAGAGATTGAGGCAACCGCTTTGCCTGGCATAACATATTGCCCTTCATCCAGATTTTCCCAGACTACTATCCCATCAAAGGGTGCATGGATTGTGGTCCTTTCCAGATTTAAGATTGCCTTTTCAAGGGAGGCCTTCTCTGCATCAAGCCTTGCAGAGGCTGCCATAATCTCTGGTTCTTTAATAAGGAGAGGAGGGGGGCTTTTATGTCCATAAACGGTCTTCCACTCCTCTCTTGCAGATTCAGCCTGCTCTTTTAAAAGCCATAATCTACTTTCTGCATCCTTTACTTTTGCATCTGAAAGCCTCAGATTCAGCTCATAGTCCCTGGGATCAATCTTAAAAAGCAGCTCTCCCTTCTTAAAAGTTCCTCCATTTACCATAGAAGGAGATACATATATGAGTTTTCCAGAGACTTCTGGCACTATCTCTATGGTCTTCATGGGATTTACAGTCCCTTCCCCTCTGACAATCATATTTCTGTCCTGTCTTTTTACCTTAATAACCTTAACCAACGGTGGTAAGGGTTTAGGCCTTTTCCTCTTAATAGGCTTTTTCATCTCCCCTATCTTTTTCATTCCCAAAAATCCCGCATAGAGGAGCACACAGGTGAGGATAATATGTATGATTATCTTCCCGGTCTTTTTCATGATCTCTCCACTCTTAAATTGATATTCTCTATCCCCATGCCCCACCGAGAGCCCTTATGAGAGATATCCTGGTAAGAAGTATTCCAAGCTCGGTCAGGACAAGGGACTGCTCTGCCTCAAATCTCTTCTGCTTGGCCTCCAATACGGTTAAAAAATCAATTAATCCTCTTCTGTATCTTGAAACTGCCACCTCCTCTGTAAGCCTTGCCTCCTTTAGGAGAGTGATAAGCCTTTCTCTCCTCTCTAATAACTTCTTTCTCCTAAGAAGTGCACTTTCTACTTCATAAAATGCCTTAAGCACAGTCTCTGCATATTGGGTTAATCCCTCTCTGTATCTAATCTCTGCCTCTTTTTGCTCTGCCTTTAGTCTGTTTCCATCAAAGATGGGTCTAATGATACCTATAGCTAAGGACCATAGATAACTCTGGGGAGTAAAGAGCCTATGGAGTTCTTCACTTGCATATCCCATATTACCAGTGAGGGTTATCCTTGGAAACCTGCTTGCCCTTGAAACACCAACCATTGCACTTAGTACCTTAAGCCTTGCCTGTGCAGCCCTTATATCAGGCCTCCTTAAGAGCAACTGTGAGGGAAGACCTGGAGGAACAGGCCTTAAGGTCTTAAGATAATTCCAATACGACTTTTTAGAAAAATCTCCTGTCTTGGGATATCTTCCAAGCAGAATAGAAAGCCTTTGCTCAAGATCGCCTAATTCCTCCTTTAACTTTGGAAGCATTGCCTCTGATGCTGCAAGTGCCCTGCGTGCCTGCCTCAATTCAAGGATATCACAAAGGCCTCTTTTGTAGCGACTTTCAACCAGCAAGAGTGACTTCTTATAGTTTTTAACCCTCTCCTTTTCAATCCTTAACTCCTCATTTTTTGCCTTTATCTGTAAATAGAGACTCACTGCCTCAGCAATAAGACTCTGAATAATGGTCTTTCGGTTTTCCTCTGCCTCAAGGATTTGTGCCCTGACAGCATCTTCTGCTCCTGAAAGCCTCCCCCAAAGATCCAGTTCATATGAGGCAGGAACAGATAAGGTGAATACATCCACTATCTCCCTCTCTTTTTGAAAACTCAGCCCCAAGTTTTTAGGAACCACTCTGTTCACATACTGACTCTGCCTCTTTGCCAAAAGCTCTAAGTCCAGTCTGGGAAGTCTTAGGGCATGGGTCTTAATCAGAGTGTTTTTTAACTCCACTATCCTTAAAGTGGCCCTCTTTATATCCCAGCTTTTTTCTAAGAGCTCCTCAATAAGCTCTTCTAATCTACGATCACCAAAATCTTTCCACCAACATTTCCCTATAGATGAAATTTCATATCTATCTGAGTGCTGAAATGTATCCGGAATATCTAAATCAATCCTTATCTCTTTATTTATTCCTTTTAATCCAAGACATCCAAATATGAACAGAAACAGGATTGCAATTCCACCTATGCTAATCCCCGCTTTCACCTTTTAGCAGTCCTCCTTTGACAAATCTCACTATATGTTCAATGAGCCTCTTTTTAAATCTTGGAGAATATTCTGATCCCGTGATCCTTCTTACCATCTCCTTTGAAAAATTAAAACTCATGATGATTAAAAGGATACTTATTATGTCTAAGAGAAGATCTTCCTCTCTTTTGACAATTGATATATGAGGAGTTAAAAGCTCACTAAGCTCCTCTACAAAGGGTCTTATAACCTCATTTACCACCATATCCATAGCAATAGAAGGACCTGTAAGCTCTCTGCTCATCAGTCTGGCATGGCGAATCCGCTCAGACTCTGTAAAGGGTCCTTCAATAAATGCCCTTACAAGCGATCTTAATATGACCTCAATATCCTTTTTCTTTTCAGCTCTTAGATATCTTCTAAAGGCATCTTGCACCTTGTATGCCCTGGGTATAAACTTACACTTAAAGACTTCCAGATACAGATTCTCTTTATTTCCAAAATAATAATTTATGGCAGAAACATTGCATTCTGCCCTCTTTGAGATCTCTCTTATCCCCACTGCATTGAAGCCCTTTTCAGAGAAGAGCTCTTCTGCCACATCCAAGATTCTTTCTTTAGTCCCTCTCATAGTTCAAACGTTTGTATTAAACACTTGTTTTAATGTCAAGTTATATTTTAGAGGGGATCTTTCCTATACATCCTCTTGGCGATTAAAGATTTTTAGATAAAATTATCTATATTTAATCAATTCACTTATTGTTTATACAATCAATATATGGATATTGAAGAGAATGGTTAGAGGGTAGAGGAAGATGAGGCAATGCAGTTAACAGAAGAGAGGACTATCTCTGGCATAAAGGTATTTATTGAGCCAATGGTAATATTATAAAAGCCGAATTTTTCTCCTTCCTTCTGGGTGTCAAAATATTGACAATTTTTAAATAGATAATTTTTCCCTATATAAATCTTAAGTTGTTAAAAAAATAGCATATTTCATCCAAAATAGAAAATTGGAATGATAATTGCAGAAAAAGATTTTAGATTATTTATTTTAAGGAGGGTGTAAAGATGGGGAGATACCTAAAGTGTTTGATAATAGGTATTGTTTTCTGTTTTTCCTTAATCTCTCTTCCTCAGGCCTATGCAACATATAAGATAGGGGTATTAGCAAAAAGGGGGGCTCCAAAGTGCATGAAAAAATGGGGTGCAACAGGTGCCTATATTAGCAAGAGGTTAGGAGAGAAGTTCCGAATCATTCCCCTTAAGTTTGTTGCTATTGAACCTGCAGTAAAATCAGGAAAGATTGATTTCTTATTAGCAAATCCCGCTTTTTTTGTGGAATTGCAAAGAAAATATCATCTATATGCTATCGCAACACTGATAAATTCAAGGGGAGGTAAGGCCCTAAAGAGATTTGGCGGTGTCATATTTACTAAAAGAGATAGTCCAATTAATAAGTTACAGGATATTAAGGGAAAGAGGTTTATGTGTGTAAAATTTTCCTCTTTTGGTGGATTCCATATGGCCTATCGTCTGCTCCTTGAAAATGGTATTGATCCTAAGAGAGATTGTAGACTTATTGAAGGTGGTAAGCATGATAATGTGGTATTGGCAGTAAAAAATGGGACTGTTGATATTGGCACTGTCAGAACAGATACCTTAGAGAGAATGCAGGATGAAGGTAAGATAAGGCTCAGTGAGTTTAAGATTATTCATCAGATCAATGACGATTTTCCTTTTGTGCATAGCACCCGTTTATATCCAGAATGGCCTTTTGCAGCATTACCGGACACGGATAAAGGAATAGTTACAAAAGTGAAGAAGGCGCTACTTTCACTTCCGAGGGAAAGTAAGGCTGCAAATGCGGCTAAGATTGTGGGATGGACCGAACCTGCTGATTATAGTGAGGTGGAAAATTGCCTTAAGAAAATAGGCTATAGTATCTTTAAATAAGGAGAAAAAAGAGATGAGGGTAAATAGAGGGGTAAGAGGGAAATTTATAATTCTTATATCAGGTGTAATAGTTTTGATTTTCATTGTGATGTCATCATTAATAATTCATAATGTAAGAAAGACGGGTTATCTTCAACGTCAAAGATTTATTGAAATTTTAAAAGATCAACAAGAAGAAGAGGGGAGACTACTTAATGAATCGTTATTTAAAAAAGGTCAAGCCATTGCCAATCTTTTAGCTCAAATAGCCTCTGGCTTCATTGTGGGATTTGATTTTGATACCCTTGAACAACTTACAAAGAATACTACACAAGATTCTGATATTGCATTTGTCTGTTTCTTTGACAATGAGGGGAAGCGTATAGCAGGTAAAAGTAAAGTTGATAAAGATCTTATTATAATCAATAAAAAGATACTTTTTGAAGATGAAGAGGTTGGAAAGTTAAGGATAGGGCTTAAAAATGATTCCACACAGAAAAGGATAGCACAGATATCTGAAAGAATAAAAAAGATATCAAAATCAGAAGAGATTAACACCAAAAAAGCAATAAAACGCCTTGCCATATTTATCTCAATTATGTCTCTCTTTGGAGTATCCGTTATATGTTTTCTCATATATCTGATGGTTTCAAAGATTATTGTAACTCCATTAGAAAACATTATCACCCGTTTAAAAGAAGCCTCTTCCCAAGTAGCATCTGCCTCTTCTCAGGTATCGTTCGCATCTCAGCAATTAGCAGAGGGTGCAAGTGAGCAGGCATCCTCTTTGGAGGAGACATCTGCCTCATTGGAGGAGATGTCTTCTATGACGAGGCAGAATGCGGATAATGCTGCAAGTGCAAAGGCGGCAAGGGGGAAGGCCTATAAATCGCTGATGGAGGCTGACAAGTGTATGAAGGAGACTGTGGAGGCTATGGGAAGGATTAGGTCAAGTGGTGAGGAGATAGGTAAGATAATAAAGACTATAGATGAGATAGCGTTTCAGACGAATTTATTGGCGTTGAATGCAGCGGTTGAGGCAGCAAGGGCTGGGGAAGCGGGAGCGGGATTTGCTGTGGTAGCTGATGAGGTGAGGAATTTAGCTATGAGGGCGGCTGAAGCGGCCAGAAGCACGCAAGATCTGATAGAGAAGACGGTGGATGATATAAGCAAGGGTTCTGAATTACTTGAGAGAACCAATAGTGCATTTGAGGAGACGGTGAAGAGTAATAAGGAGGTTGGTGGTTTGATAGATGAGATAGCTACAGCGTCTGGGGAACAGGCACAGGGTATAGAGCAGATAAGCAAGGCGGTAAGCGAAATGGACAAGGTGGTTCAGGGGACTGCTTCGAGTGCTGAGGAGAGTGCATCTGCCTCTGAGCAGTTAAGGGCTCAGGCAGAGGAGATGCGGAAGGTGGTGGATGAGCTTGTAAGGCTGGTTGAGGGGGATAGTATAGGGATGAAGGTAGAAGAGAGGAAGGTTGTTGGTAAAAGAAAAGAAGAAGAGGAGAGGGTTAGGAAATTGCCGGTAAAGAGGGATAAGAAGAGTAAGAGGCTAATGGATAGCAGGGCTGAGGAGATAAAACCTGAGGATGTGATTCCACTTGATAAGGATTTTGAAGAGTTTTGATGTTGATATAATGTGTTGAAAGGGGGTTAATAATATTTTAGCCCCTCTTTTTATTTTTTGGGATTTTGGTTTTCTTGACTGATTAGGAGTTCTTGTATAGAGTTTTCCTAAGCTTAATAATTTTATAATCTTAAGGAAGATAATGTATGCGTAGGTTTTTCTCCTATGGTCCTGTGGATTGTGAGGAACACTTTTGTGTTCCAAGGAGGGAGTTAATAGATAAGTGTGTAGAGCAGCTTGTTGGTAAACCTGAAAAAGGAGGTCATTATTTTACCATCTGGGCGCCGAGGCAGACAGGCAAGACCTGGCTTATGAGGCAGGTAAAGAAGGAGATAGAGAAGAGATATAAAGATAGATTCACCTTGGGAATGATGAGTATGCAGGGGGTGGTATTAAAGGAGGAGGATGATGAAGAGAGGTTTTTAGACAGGGTGCCAAAGCTATTCAGGGATACATTTTCCATCAGATTAGACGAGCCCCCTTCTACCTGGGAGGATTTTCAATCATTATTTCATAGGGATTCAGGTATATTTAAAAGCCCATTAATTCTTTTTATAGATGAATTTGACTCCCTTCCATCCAGGGTGATAGATCAGCTTGTAACCCTTTTTAGGGACATATATCTGAATCGTGAAAGCTATCTTCTGCATGGCCTTGCACTGATTGGAGTTAGGGCAGTTTTAGGAGTAGAAAGTGATAGGGGTTCACCATTTAACATACAACGCTCCCTTCATGTAGAGAACTTTACAAAGGATGAGGTCTATGACTTATACAATCAATATATAGAGGAGAGTGGTCAAATAATAAAAGAAGAGGTGATAGAAGCGGTCTATAATGTAACCAGGGGTCAACCAGGGCTGGTCTGTTGGTTTGGGGAGCTACTAACTGAGAAGTATAATCCTGGCATGGATAAAGTTATAGATATGGATGTGTGGGAGGATGTGTATCTAAATGCAATTCATGTGGAGTGGAACAACACGGTGTTAAATCTCATTAAGAAGGCTAAAGGGAAATATCTTGAACAAGTATTAGACATATTTAATCATTCTGATATTGAGTTTAGTTTAGATGTGGATTGGTGTTCATATCTTTATCTAAATGGTGTAATAGATGTGGACACAGTCAAAGATGAGCTTGGCAAAAAGCATAAGGTATGCAGATTTTCAAATCCATTTATACAAAAGAGGCTATACAATGCTTTAACCAATGATTTTTTAGGAAGAAAGGTTCCCATATATGCATTAAGGATCGGTGATGACCTAAGTGATGTATTTGAAGGAGAGGAATTAGACCTACCTGCACTAATAGAAAGATACAGGGACTATTTAAAGAGGTTAAAGCAAAAGAACATATCTCCATTTAAAGAGCAACCCAAGAGATCTGACTTAAACATATATGAATCAGGGGGGCATTTTCATCTGTATCACTGGTTGATGAATGCCCTAAGCAGAAGGTGCTCAGTTAGTCCTGAGTTTCCAACAGGAAACGGAAGAGTAGATATTCATCTAAGGTGTAACAACAAAGAAGGGGTAATAGAGGTAAAGAGCTTCAGGGACATGCACACCCTTGAGCAATCTATTTTGCAGGCATCTGAGTATGCAAAGAAACTGAATCTTCACTCCATAGTGCTTGTTGTGTTTCTTACAGGGGTGGAAGAGGATGAAGTAATGCAGCTTAAGGCAGAGAGGGTTTTAGATGGTGTAAAGATCTATGTGGAGCCTGTGCTTATATGATATTAAGATCTTAGGGTAATTTAAGTATCTAAGAAAAAAGGGGAGGTGTGTATGATAATTAATTTATCAGAACATCAGAGAATGATTCTTGATACGGTTAAGCGAATTGCTAAAGAAAGACTCAAAGAGAGGGCTTCTGAAATAGATGAAAAGGGTGAATTCCCCTGGGATACTGTAAGACTATTTGCTGAAAATGGAATCCTTACTCCACTTCTTCCAGAAAGATATGGTGGTATAGAGGCAGAATATCTCCTCTTTTCAATGATCATTGAAGAGATAGCCAAGGTCTGTGCATCTTCTGCTCTCCTTTTAATTGCCCAGGCCGATGGTATGCTGCCCATTCTCTATGATGGAAGTGATGAGTTAAAGGAGCGATATCTACCTCCTCTCTCCCAAGGAAAACTTTCTGCCTTTGCGGCCACAGAGCCAGGTGCAGGGTCAGATATACTATCCATGAGAACACGGGCCGTAAAGAGAGATAATTCATACATAATAAATGGCCAGAAATGCTTTATCTCAAACGGCTCTGTAGCAGATATACTAACTGTATATGCATATACTGATCCTGAAAAGCGAGCAAAGGGAATTAGTGCCTTTGTGGTTGAAAAGGGGTCTAAAGGGCTCAGTTATGGAAAAGAAGAAAACAAGATGGGTATGAGAGGGTCTGTCAATTCTGAACTTTTCTTTGATAATTTAGTCTTGCCTGCGGAAAACAGAATTGGTCAGGAAGGTGATGGGTTTAGGAACATGATGAGAACCCTTGACTCCAGCAGGCTATTTTGTGCATCTCAAGCGGTTGGTATTGCACAGGGAGCTATTGAAGAGGCGATAACTTATGCCAAGCAGAGAATACAGTTTGGTAAACCCATATCTGAACTTCAGGCGATTCAATTTATGCTTGCAGACATGGTGGCAGGCACTGAGGCCGCACGACTTTTGACATATCAGGCAGCATATCAAATAGATACTGGTAATCGGGCTGAAATATCCAAATATTGTGCAATGGCAAAATTTATAGCATCTGATAATGCGATGAAGGTTACCACCGATGCGGTTCAGATTATGGGAGGATATGGATATATGAAAGATTTTCCAGTGGAAAGGATGATGAGGGATGCCAAGTTGACCCAGATATATACGGGGACAAATCAGATAATGAGGCTTGTAACGGCCAGAAGTATTTTAAAGGATTAAAAGATTTTTGCAGTCAAAGTCTTAATTATGTGCTTTGATATCACTGTCTTATTTTTTGATACCTTTGCATAACCCCTTTTTACACTGGGGGTTATACCCCCAGACCCCTGTCATTGCGAGCGAAGCGAAGCAATCTCATACCTTTTATAG
>CBFDUE010000065.1:0-12954 GCA_965613025.1 uncultured bacterium
TTATTTTAAGTTAATTTTTGGGGGTCTGGGGGTGTAACCCCCAGTGTAAAAAGGGGTTATGCAAAGCTCTCTATAGATATTATCTGAACCCAGTGAAATAGCAAAGCAACATGTCATTGCGAAGCTCCAAAGGAGCTGAAGCAATCTCACCTACTTACCCAAACACCTTTGGCTTAAATCGTTCTTTGTTTAATATTGTGGCTCCCCCATCGTCTGTTTGGGTCAAAACAAATAGTCCCTTTTTCTCTGCATACCTTGCCACATCATCCTTTACCACTAATGCCCCCACAGCCCCCAATAGCTCTTTGTCTTTGTATTGAGGAAATTTTTCCTTAAACTCTGGCAATCGCTCCTCTAAGAAGAGATCTATGTGTCTTCTTCTAAGTTTATTTTTTACCTCCACTACCAGAACCTGTGTTCCATTTGTGGCCACTATGTCATATTCCCTGTCATCCCTTCTTTTCCTCAGATTCCTCCTTACTCTATTAAACACTATCCCCCTCTTTTTAAACATGCTCTTCAAGTTTCTATAAAACAGTTCCTCCCCTATCTCTCCCTGAACAAGACCAATATCACCAAGCTGAACCCTAAGCGCTCGGATCTGAACTGTTGTCTCCCTCTGAAACTCCCTAAGCTTATCAATCTCCCTCTGATTTTCCCTTATCATCCTGTCAGTCTCTTTCTGTGACTCCCTCAATTCCCTTATCTCTTTTTCAGTCTGCTTCTGGGATTCTCTAAGTTCCCTCATCTCTTTTTCGCTCTGTATTTGGGATTCTTTCTGAGTTTCCCTAAGCTCAGCAATACCTTCCCTAAGCTCCCTGATCTCTCTTTCCGTCTGCATCTGGAAATCCCTTAATTCTTTCATACTTTCCCTGAGTTCCCTTATCCCCCTGAATAGCTCCTCCATATTCTTCTCTATCCTGTCTAAGCGTTCAGACATCCATAAAACCCCTTTAAAAACAGGATGCTATCTTTTAGATATTATCTTCTTAATTTATTGGAAAGTCAAATCCTTATGTCGGCTTCAGAGGCATATATGCTCGTTTAATTGTATTGATGGTATTTGATTCCTGTCTTAGTGGGGCGATATCTGCATTAGTAAGGGAATTTATTACAGCAGGCAAAGAGGATGAACCTGTGCCAGACAGATCAGTATTCAATTACAAGATGGTCTAATATACACCCGGGGGAATTCATGATGGGAAGCCCTAAAGGTGAAGAGGGCAGATATTATAATGAAGCTAAATGAGATAGAAGGCACCAATAAATTCCGTCTTCCCACTAATTTAACTTAAAAATTGATTTTATTGTGAAGTAAAGATAGATTAAAAGTTAAAAATTATAATTTCTGATTTTGTCATTGACAAAAAACTCACTGATTCGGTGGGAGCGTAGTTATCAATTAAAAAAGAATTTTTCAATTATATTAAAGAGTTAAGAAAAAATGGTAATAGAGAAGATGATATTTGAGACAATGGCATTTTTTGCAATAGGTCTTTTCTTAGGAATTATTATTGGATGGTTACTGTTAAAGAGCAAGATACAAAAGGAGAATCAAAAACTTATAGAGCAGGACTCTGCTTTAAGAGAGAAGATACAGTCAGTGGAAAGGGAAAATATTGAATTGAAGGGTAGGATTCAAAAGGATCAAGAAAGGATTGAAGAGCTCAGAAGCAACTTACACAAAGAGGCACAACTAAGGGCATCTCTGGAAGAGAGGACTAAAAATCTCAATGAATTTAAAGAAAGAATAGACAGTCTCTTAGATGAAAACAGCCAGCTTAAGGAAGAGCTATCAACCCTTAAGACCCGTCTTGAAGAGGAGCAAAAGTCTTGGGATGAGAAGCGAAAACTCCTTGAAGATGCACAAAGCGCACTTAGTGATGCCTTTAAGGCCCTATCTTCAGAGGCATTGAAGAGTAATAATGAGTCTTTTTTAGAGCTTGCAAAGGCAACCCTTGAAAGCTTTATACAAGGTGCAAAAGGGGATCTGGAAAAGAGACAGATGGCAATTAGTGAATTGGTGCAACCCCTTAAGGAATCTCTTAAAAAGGTTGATGAAAAGCTCCATGCCATTGAAAAAGAGAGGGTCTCAGCCTACTCAGGCCTTAAAGAGCAGATAAGTTCCCTTATAAAGACTCAAAATGAACTGAGAAATGAGACATCCAGACTTGTTCAGGCACTCAAGATGCCCACGGTCAAGGGTAGATGGGGGGAGATACAGTTGCGGAGAGTGGTTGAGATGGCAGGTATGATGCCCCATTGCGATTTTTTAGAACAACCCGTCTCTGAAAATTATAAGGCATTGAGACCTGATATGATCATCAAGCTGCCCAATGAAAAGAACATTGTTGTGGATGCAAAGGTCCCCCTATCCGCATATCTAAAGGCCATTGAATGCGAGGACGAAGAGGAAAGAAAGGCATATCTCAAGGAGCATTCAGAGCAGATAAGAAGGCATATGATAAGGCTATCTTCTAAGGAATACTGGAAGCAGTTTGAACCCACTCCTGAATTTGTGGTCATGTTTCTACCAGGTGAGGTGTTTTTTAGTACCGCCCTTGAGCAGAATCCCTCACTGATTGAAGAAGGGGTAAACAGAAGGGTTCTTCCCTCTTCTCCTGTTACTCTGATTGCACTGCTAAGAGCCATTGCCTATGGGTGGAGACAGCAGAAGATGGAAGAGAATGCTAAGGCAATAAGCAGCTTAGGGAAGGAGATATATGAGAGGATAGCCATTCTCTCACAACATTTTGATGAACTCGGAAAGGCCCTTTCAAGGGCTGTTCAGAGCTATAACAGGGCCATAGGGTCATTGGAAAGCAGACTTCTGGTAACTGCCAGAAGATTTAGAGACTTGGGAATTGGAACAGATTCAGCCCTTCCTTCAGGGGATCAGATAGGAGTATCCCTAAAGAGAATTACTGCTCCAGAGCTCAGCCCCAAAGAGGATTCAGGTAGTTGAACTCTCTTCGTCAAGATATAGGGAGTCTTCTTCTATCATATCATTGAATCTCTTAAAACCGGGTAGTGCCTCTATTCTATACCATGCAGATCTATACCATATCTCTTTTGGTGGCCTCTTTACAGGTGCAATGGCTGCTGCTTTAGTATCTACATGGTATTCCCAGTTTACATACTGGTTAAAGTCTTGAACTATATCTGTAATAACTGTTCCATATTCAACGGCTAAGATGGTCTGAAACTCCTTCCATCTTCTAAGGGATGAATCCCTCAAGGTGAGACCGAAATAGCCAGCTCCTCCCTCATCCCTTAATGTGGCTATTCCTTTTCCCACAAACGCCTTAAGGGCTGAAATGGTTTCAGGTGGGTCTGAAACAAATACATCAAATCTGCCAATCAGCTCCTCAGGGAGGGGTATCCTGAGATCCATAACCTCTGCATATGCATTATCAATACCAAGAGAGTTGAATATCTCCCTGTCAAATTCAATTAATCTCTGGTCTATGTCTAATATATACACCTCCTTTGCCTTGCCACTTAGGGCTATTGCAAGGCCAAGAAGATCATCTTCTGCGCCCAGAACTATTATCTTTTTACCCCTTAGATCCCCCTTAGATTCCATAAAAAGCACCCTGGAGACGGTGGTCTCTGGGGTAACATATGCCTGATCATATTTCTGAAGAGGAGAAGGCCTCTCTTTTGTAAGTTGAACAAAGCGTCTGTAAAGATCTAAATCAGCATAAAAGGGGATTCCTCGTCCTTCACATCCTTCACAGATATATCTCCTTAGGGGATAGATACCTTGGGTCTTAGCAAAATTCTTTCCCTTATCTGTTAAAATAATATCCTCATCCGAATTGATATGGACCATATCTTTATTTAAGAGAACCTCTACAATAGCAGATGCCACTGGAACACATAGATTTGCTATATCCGTAATCTTCCAGAAATCGCCTGTTACCTGTATAGCAGATATGGCCCTTTCCAGGTCCCTTTTCAGCATCTTCATCCCTGCTATCTTTTCAGCCTGCTTAAGCAAATCCGCAATCTCCATATCATCACCCCCTTATTGATACATATTTTCCGAATAATATGGGTGAAGTTAATAATAAATTTGATTTTTTTCAATTGTAGTTTTAATCTCTGTTTCTATCCTTCAGTAATAAGCATTATGGAAGAATGGTTAAATACAATTCAATTACTCCCCCTTCCTTATATATACCTGGTTTTGGGATTCTTTTGTGTCTTAGAGAATCTTATACCACCTGTTCCTGGTGACACAGTGCTTGTATTTGGCGCCTTTTTAGTAGGGAAAGGGGTCTTGAATCTGCTCTGGGTATGTATCTCTACAATTTTGGGAACTTTCTTAGGATTTATGTTGCTCTTTTGGATTGGAACAGTTCTGGGAGACAGATTCTTAAAGGGTGATATATGGTTTTTCAAAAGATCTGATATTGAAAGGGCAATTAAGTGGTTTGAAAGATATGGGTATCTCTTTGTCTTGATCAACAGGTTTTTGCCAGGGATAAGATCTGTAATATCCATATCAGCAGGGATTACAAAGCTAAGACCTTCAACGGTTGCTATATACTGTTTAATTGGTTCGGCTCTCTGGAATGGTATATGGATATATATGGGATATTTGATAGGGAAAAATTGGCAGTTTTTTAGCTCTGCAGTATCTGATATAATTACAAGGTATCAGATTGCCATAGTTATCCTATTGTGTCTATTCTTGATAGTCTATATATTTAAAAAGGCCTTTTTCAAAAGATAGGATCAATCCGCACCTTTTATAAATTTTTCTTGACATGTAACTACATTATAGCTAAAGTGTATTTACATTTTAACTGTTTTGAGATAAGAGGGGGAAAACATGAGATATGCAGAGACAGGATATAACTTGGAGGTGGACCTGTCAACAGGAAGTATTGATAGGATGGAGACCGATCCTTCAGATACAGAGCTCTACTTGGGTGGATTGGGAATCAATTGTAAGATAATGTGGGACAGGGTTTCACCTGATATTGATCCCTTTTCCCCGGATAATCTTATTATATTTGGACCAGGTCTTTTAAATGGAACGCTCACCATCGGTGCTAATCGGACCATTATAACCAGCTACTCTCCCCAGACCCGACTTATGGGATTTTCTATGATGGGAGGGTTTTGGGGTCCAGAGCTCAAATACGCAGGCTATGACAGGGTGGTGGTGAGGGGAAGATCTTCAGATCTTGTATATCTCTGGATAAATAACGATAAGGTGGAGATAAGGGATGCAAGTCATCTTAGAGGGAAAGGTGCTCTGGAGACCGCTGAGGCCATTCGTGAGGAGTTAAATGAGCCCAGGGCACAGGTTATAGCCATTGGATTGGCCGGAGAAAATAGGGTATATTTTGCGTCAGTGGAACATGCCAGAAACAGTGCAAGCAGGCTTGGGTTAGGTGCTGTAATGGGCTCTAAGGGGCTAAAGGCCATAGCGGTTAGAGGCACAAAGGATATAAACATAGCAAGACCGGATGAGTTTTGGAAGATCTATGAAGAGGTGCTCAAGTATATAGAATGGCGTCAACAGCATCCCATAAAGGGTGTTCCAGCCATTCTTGCAGGGATAGGCTCCCCGCAGGAGATGGCCATATATGATGAAAAATGGCATACCACCAGCTTTGCCTGGGGGCATGCAAGGGTTAGAAGAAAGGATTTCTGGAATGAAGAGATTGAAAAGAAGTGGGCAGAGACCCAGCGAAATTCCATTGAGAGGTTGGTTAGCTGTTATAATTGCCCTCTTAGGTGTGGTGCCATAATCAGGCATCCAAGGCTAAAGACCCACAGATACATGATGAAATGTTATTCAAAACTTACCTATGTGATGGCCGCAATGGCAGATGATCTGGACTTTGGCTTTAAGATAGCAGGACTGGCTCAGGAATACGGAGTAGATGGATTCACCGCCCCCCAGGTTATGGCATTTGCAATAGAGCTATATGAAAACGGGATCCTCACAGATCAGGATCTTCCAGACTTTCCTTCTAAAAATGAAGACAGGTTCTTTTATCTGTTAGAAAAGATTGTAAGAAGGGAAGGTATTGGAGATGTGCTTGCAAATGGTGTCTATTGGGCAGCCAGGCAGATAGGGAAAGGGGCAGAAAGGTTTGATCATAACACCACCAAGAAGCATGAACAGATGGTCATTAAACTGGGGATGTTAAATCCCATCTACTATCTCATGTATGCCACAGGAGAGAAGGGAAATATCACTCAGATTGAAGGCCAGGTGCCTCAGGCCCCCCTTCCAAAAGACTATAGAGAGGAGTTTGTAAAGGACTGGCCTCATATCCCCACAGGTAAGGAAGAGCGATTTAAAAAATTCATGCTGGAGTGGGGGGATGAAGACAAGAGGTTTCCATTTTATCCCCCACCTGATCTCATATATGAGCTTGTGGATTGGCAGGAGACCATGCACTATATTGATGATTCAACCGGCATATGTGCGGGGCTTTCCTCCTTTCCTATAAAACCTCCATATCATATACACAATCTGCCCAAGCTGATTTCTGCCGCAACGGGCTTAGATATTGATGAGGATACCCTTTGGGAGATTGCACTCAGAAATAGGACCCTTTTAAGGGCATTGAATATTAGAAGGGGTCTTAGAAGAGAGGATGAAAAACCCCCTGAGGATCACTGGAAGAAGCGATTTCCAGAATATGAAGAGAAGTTGCTGGACGGCTATTATGAGTATAAGGGTTGGAACAGGGAAGGCATTCCTAAGAAAGAGACCTTGGAGAGACTGGGTTTAGGGTATGTGGCAGAAGATCTGATAGAGAGAGGTATTTTAAGAGAGGAAGATTAAATAAGAGATATGGGAGAGGTGTCGTGGAAGAGAGAAAGAAGAAGATAGTTAAACAGATAAAGATTGATGCAGACAAGTGTAATGGTTGCAGGGCATGTGAGGCGGTATGCTCTGCCTTTCATTCAGATCCCAAGTATGGAACCATTAATCCGGAAAGGGCCAGGATAAAGGTGCATTTTGATCCTTTAAGGAATATGTTTGTGCCTGTATTTGCAGGCCCCTATACGGCCTCTGAGTGTATGGGAAGGGATAGATACATTATTGATGGGAAGGAATATGATGAATGTCTCTTCTGCAGGGCCTCATGTCCATCCAGGGAGATCTTTAAAGAGCCAGACTCTGGGCTTCCGCTAAAATGTGATATGTGTGAAAATGAACCCCCACTGGATGAGCCCCGATGTGTTGAGGTCTGCTTGGTAGATGCCCTTACCTATGAGGAGAGGGAGGAAGAGGGTGAGGAGGAGGAAAGACCAGAAGAGCTGGATATGGGGCTTGAGGCACTGATTGATAAGTTTGGTCTTGATAAGGTTATGGATACTGTCTTGAGGATTTCAAGTTCAAAGAAAGAGCAGGGAAGAGGTCTTAAGTGATGATAGAGAATGTGGCCGATTACAGAGAGATTGTAGATATTATAAGGGAAAAGCAGGGGGATGTATACAGGCACTGCTATCAGTGTGGTATGTGTGATACACTGTGTCCCTGGAACAGGGTGATTGACTTTAGTATGCGAAGGGTGATCAGGCAGGCTGCATTTGGGATGACTGAGATAGAAAGCGAAGATATGTGGCGATGTACCACCTGTGGAAGATGCCCTATGAACTGTCCAAGGGGTGTTAAGATAATAGAGCTTGTAATGGCACTTAGAAGGATAGGGACCGAGTATGGGGTATTTCCAGAGCCTATAAAGCCCATTCGCACTGCCAGTGCAAGCCTTGTGGCTGAGGGGAATCCGCTTGGTGAAGAGCGAGCACACAGGGCGGATTGGGCAGAAGGGCTGTCTTTAAGCTCTTTTTCTGAAGAGATGGAGATCCTGTATTTCCCGGGCTGCTATCTCTGCTATGATCCAAGGATGAAGAGGGTGGCAAAGGCAACAGCAGAGATTTTAAATAGAGCGGGGGTTGATTTTGGGATATTGGGCGAAAAGGAGAATTGCTGTGGAGAGAGTATAAGAAAGGCGGGAGATGAGGAGCTATTTAGACGTCTGGCTAAAGAAAACATCAAGACATTTATTGACAATGGAGTAAAGAAGATATTGGTCTCCTCTCCTCACTGCTATCATACCTTTAAGAATGAATATCCTGAATTTATGGTAAATTTTGAGGTGGTTCATATCTCACAGTATCTGCTTGAGCTTATAAGTGAAGGAAGGCTTGAGTTCAGCAAGGAATATGGAAAGAGGGTTACCTATCATGATCCATGTTACTTAGGCAGACATAATGGTATATACCGTGAGCCAAGGGAGATCTTAAAGAAGATACCTGGATTAGAGTTTGTTGAGATGCCAGAGTCTTTTCAAGACAGCCTCTGCTGTGGTGGAGGGGGGGGCAGGATATGGATGGAGACAAAAAAGGGTGAGAGATTTTCAGATCTTAGGGTCTTTCAGGCAATGGAAGTGGGAGCAGAGGTGCTTGTCACCTCCTGCCCCTATTGTATCACCAATTTTGAAGACAGCAGGAAGACCCTGGAAGATCAGGGCCAAGATGTAACGATAGAGATAAGAGATATAACAGAGATAGTTCAGGAAGTGATCTAAAAAGGGGGGATATGGAAAGTGGAAGATAGGCTTATTGAGACTCTTAAAGAGGGTGAATTTGGTGATGTGATGGTGGTGGGTGGAGGGGTAAGTGGTATTCAGGCAGCCCTTGATTTGGCAGAATCTGGATTCAGGGTCTATTTAGTGGAGAAGTCCCCTTCTATTGGTGGGAAGATGGCACAACTGGATAAGACCTTTCCCACCAATGACTGCTCTACCTGAATACTTGCACCCAAGATGGTCGAGGCCGACCGTCATTCCAACATTGAGATCTTGACTAACACGGTGGTTAAGGGTGTTGAAGGTGAGGCGGGAGATTTCAAGGTTACACTTATCAAAAAGCCCCGTTATATTATTGAAGACAGATGCACGGGGTGCACCACCTGTGTGGAGTATTGTCCTGTATCTGTGCCTGATCCATATAATCAGGAGTTGTGTTATAGCAAGGCTATTCATATATATTTCTCACTGGCAGTTCCCCTTATAACCTATATAGATGAGAACTGCCTCTATCTTAAGGAGAAGAAATGCAGGATCTGTGAGGCGGTATGTGAAAATGAGGCAATTGATTTTACTCAGAGGGAAGAGAAGATCGAACTCAATGTAGGTGCCATAGTCTTAGCACCTGGCTTTGAGATATTTGACCCAAGATTGAGGGGGGACTATGGCTATGGAAGGTTTAAAAATGTTATAACCAGTCTGGATTTTGAAAGGCTACTGTCTTCTACAGGCCCATATGATGGAGAGATAAGAAGGCCTTCTGATGGAAGGCATCCACAGAAGATTGCCTGGATTCAGTGTGTGGGATCGCGTCAGGTAAGGCCAGGAGGCAGCAGCTATTGCTCTTCAGTGTGTTGCACATATACACAGAAGCAGGTGATCCTTGCAAAGGAACATGACCCTGAGATTGAAGCCACCATATTTCACAATGACATCCGCTCTTACAGTAAAGACTTTGAAAGGTTTTATCAGAGGGCAAATGATCTTCCTGGTGTGAGATTTATAAGAAGCTATGTGTCTGTGGGAAGGGAGGTGGCAGAGAATAAAAATGTAACTATCAGGTATTCCACAGTGGATGAAGGGGTTAAAGAGGAAGAATTTGAGATGGTGGTCCTTTCAGTTGGCCTCAGACCCCCTTCTGATGCAGAGGAGCTTTCAGAGAAATTTGGAATTGAGCTTGAACCACATGGTTTTTGTAAGACCAATCCCCAAAATCCCATTGAGACAACTCGTGCAGGGATATTTGTAACAGGAGCCTTTCAAGGGCCTATTGATATACCGGAATCGGTATATAGTGCAAGTGGTGCAAGTTCAAAGTGTGGGGAGCTATTAAATTACAGGAGGGGGAAGTTATCTCAGGAGAAGGAATATCCCATAGAAAGGGAGGTTTCAGATGAGGAGCCCAGGGTAGGGGTCTTTGTATGCCACTGTGGTGCAAATATAGGAAGGGTAGTGAATGTTCCAGAGGTGGTTGACTATGCATCCAGGCTTCCCCATGTGGTATATGCACAGGAGCAGCTATTTTCATGTGCCTCTAATTATAACAAAGAGATAGCGGATACCATCAAGGAGAAGAATTTAAACAGGGTTGTCATTGCTGCATGTAGCCCGAGGACCTTAGAGCCTCTATTTCAAGATACCCTCAGAGAGGCAGGGCTTAATCAATATCTCTTGGAGATGGCAAATATAAGGGAGCACTGCTCCTGGGTGCATTCAAAGGAAAAGGAGGATGCAACAGAGAAGGCAAAGGATATTGTCAGGATGGCAGTTGCAAGGGCTATCTGCTTAGAGCCACTCAAAGAGTTTGAACTCCCTGTAAATAAGGCAACCCTTGTTGTAGGTGGTGGAGTGGCGGGTATGACCTGTGCCCTTTCCATTGCCAATCAGGGATATGAGGTGCATCTGGTGGAAAAAGATAAAGATCTTGGAGGAATGGCAAAGAGGCTCTATTTTACCTTGGAGGGGATGGATGTACAGAGATACTTAAGAGGGCTTATAAGAGAGGTGTATGAACATCCTCTCATTCATGTATATACCAATGCCTCCATTTTGGATGCCACAGGATATGTGGGAAATTTTGAAACTGAGGTAAGGTCAGATAGAGGAATCACCCGAATAAGGCATGGTGCAACCGTTATTGCAACGGGGGTTCAGGAATACAGACCCACGGAATATATGTATGGAAAAGACGATAGGGTTATGACGCAATTGGAGTTGGAAGAGCTTATTGCAAAGAAGGATGAGAGGCTTAAGGATGTAAAGAGTGTGGTTATGATTCAGTGTGTGGGCTGCAGAAATGAGCACAGGAACTACTGTAGCAGGGTATGTTGCTCCCATGCCATAAAGAATGCTCTAAAATTAAAAGAGCTTTCATCTGATATGGATATATATATCCTGTTTAGAGATATGAGGACATATGGATTCAAAGAGGACTACTATAGAGACGCAGCAGACAGAGAGGTGAGATTTATTCGTTTTGAACCTGAAGATTTACCAAAGGTAGATCTTATAGATGAAGGTGTCTTAAGGGTTGTGGTAAAGGATCAGATCTTGGACAAAACCCTTGCAATTGATGTGGATCTTTTGGTTTTGTCTTCTGCTGTTATTCCGTCAGATGGCTCTGAAGAGATATCCAGGCTATTTAAGGTATCCCTTAATCCCGATGGCTTTTTTAAGGAGGCACATGTAAAGCTGAGGCCTGTTGAGTTTCCCACAGAGGGTGTGTTTCTATGTGGCTCTGCCCATTATCCAAAGCATATCCAGGAGGTGATAAATCAGGCATATGGTGCGGCAGGCAGGGTATTGACGCTTTTGAGCCATGATACTGTAGTTGCCTCTGGCTCTGTCTGTGTTGTGGATGAGAAGAGGTGTATTGGATGTGGAGCCTGTATCTCAGCATGCTCCTATGGTGCCATAGAGTTTTTTAAGACAAAGGGTGGCAAAAAGGCAAAAGTAAATCCGGTGCTATGTAAGGGGGATGGGCTCTGTAATTCCAAATGTCCTACAGGTGCGATACAGCTTAAACACTATACTGATCAGGAGCTTATCAGTCAGATAGATGCGGTATTTGAAGAGGCAGAGAGCCATGAGATCCGCATGGCAGTTAAGTAATATGGTTAAAAAATTATCTTAATGAGGTGTTATAAGAGATGGCAGGTTCTGTAAAGTTTAAGCCAAGAATATTGGGTTTTGTATGTCATTGGTGAGGTTATGGTGCAGCGGATTTAGCTGGAGTTTCCAGGCTACAGTATGGATCAGAGATAAGGCTTGTGCGTGTCATGTGTAGTGGAAGGGTGGATATGGAGTTTGTGCTCCGTGCCTTTTTAAATGGGATGGATGGTGTATTTATAGGCGGTTGTCGTCTGGGTGAATGCAATTATACCACCAATGGGAACTATCATGCACTCAATATGGTGATGCTCTTAAAAAGGCTATTAGAGCATATAGGGATAAATCCAGAAAGGCTCAGGATAGAGTTTATGTCATCTGCAGATGGGATCCTTTTTGCTGAAGTTATTAATGAATTTATTGAAAAGATAAGAGAGCTCGGTCCCCTTGGAATTGGAGATGGGTTTAGTGAGGATGGATACAGGGAAAGGCTAAGTGATATTATAAGGCTTGTGCCCTATATAAAGATTGCAAAGAGGGATAAGCTCTCTCTCTTCTTAGATGATCCCAAAAAATACAGTGAACTCTATAGCATTGAAGAGATAGAGACCCTTCTAAAAGAGGTCCCCACCTACTACATTGATCCTTCAAAGTGCAAGGCCTGTATGGTATGTCTTAGAAAGTGTCCGGTTGATGCCATATCTGGTGGCAAGAATCTGATCCATGTAATTGATCAGGAAAAGTGTATCAGATGTGGAACATGTTTTGAGGCATGTCCACCTCGCTTTAAGGCAATAGAGAGACTTGTAGGTAAGCCCGCTCCACCACCTATTCCTGAAAAAGAAAGGCTCATAGTAAGAGGAGGAAAAAGAAAAGCCCTCAGTTAAAACCATATTTCAATCTTACTCATTAATTTTAACGCTAAAACTAAGTGGCGGTGTGACCTTTTATCAATTTTTTCATACTCTTCGTGATTACCTATCCAAAACCATATAATTTCATTTTTCTCTAATATCCCTATAGACAGATAATCTTTTGTAATTCTAACTGAAAAGATAGGCTTGCTTGAATGCACTCTTTTAAAATGGAGAGATTTGCATAACCCCTTTTTACACTGGGAGTTACACTCCCCTCCCTGCCGGGGCGGAGTCCCCTCTAGGACGGAGTCGGGTCGAATGACCCTCTGGGTCGGAGACCAAACCCCTGTCATTGCGAGCGAAGCGAAGCAATCTCATACCTTTTATAGATTGCTTCGGGTCTTTTAAGACCCTCGCAA
>CBFDUE010000066.1:0-12563 GCA_965613025.1 uncultured bacterium
TCAAGCAGAAGACGGCATACGAGATCATGCCTAGTCTCGTGGGCTCGGAGATGTGTATAAGAGACAGATATTATAATTTGGCAAATTCGTTTAGGGCATATGGTGAGCCAAGAAAGGCTATTAGATATTATATGTTAGCAAGAAAACACGAACCGAATTATTTGAATAGAGATTATTGGTGGTATGAAATTGCGGGTTGTCTATTTTTGGTAGGACACTATGTGTGGAGTGAAAAATGTTATTTGAAAGCTTGGAATTTATCAAGACACTTCGAACCTCTCATATTTGCTCTAATAGCTGATTCTTTATTTTTCCAAGGAAGATTTAAAGAAGCAGAAAAATGGTTTTATAAATACCTTAAAAGCGTGAATAATCCTGAAAGTGAATTTTATCTAAAGCATCTTATTGTTAAATTCTTTATTAACAACAACTTAGAAAATCCTCATAGGGAAACTCGTTTAGCTATTTCATTTATTACCCAAGAAGCCGAATTCCCTAGAGAAGAAAGGGAATCTTTAATTTTATTAGAAAAAGCGATAAAATCTGATCCCTTATGTGGGTTAGCTTGGTTTAATTACGGAGTCTATTTAAACAAAATACACCAATATGAAAAATCTCTTTTCGCTTTTTTGACATGTTGTTTAATCCAAGATTGGGATAGAGAAGCATGGTTAAATGCACTATTCTTAGCTTTTAATTTAAAAAAATATTGATTTGGATATTCTGTTGGAGAATTCAGGTATTAAACGATCTGAAATTGAAGATGAATCACATTGGCTCTCTCAAGAACAGATAGAAAATTTCCATGCACAATTACAGCAGAAAATTCCTTTTAAAAATATACCAAGAGAAGCGGGGAGGTTTGTTGCTTATTCAAAAAGATTAGAAGCTGCTAAATATTTAACTTTAGGTTTATTAACCCTACAACATGCATTTTTATTAATGGAAAAACTCTATCCAATAATGAGTAAGGCAGCAGTTATAAAAAGCAAAAAGTTAAGTAAGAATAAAGTAGAAATAATATGCATACCC
Organism: uncultured bacterium; assembly: GCA_965613025.1. Lineage (GTDB taxonomy): Bacteria > Desulfobacterota > DSM-4660 > Desulfatiglandales > JALVMZ01 > CAYTXJ01. Next base: position 1,033 of record CBFDUE010000066.1, read on the forward strand.
AAAGAACATATAAAAGAAAGACCATATCAATGTGAAAATCGGATTGGGATTTTTGAAGGCTTAGGGAAATGGTTTCACGGGAAATGGGCTGATGTGAAGCATCCTGAATGTATTCATAGGGGGGATTCACGGTGTAGGTACATTATTTCGTGGAAAGAGCCTAAGTATAATATATTAAAGAGAGTCCGTAATTATATCTTTATCTTTTTGATCTTAGGATTGGGCATATCGTATTTTCTGTTTAACACTGAAAACATACATATCCTTGTATTGATATCTCTATCTGTTGCCTTTCTGATTTCTCTTTTAACAAATTATATGGAGATAAATGAATTAAAGAAGACTATCCAGCAGCAAGGAGATGTGGCTAAGGAATTATTAGATGAAATGGACAGGAGATACAATAATACCTCTCTTATTCAGGAGATAGGAAATGCAACCCTTACCATACCTGATATTGGTCTTCTTTTATCTAAGTTAACAGAATTTATGGAAAAGAGGTTGGATTTTGATAGATGTATTATAATGCTATCCAATGAAGATAAAAGTAGACTTAGATATATATCAGGATATGGGTATTCAAGGGAAGAAGAGGAGATCTTAAAGGCGGCAGAGTTCCATCTTGACAAAGAGAGATCAAAAGGGATCTTTGTAAGGTCTTATAAGGAAAATAGGCCATTTATAATTAACAATATTGAGCATATCAAAGAGCAATTTTCACTAAAGAGTCAAAGATTGATTGATCAGATGGATGTAAAGTCTTTGATCTGTGTCCCTATTGTCTATAAAGAGGAACCATTGGGAATTATTGCTGTAGATACTAAGAGATCAGAAAGACCACTTACTGAAAGCGATATGAATCTTTTGATGGGTATTGCATCCCAGGCCGCCTTAAGCATAGTTAATGCACGAGCATTTCAAGAGATTCAGGAAAGGGAGAGAAAATATAGGGAGCTTGTGGAAGGTGCAAATAGTATAATTATGCAAATAGATCTTAATGGTAAAATCAATTTTATAAATGGATTTGGATTAAAATTCTTTCAATATACTCAAGAAGAGATCTTAGGAAGGAGTGTATATGATACAATAATTCCTAAGCAGAAAGAGATAATCACCGAATTTAGAGATATCATGAAAAAGTTGGATTCTTCGGCAACTTACATAATAAGGGATATGGAAAACCAGAGGAAGAATGGGGAAAGGGTCTTAATTGCGTGGACATATAGACCCATTTTAAAAAATGGGGAGATAAAAGAGATCCTATGTATTGGAAATGACATAACAGAGTTAAGAAATGCATATGAGGAGAAAAAGGCCCTGGAATTACAACTTCTTCAGGCTCAGAAGATGGAGGCAATCGGCACCTTGGCAGGTGGAATTGCACATGATTTCAATAATATCTTGCAGGCTATATACGGATTTACTCAGATGTTGATATATAAGAAAGAGGAGGATGATCCAGAGCTTAAATATCTAAGAGAGGTGGAAAAGGCTGTTGAGCGTGCCACAGAGCTTATAAAGGGAATCCTAATATTTAGCAGAAAGGTAGAACCTAAATTAAAGGAGATAGATCTGAATGCCGAAATAATCCAGATTAGCAAAGTCTTAGAAAGGACCATTCCTAAGATGATAACAATTGAGCTGGATCTGTCTGAAGATATTGAAAAGATTAAGGCAGATAAGGCGCAGATTGAACAGATAATAATGAATCTGGCTGTAAATTCAAGGGATGCTATGCCAGAGGGAGGGAAATTACTATTTCATACTGAAAACTTCACAATTGATGAGGAATTTTGCAAAAAAAATATAGGAGCTAAGGTGGGTGAATATGTGCTGTTACAGGTATCTGATACAGGAGAAGGTATGGATGAAGATGTGGTAGAGAGGATATTTGAACCCTTTTTTACCACCAAAGAGGCTGGAAAGGGGACAGGTTTAGGTTTAGCCATGGTATATGGTATCGTTAAAAATCATGGTGGATATATTAAATGCGATAGTAAAAAAGGGAAGGGAACTACCTTTAGCATATATTTCCCTGCAATAAAAGACACTTCTACTTTGATACAGGCTGATCATGATGAAAAGGGGATGATTTTTAATAAGGGCGGATCAGAGACAATCCTATTGGTCGATGATGAGGAAAATATCCTGGAGCTTGGAAAGGAGATTCTTGAAGGTTTTGGCTACAGCGTTATTACAGCAAGAGATGGTGAGTCGGCAATTGAGATTTATAAAAAGGAAAAGGACAATATTGCACTAATTATCTTGGATATAATAATGCCAGGGATGGGCGGAAAGAGATGCTTAGAAGAACTTTTAAAATTGAATCCATCTGCAAAGATCCTTATATCCAGCGGCTATTCTGTAAATGGAGACACCCTCTCTTCTATGGAGGATAAGGTTCAAGGGTATATCTCAAAACCATATAATATGAGTCAGCTCTTAAAGTCAGTTAGGCAGATCCTGGATAGATAGAGTATTTTTTAGGGTTTAATACCTTTACAAAGGATCAGAGGTGTATATATAAATCGCCTTTCATCTAAAAGTAATTTTCTGAAATCCTCTAAAAATCTCTTTTTCCCACCAGGATATTGACTAAATATATCTCCTAATTTATCCGATAATACCTCTGCCTTTTTTATCCAATTAAATAGCTCATTATTCCCTATCTTACCAAATATGAGGTGATAGGGCCTTATATCCACCTCTATATCTCTAAAACCCAGGTCATAAAGATAGGTGTATAATTTTCTCCCTGCAAAAGGATCAAAGTTATATTCCTCTTTAAGTCTATGGACGGCTTTAACAATGATATCTTCCATTTTTTGGGGAATGGGATAATAGCTTAAACAGTTATAATCCAGATCTAAAAGACAGAGATATCCTCCTGATTTCAAGACCTTAGTTAGATTTTTAAGTATATCAAATCCCTCATTTTTGTGATATTCAAGAACAAATCGGAGCCATATAATATCAAATGTACCCAAGTGGGTAAAAGAAGATAAAAAGTCCTGCTTATGAAAATAGATCCCTTCTCTGTTCCCATAGGTCTTTTGTGCATATTCTATCATCTCATCCAAGTAACTTACCCCCACTATCTCTCCATATGGCTGTATCATTTCCCATAGGATAGATGTGGTCTTCCCAGGGCCACAACCAACCTCTAAGATCCTCATCCCAGGCCTTAGTCCACACCACTTAGCCTGTTTTTTGAGCTCCTCAACATTGACATTCTGCTCAAGCCTTACAATCTCTTCCTCATTATACATCAAATAGTTATTTACTTTCATAAATCTAACTAAATTTTAAATATTTCAAATAATTTTAACTAATAAAAAGCTATGATCAACTAATATGATTTATGTTGAAATTATAGACTTATTATATATGTTTATTAGTAGTATCTCTATAAATCAAGTAAATTAGGAGAAAGACTATGGCAGAATTTGAAATAGGTCCTATAAGGCCTCCAAATGAGGCAAAGAGTCTGCTTTTGAGATTTACCAGGAATTGCCCCTGGAATCAGTGCCTATTTTGTCCTGTATATAAAGGGAAAAAGTTTTCGCTGAGATCAGTAGATGAGATAAAGAGAGATATAGATATCGCACGGGATATAGCTGATGAGATAAAGGCACTCTCTTGGAGCTTGGGGGAGGCAGGGGATATCAGTGATCAGGTTATCTCATATATCTTTTCCTCTCCGAATTACAGTGAGAGCTTCAGAAGCATTGCCATGTGGCTATATTATGGAACAGGTAATTGTTTTATTCAGGATGCGGATAATCTGGTTATGAAGACAAAGGACCTGGTAGAGGTATTGAGATATTTAAGAAAAAGATTTCCTGAAGTTAAGAGGGTGACATCATATTCCAGAGCTCGCACGGTGGTCAGAAAGAGTGTGGAGTCCCTAAAGGAGATAAGAGATGCAGGACTTGACAGAATCCATATAGGTCTGGAGTCAGGCTATGATCCTGTCCTAAAGTTTATGAAAAAGGGGGTTAGTGCAAGACAGCACATTGAAGCGGGAAGAAAGGTGATAGAGGCAGGAATGGAGCTTTCCGAATATGTAATGCCTGGCCTTGGTGGAGAGGATATGTGGAAAGAGCATGCAATAGAGACAGCAAAGGTTTTAAATGAGATAAATCCCCATTTTATAAGGCTTAGAAGCCTTAGAGTGCCCTCCCGTGCTCCACTTTATGAAAAACTTAGGAAGGGAGAATTTAAGATGCAATCGGATGATATGATAGTTGAAGAGATAAGACTATTTATTGAGACCTTGGACGGGATATCAAGCTATATAACAAGTGATCATATAATGAATCTATTGGAAGATATATCTGGAAAATTACCTGAAGATAAGGAGAAGATGCTGAATGTTATTGAAAGATATAAAAATCTTCCTGAACATGAAAGATTGATATATAGGATCGGAAGGAGAGGGGGTGTTTACAGATCCATTGATGATCTGTATAGAGACTCAGATACATATAGAAAGATAGAGAATCTTATGAATCAGATAATGGATGAGAAAGGGGAGAAGGGTGTGGAAGAATTTATAAGTGAGATGGCAGATAGATACGTATGAGATACTATCCTGTATTTTTGGAGCTAAGAGGGAAGAAGGTAGTAGTCATAGGCGGGGGACAGGTGGCATTTAGAAAGGTAGAGACACTTTTAATGTGTGGGGCGAATGTCCATTTAGTGGCAAAGAGATTGGATCAGAGGCTTAAGCAATACATAGAGGGTGGAAGAGTTAAATATGAGGGTGGTCAATTTAATCCGGAGATTCTTAATGATTCCACCCTGGTGATAGCTGCAACTGATAATACTGAATTAAATAAAAAAATTAGTAAAGAGGCTAAAAAGAGGAATATTCTGGTAAATGTGGTTGATAATCCCAAAGAATGTAATTTCATTGTCCCATCTATAGTAAGAAGGGGAGATCTTATAGTTGCCATATCTACCTCTGGAAATAGCCCTGCATTATCAAAAAGGCTTAGGGAAAGATTTGAAGATATATTAGGAAGGGAATATGAGCTCTTTTTAAATCTAATGAAGTATATAAGAAAGAGCATAATATCCAAGGGCCAATCTTCAGAGGAGAACAAAAAGGTGTTTTATAAACTTGTGGACTCCTCCCTTATATCCCTTATAAAAGAGAATAGATATGAAGAGGTATGTTCTAAAGTGGAAGAGATCACTGGCATTAAAATTCCATTAAATAAACTAATTGATATAATGGATGCTTAATTTATGAGTAAATTATTTTATCATATAGCATTTATACTTTATCTTATTTCCTCGGCAGGTTTTATCGTATTTATAATAACCCAGAGGAAAAAGATCTTTGAATTAACATTTAAGATCTTGATTCCTGCTTTTGTTTTTCATACTTTTCATATATTTTTTAAATTTTTTAATATAGGAGTTGTTCCTGCCTTAAGTTTTAGCTCCACTTTCTGCTTAATGTCCTGGATTATAGTGGGTATATATATCTTAGTTCATCTGAGATTCAGACTCATGGTCCTTGGATCATTTTTGATCCCCTTTTCACTTTTGCTGATGTTAATAGGTATATCAATACCTGAGAGAGTATGGGAGATAAGGCCTGTTTTTAAAAACATATGGTTAAATCTTCATATCATAACAAGTCTTTTGGGAAATTCCTTTTTTGCCATTACATTTATAGTTTCAATCATATATATATTGCAGGAAAATCAGATTAAGAATAAGAGATTTGGATCTCTATACAGTCGGCTTCCCTCGCTTGCCACCCTTGATAGCCTGAATTATTATACAATTATCTATGGGTTTCTCTTCCTAACTATAGGGATGATCACGGGGGCCATCTATGCCCAATATATTATGGGCACATATTGGAGATGGGATGCAAAGGAGACCTGGTCACTCATAACCTGGATCTTCTATGCAGCACTTCTGCATGAAAGGTTAGCAGTGGGATGGAGAGGGAGAAAGGCTGCAATTATGTCTATCATATGCTTTATAGTGCTAATCTTTTCCTTTATTGGGGTAAATCTATTTTTAAGCAGCTATCATACCTTTAAATATTTTCAAGGGCGTATATGATAGATATAGCCATACTTGGAATGAATCACAATACCGCACCTGTAGAGATAAGGGAATGTATTGCAAAAGATCCAAATCATCAAAAAGTAGCTTTATCGCTTATCAAAAAGAATGAAGATATAAAAGAGTGTCTCTTTATCTCAACCTGCAATAGAATAGAGGCCCTATATACAACTGAAGATAAGATAAAGGCACAGGAATATGTGATCTCCGCCATCTCTGATATGGGTAATATCAGGAGGGATATTATACTAAGGCATCTATATTATAAAGAGGGTAGAGAGGCCATAAGGCATATATTCAGAGTATCTTCAAGCCTTGATTCAATGGTAATGGGAGAACCCCAGATTTTGGGTCAAATAAAAGAGGCATATAGATTGGCAACAAGAGAAAGGACCTCAGGGGTTATAATAAATAGATTAATGCACAGAGCATTTCATGTGGCAAAGAGGATAAGGACTGAAACAGGCATATGCGATTCAGCAGTATCTGTAAGCTATGCTGCTGTAGAGCTGGCTAAGAAGATATTTCATAACTTGGATGACAAAGAGATTTTGCTAATAGGTGCTGGAGAGATGGCAGAATTAGCCGCCAAAAATCTCTTAAATCATGGGGTCAAATCAATTTATGTTGCAAACAGAACATTTGAAAGAGCTATGGAGGTAGCAAGATATTTTAATGGGTATCCCATATCCTTTGAAGAGATCCCCCTCTGTCTCAACAAGATGGATATAGTGATAAGTTCAACCGCTTCCACCGAAATTATCATTAACTATGAAGATGTGAAAGGAATCCTTAGAAAAAGGAAAAATAGGCCTCTATTCTTTATTGATATAGCTGTTCCCAGGGATATAGACCCAAAAATCAATAGACTTGATAATGTCTATTTATATGATATTGATGACCTAAAAGAGGTGGTAAAGAAAAATATGGAGCGGAGAAAAGATGAGGCAATAAAGGCAGAAAGAATAGTAGATGAAGAGCTCATAAAATTTGAAAGGTGGCTTAAGACATTAGAGGTAGTTCCCACAATCAAATCATTAAAAGAGAAGGCAGAGACCATCAGACAGAATGAATTTAAAAGGAGCTTTTCCAATTTTAAGGGACTTTCAAAAGAGCAGATTGATGCCATAGAAAGACTAACTATCTCAATTACAGAAAAGATCATTACAGATCCAATCCTATTCTTAAAAAGTAAGGCAGACAGAAATAAAAAGGATCTTTACTTGGATATTACCAAGAGACTCTTTAGATTAGATCAGGAGGAATAGTGTTTATGGATATAGAGTCCAAGATATCTTCCATAAAGAAGAGCCCAAATTACGAAAACATGGGCATGATTGCCACACACCTTGGTATTGTTAGGGCCCATTCAAGGGATGGAAGAAGAGTAAAAGGGCTAAAAGTCAAATATAAAGAAGAAAAAATTAAGGAAATAGTCAATGATATCAAAATGATGAATGGTATATTTGAAGTTATAGTTGATAAAAATGAAGGCTTTCTTAAAGTGGGGGAAGAGATATTATTGGTTATGGTAGGTGGGGATATAAGGGAGAATGTTTTTAAGGCCTTAGAGGAGGCGGTAGATAGAATAAAGAGCAGTGCCTGTGAAAAAGAAGAGCTATATTGTTAAATTATTATGGCAACAGGAGCATGTGGTATAAACTGTGATGTATGTGGGTTGAGGATCTTAGGTCATTGTTCCAGTTGTGATTCTGGGAGGGGGGAGAAGACCCCATCTAAGATTTCAGCCCAGATAAGATTTATCGGTGCTCCTTGCCCCATTCTTGCCTGTGCCAGTGCAAATAAGGTAGAGTATTGCATGAGAGATTGTCCGAGATTTCCTTGCAATCATTTTAAAAGTGTGCCTTATCCATTTAGCAGGGGGTTTTTGGAGATGCAAGAGAGGAGAAGGAGGGAATATCCCATTTTAAGGGCTCCTTCAGGAGCAGAGATTGAGGTGCCCCAGGAGTATTGGGATAGGTTAAAGAGTGCGGATATGGAGACACTCTGTAAAAATGGGGGAGTAAGATATCTAAAGGATGATAGGATAGGAATCGATTTTATGAATCAATCTCTGGTCTTAGATATAAGAAATAAGTTTATCGAGGATACAAAAGGAGTAAAGGTTAAAAATCCTCTATTAGAAATATGTATTCTTCTTTATTTATTAAATAGTTATAAGATAAAGTTAAAGAATAGGATGATAGGAATAAAAGAGCTTAAAGATTCCCATTTTTTTCAAGGGCCCCATGAATTACGCACAGATGCCCTTATAGAGAGGTATGGAGATGATATGGACTCCTTTAGAAGATCAGCCAAAAGCCTGGGTGCTGAATTTTTAGATATGGGAGACCTCTCTTTCAAATTGAATATCTTTCCCAAATTACCAATAATCTTTGTATTTTGGAAAGGAGATGAAGAATTTTCCCCATCTATCATTCTCCTATTTGACAGCTCCATTGAAGAGTGCTTCTCTGCTGATGCCATATGGGGTATGGCAAATCTGGCAATAGATACCCTGCTTAGAGCTGGTATGGTATCCCACCACTTGCCAAAAGATCTTCCTTAATGTATAGGATAACAGCTTGTAACTCTAAGGGAAAAGGTAATGTCCGGTTTGTCTTTAACAAGAAAGATCCATCCTGGAATACTGATCATATTAAGTTTCATTGGCCTGATTCTTATAGGAGCCATTCTTTTGGAACTCCCTTTCTCTTATGTTTCTAAAAAGATAGATTTTATAGATGCCCTATTTACCTCTACCTCTGCAGTATGTGTAACAGGGCTTGTGGTGGTTGATACAGGAACATTTTTTACCACCTTTGGTAAAACTGTAATCATAACCCTGATACAGATAGGTGGATTAGGTGTAATGACAGTCTCTGTAATGATATTCTATCTGATGGGAAAGAGTATCTCCATTAAGCAACGATTTATCATTCAGGACCTCTTTTCTCAGGCACCCAGGGGAGACATTCTAAATCTTCTTCGTTCCATATTGATATTTACCCTTCTGGTAGAGTTTTTAGGATCACTACTGCTTTTTTTTCACTGGGTCAGGGAATTTTCCATCCTTAAAGCAGCCTATCTATCCATATTCCATTCCATATCTGCATTTTGTAATGCCGGGTTTTCCCTATTCTCTAATAGCGGTATGAACTATAGCGCCTCGCCTCTATTTAATATTACCATGTGCTCTTTAATTGTGCTGGGTGGTATTGGGTTTCCTGTGATCTATGATATATATCAAAAAAGATTCCTCCACAGAGGTGAGAGGAGTAAGTTGTCTGTTCAGACAAAGACCGTATTAATCACCACATCCTCTCTGATCATTGCAGGAGCTCTGCTTTTTTGGATATTGGAATATGATCTTATCTTAAAAGGAAGGGGATTTTTAGAGAAGATAATGGTATCCCTATTTCAATCCATAACCTGCAGGACAGCAGGATTTAACACAGTGGATATATCAATGTTGAGCGCTCCAACCCTGACATTGATGATGTTTTTGATGTTCTTTGGTGCCTCCCCTGGATCATGTGGAGGGGGGGTCAAGACAACCACATTGGCATTGCTCATTTCATTTGGAATCAGCAGGCTTAAAGGAGGTTCCAGGGTTAATATGTTCAAAAAGAGTATCCCTATGGACACGGTTCAAAAGAGTCTTTCATTGGTAATTATATCTCTGGTCATAATATTTATCATATTTTTTATTCTACTGACCCAGATACCCCACTATAAGATAACCTATAACAATCAACACTATTTTCTCCCCCTTCTATTTGAAACTATTTCTGCATTTGGAACAGTGGGGCTATCCATGGGGGTAACTGCAAAGTTAAATTTCATAGACAAGATATTCATTATATTGTTAATGCTTATTGGAAGGGTAGGGGTTTTGACTTTTGCATATACCATCGTGGAGGCAGGGCCTAAGAAAAAGATAGAATATGCTGAAGAGAATATTATGATAGGTTAAGGAGTAGATATGAAAAGGTTTGCGGTCATAGGGCTGGGTAAATTTGGTTTCCATGTTGTTAAGAGCCTCTTTGAGGATGGAAATGAGGTCTTAGCAATAGATAAGGAGAAGACCAGAATACAGGCCATTGATCCTTTCTGTAGTGAAGCCATCTACTTAGATGCTACGGACAAAGAGAGCCTAAAGGCCCTGGGCCTTGAAAATATGGATGCAGTGGTGGTCTCCACTGGAACTAATATCAGCACCTCTGTGCTTATATGTCTTCATCTAAAGGAGCTGGGAGTAAAGAGGATATTGGCTAAGGCAGTGGATGAAGATCATGGAAAGATCCTCAAGAAGATCGGAGCAACCGATATTGTAAATCCTGAAAGAGATATGGCACTGAGGATTGCAAAAGGACTTTCTACTCCTAATATCTTAGATTTTGTCCCCCTTATTGAAGACTATAACCTCATACAGATAGGGCCCCCGGCCTCCTTTATAGGGAAGACACTTAAGGAATTGGATCTAAGGGCCAAATACAATATATTTGTTATAGCAGTTGAAGAGTTGGTCCCTCAAAATTTTGTGCTTCTTCCATCTCCGGATTTTAAGATAAAGGATAGTGATGTATTAATTGTCTTAGGTAAGATGGAAAATCTTAAAAAGATAAAGGAATTAAAATAGATGTATAAAGATATTATCTCCTACCAAGAATTTAACCATTAACCAGATGGGTTTAAGCAAGATCATATTCAAGATTTTTATATTAAAGATATAATCTGAAAAGATGATAAGGATAAGTAAGATTGGACCAAATCTCACCACTTTCAGATAGTTATCTCTCCATCTCTCTGGTATCAGACTCTCCACAACATGGCTTCCATCCAGAGGAGGAATGGGTATGAGATTAAAGAGTCCCAATCCCACATTGATAATGACAAAATAGAGCAAGAATTTTACAAGTATTTGAGGCCCTGAGCTTATTGATCTAATTAATATTCCACCAATTAATGCAGAGAGTAGATTAGAAAAGGGGCCACTTAGGGAGATTAGGACCATATCCCTTCTAATTCTCTTAAAATACATAGGATTTATAGGGACAGGCCTTGCCCATCCAAAATTAAATATAAAGAGGCAACACATACCTATAGGATCGATATGCTTTAAAGGATTTAGAGTTAGCCTTCCTGCATACAGTGCAGTGGGATCTCCCAAGGAAAGTGAGACCCTACCATGGGCATATTCATGTATGGTTATTGCAAAGAGGATTACCACGGCCTTTACTATCCAATCTATCATAGTGTAACTATTATCTAAAAAAGTATTGATTGTGTTCAATCAAAAATATAAAAGATAAATGGATACTTAGGAGAGAGCTTTGAATTTTTCAAAGCTCTCAGAAAAAAGCCGTAAATGGAATCTGTCATTGCGAGGGTCTTAAAAGACCCGAAGCAATCTATAAAAGGTATGAGATTGCTTCGCT
>CBFDUE010000067.1:0-12534 GCA_965613025.1 uncultured bacterium
CTTATGAACAGGTCGGTTTTAGTTGTAGGGGGATTGGATCGGTTAGTCAGTCATTACGAGGCGATAGCTCGGGCCTATGGGTGTTATTTTTATCACCACAGCGGGAACTGTAAAGGGGGAGAGAAAAAATTGTGTAGGTTAGTCAAACAGGCGGAGGTTGTCTTTTGTCCAATTAATATTACTTCTCATATGGCCTGCGTGCTGGTTAAAAAGATGTGCAAAGAGCAGGGAAAGGCTCTCTTCTTTTTGAGGAGTTCTGGCCTTTCTTCTTTTAAAGTGGCCTTAAATAGATGGTTGGAAAGACAGGGAGGTAGCCATGAAGCTTTCAGGCTCAGAGCATAAATATGTTGAAGCAATCCAGGTTCAACGCATGGAAGCAATAAGTTTTTTGTCAGCAGGCATTTCGCATGATATCAACAACTTGCTGATGGGCATCTTAAATTATACCTATACCATTAAAGGAATGAATCCCAATAGGTATATTCAAGGAGCGGTTAGAAGGCATAATCGGTTGTTGTGAAAAGATGGCTTAGATGCTTAAAAGGCTAATGCCTATAGGCAAAAGCGTTCACCAGTTGAAGATTGAGTTAATCAATTTAAATGAAGAGATAAAAAATACTGTAACACTTTTGCAAGGTGCAATACCATCCAATATTAAGATTGAGGTTTCTTTGTGTGAAGACTTATCCTCTATCAATGCCGATGTTGCAGCCATGGACGAGATAATAACCAATTTAATACTAAATGCCATTCAGGCCATGTCCGATGGGGGTCTGATAGAAATTGGGACAGACCAAGATCTTTGATTTTCGTTTTTCTACAAAAAATAGTCATGGCCTTGGACTGGCCATGGTTTATGCCCTGGTGTAGATGCATGATGGCTGGATTCATATAGAAAGTGAAGTGGGAAAGGAAACAAAGTTTGTTATTTACCTTCTTATAGAAAAGGTAGTAAAGCCCTAAACAAGAGGAGATAGCAATGTTATTGAGGGATGATGATGAGAGCTTTGAAAAATTCAAAGCTCTCCTTTTGATGTCTTTGCCTTACCAATTGTCTTTTTCAACTCTATATGAAGGCCCTGGCTGTATCTCCCTTTCTGTTGGGCTATGAATTTATCTTAACCCTCCAAATATAGATCATCCTTTAACCAAAGGCATGGATCTTATCTATGATCTAAGCTCTATGGATCTTGTAACAATAAGCAAAAGGAGGATAGATATAACAATTAAAAAAGAGACTCCTGCCATCCCCACAAATACATGAGAGATGGAATAGCTCTCCTTTATCCATCCCACCATATGGACAGACAGGGCACCCACTCCAAAGGTAAGGATAAACTTAGTCCCATAGGCGCTGTGCCTTAAGGAATCCGGGGTGAGAAGAGCAACTAAGGTGTTCTCAATAGGCTGCATTCCAAGTAGAAAAAAGAGATAGGTCATTGAAAATAGTATTAACCAGATATCCATAGTATATGCCATACCTATTGCCATAAAAATGGGAATCAGGTGAAAAAAGAGATATGCCTTTTTGGGATCATGCCTCTCTGCAAACCTTCCCCCTATGTATTGTCCCATTATCCCTATGAGAAACACAAGGGATGTAAAAAGAGTAGCTGAAAGATGGGGGGAATTTGGAATAATATTTAAGGAGCTAAGGAATCTGAAAAGTTCCTGATTTTTTAATTCAAAATAGGATGGAAGAATCACGGTGCTACCTCTGTATGCAATGCCAGCAAGCATCATAGAGAAACAAAGCATTAAAAATCCTAAGATATAAGAGCTCCTTACCCCCTTCTCTATTTTAGATATCTTCTTAGATGGTTCCTCATGAAGGAGTATCAACATTATCACTGCACCCAAGAGATTGAGAATACCTACAAAGAGATAGGCAGTTCGCTCATCCCATATATAATTTATTATACCAGTGATAATAGGAGCCGAGGCAAGTCCAGCATTTCCTGCCATACCATTATATCCCAAGGCAATACTCATTCTGGAGATCCCTTTTGATATAAGACCCAGTCCTGCAGGATGATATATTCCCGAAAATAGCCCAATTCCTGCAAGCATCAAAGAAAAGATTGCTGGATTGGAGATAAAAAAGGAGGCTAAGATCGCTGAAATGCCTGATCCCACAAAAAAGAGCATAAGTATCTGCCTTGCTCCTATCCTATCTGTGATTATACCCCAGGGAAGTGCTGTAATCCCGAAAAGAAGATACATCCAAAAGGAGAGTCTCAAGACCTCTGCCATGTCTAAGGAAAGGGTCTTCATAAGGGGAATTACCAATGCAGGAAATACCAGCATATTAAAATGGCACATGAAATGGCCAAAACAGGTAATTGCGAGAATCTTTTTTTCATTGGAATTCATCAAGAGAAATTTTCTCTTCTCAGTGTTTAAATGCCCGCTCTCCGGTAAATACCATACTCACATCTGCCTCATTACAGGCCTCAATGACCTCCCAGTCTCTAAGAGACCCACCAGGCTGAACCACCCCTCTTATCCCTTCTCTTATTGCCACATCCACCCCATCTCTAAAGGGGAAAAATCCATCTGAGATCATCACTGAACCCATAAGACCGCCTTTGGCTTTTTTGGTCTCCGAATCTATCTCTTCCAAAATCTCCTTTTCCCTCTTTCCCCTCTTAATTTCCAATTCCATCTCCTTATAAGATAGACCATATCTTTCAAAGCATAGCCTATCGGCAAATTTGGTATAGGCCTTAAATATGGCTATCTCAGCCACACCCACTCTATCCTGCTCTCCAGTTCCTATCCCCACTGTAACACCATCCTTTACATATATTACAGAGTTGGAACTGATGCCCTGCTCCACATACCATCCAAAGAGCATATCCTCATATTCTTCATCTGTGGGTCTTCTCTTTATCTCATATCTCTTGCCATTATGTTCAACGGAGGGGATGATAAAGTCCTCTTTCTTTTCAATCCTTACTAAGGGGGACTCCTGTATGATCAGCCCTCCATCAATAAGACTTTTAAAGTCAACAAATCTTATGTGCCTATAATAACTGAGCCTGTCCATCTTACCTATCTTTATAATCCTCAAGTTTCTTCTCTTTTTTAGAATATCAATGGCACCTTCTTCATAATCAGGTGCTGCAACCACCTCTAAATAGTTCTCTGAGATGCTCTCAGCCGTATCTCTATCTATAGGGCGGTTAAAGACTGCACATCCACCAAAGGCAGCTATTCTATCTGCCATATTAGCTCTATTGTATGCATCCGATAGTGTCTTCCCATATGCAACGCCACAGGGGTTATTATGCTTTACTATAACAACTGCAGGGGCTCTATCTAAGTATTTCAGGACATTGAGGCCGCCATCGATGTCAGTCAGATTTATCTTTCCAGGATGTTTTCCGCTCTGGAGCATATCCTCTTCAGTGATTGCAGATACAAGTCCTCTACCTGGCTCTATAAATTTACAATCTCCAAGTATCAAATTTCCGTTTATAAGTTCATAGAGGGCCGCTCTTTGATGGGGATTTTCACCATATCTAAGACCCTGCTCCACAATTTCACCCTTTGACTCATCCAATATCTTCCATCTCCTCTTCCTATATATAAGGGTCTGATTCCCGAAGCTTATGGTTATCTGCTCTGGGAAATTGTCTTCTATTACCCTTCTATACATCTCCTTTATATCTTGTGCCATCTTTCAAACCTCCTTTCCTTGTCACACCGAATAAATGCATAGGCACTATGATTATGAATGGATTCAAAATTTTCAGATTCTACCTCATACCATATGATATTGGAGTCCATATTGAGTTTCTTTGCTATCTCTCTTACAATGTCCTCCACAAACATGGGGTTCTGATATGCCTTCTCTGTTACATATTTCTCATCCTCTCTCTTCAGGATAGAATATATCTCACTGGATGCAGACTCTTCCACCAATCTTATTAGGTCCTCTATCCATATGAATTTTTTAAATCTCACCTTTAATCTTACCTCTCCCCTCTGGTTATGGGCACCAAAGTCACTTATCTCTTTGGAACAGGGACACAGAGTTGTAACTGGAACAAAAAGAATCAATATAAGATCCAATCTATTACTTAAAGAGCCAATAAACTTGCATCTATACTCCATTAATCCCTCAACTCCTGAAACAGGAGCACTCTTTTTAATAAAATATGGGAAGCTTATCTCAATATGAGCACTCTGGGCATTCAGTCTCCTTTTCATCTCTTCAAGGATCCGAGATAGACTATGGAGAGATATCATCCTGTTATTCTCATTAAGTATCTCTACAAATCTGCTCATATGAGTGCCTTTGTAGTGGCGGGGGAGATTTACAAACATATTTATCTCAGCTACTGTTGACTGCTCTCCCTGACTCTTATCAAGAACTGTTATGGGATATCGGATTCCTTTTACACCCACCCTATCTATATCAATGTTTCTATGATCAGTATGATTTTGAATATCTATCATATCAGGCTCCAAAAGAGTAAGGATGTATCTTTGTGGGATAATTCAATTAAAAAAATTCATAAAAGGCAACCTAAAATTCTAAAGAGCTTTGCATAACCCCTTTTTACACTGGGGTTACACCCTCCTCGCGGTCGGAGACCAGACCTCTGTCATTGCGAGCGAAGCGAAGCAATCTCATACCTTTTATAGATTGCTTCGGGTCTTTTAAGACCCTCGCAATGACAGATTCCATTTAGAGCTTTTTTCTGAGAGCTTTGAAAAATTCAAAGCTCTCTCTAATGGCCTCCTGATTTCTATTGAAACGTTATGAATTATAATATAGATTTTATTTTAATGTAGGGAGGGATTATGCAGGTCCAAAACTGGATGAGTTCTGATGTGATTACCGTAGATGCTGATGCATCATTAGTGCAGGTAATTAGAGTTTTAGAAGAGAATAATATAAGGCATCTTCCAGTTACAAAGAACGGAAAATTGGCAGGGATGCTCACTAATGAAGAGGTCATTAAGGCCTCCCCTTATGGTGGAACCACTTTAAAGGCAGAGGAGCTTTATCATCTTCTTGCAGACATGAAGGCTAAGCATATCATGAATCCCAACCCTGTCTGCATCAAACCCCATCAGACCATTGAGGTTGCAGCCCTTATGATGCTTGAGCACAGGATCACCGGAATTCCTGTGATCAAAGACGATGGATCTGTAATTGGAATAATTACTCAGGGAGATGTGTTTAAATGCTTAGTATCCATTACAGGTGCATACCAGAGAGGTATTCAGTTTGCCTTTAATCTGGAAGACAAGCCCGGCTCCATAAAGGAAGTTGCAGATGTCATCAGAGAGGAAAATGCTCAGGTAGTAAGCATCTTAAGCACTACAGACACCTCTGATGAAGGATTCAGACATGTATTTATAAGGATAAAAAAGCTTCCAGAGGAAAATCTTAAAAGGCTGATAGATAAGCTAAATCAGAAATTCATGCTACTTTATACAGTTGAAGATCCGCTAAAAGAGATATGAAAAGTTGGGTAACTCCCAGATGATCTTTTTTTATCACCCATCATCTTCAACGATTCATATGCCATAGCTTCATCATCAACTCTTGAATGCGGCTGAAGTTTTCCAATTTAATCTTCCAATCGTCTCTTATATTCTTTATACCCACATAGGCACCACTTATGGCACATGCCATAGCACCCATAGTATCCCTGTCCCCTCCATTTAGAACGGAACACCAAAGACACCTCTCAAAAGAATTTCCATATCTTAAAAAACAAAATAGAGAAAAAGGTAAAGATTCAAGCACTGAAACACCCCCTCCAAAGGCCCTGAGGGCCTCCTTATCATCCCATCTCTCATTCAGTGCCTTTCCTATAAGATTAAGCCTTTCCTTCATCTCATCTGTCCTGGAAAACTCAATAATCTTATTTAAGAATTCCATTTCAGAAAATCCTCTATTAGGGTCCAGTTCAAATGCAATAGAAATTGCCTTTGCCTGAACAGCTGCACCATCAATTCCGATGGGATGAGAATGGGTACATATGGCAGATTCCCTTACTATATCATATAGATCTGGGCTATCGTGGAAATATACTCCAATGGGTGCTATCCTCATGGCAGCCCCATTTCCATAGGACCCCTGCCCCCCATATATTCTCTTTGAGGCCTCCCTATAACTTATCCCTTCATTTTCAACCATCTTAAATATGGTAGGAGGTCCACTGGCATACCCCCTCCATGGTTCCTTCTTATAGTGAATGGAAAAATTCCTACCTATCTTTTCACAATCGACCTCTCCTTCCTCAATCACAACCTCCATCAATGCGATACTCATGGCTGTATCATCCGTATAGATAAGCTCTTGGGCTTTATCTATAGCATCTATTAAGGCCTCCCTTTCAGGTAATAGAAATGCCATCTGCCCTATGGCATCTCCCAAGGCACTTCCAATTATTGCCCCTATGAACTTATTAATGCTTTTCATGATTGGTGGAAAATATATGTCAAATTATTTTAATGGTCAATAAAGCAAACATAACTTTCCAACTGATCTGAAAAAAACTAAAAAAAATTATATTTTAACATCAATTTCCTATTGAAATCTGTTTTTAAATGGTTTAATGATTTTTAAAAATAATCTTTAATATTAATCCTTAAAAAGGAGGAAAGGGTATGAACAAAGGGGACTTAATCAATGAGGTGGCCAAGGTTGTGGGCACAAAGAAACAGGCCCAAGCAGCCGTGGATTGTGTATTTAATTCCATCACAGCTGCCCTGAAGAAAAAGGATACTGTAACATTGGTGGGGTTTGGAACCTTTAAGGTGGCAAGGAGAAAGGCAAGAAAAGGGAGAAATCCTCAAACTGGCGAAGAGATCAAGATAAAGGCAAAAAGAGTTCCTAAGTTTGTCCCTGGAAAGAACCTGAGAGAAGCCGTAAAGTAGCTAATTAAATCCCAAATATCCTTTTCCCCCTGTCAGGATTTATCCTGGGGGGGTATTTTTTCTTTCTTTAAATACACAATTGTTGCACCCCAAGAGGATTGATCATCTGAAAGATGAAATCCTAAGACATTCCCATTTTTCTTAAGGAGTGAATGCACTCTTTTTCTCAGTATCCCTTTTCCTTTCCCATGAATGATCTTTATCTCATATATCCCTTTTTCAATACAAAGCCTTATGTAGTGATCTATAAGATCTGGAACATCCTTTGGACTAAAGGCATGAAGATCAAGGATACCATCAATTTCAAGCTCAATTAAACTATCCTTTTCCCCTCTCAAAAATAAGCCTTTTGACCTCATTAAATATCTCTTGATGTATCTCAATCTTATCCCTTTTTGCATCAATTCTACGAATATAGGAGTGGTTAAAAGATCTATAAAGATCTAAGACCTTCATAAGATACTCCCTTTTTTCAAAAGAATCTAACCTACTGCCTCTATGATCCCTTATCCTCTTTATGGCTTCATTTACATCCAGATCCATTAAAAAGAGAAGATTAGGCCTTGGTGCAAAACTTTCATTTTCTTTCTCTATCCTCTTTGGATCCATTCCCTTGGCACCCTGATATGCCATTGTGGAATGATAATATCTGTCAAGAATTACAACTCTTCCTGCCATTAAAGAGGGTAAGATCTTCTCCTTTACATGAAGCCTTCTGTCTTCCAAAAATATCCTGTATTCCTCTTCTAAGGGTAAGGAGATATCAGTATCTACATCAGATATCTTCCTGATGATCTTTCCATAATGGCTGTCAGTAGGTTCAGAGCCAAGGTAGAGGTTAAGCCCCATCTCTTTTAATCTCTGGTATAAGAGCTCTGCCTGAGTGCTTTTTCCGGAGCCATCAATTCCTTCAAAGACGACCAACACTCCTTTCATATTAATTACTCCTTTCTAAGATCTCATATCATATCGTCTAAGGATTTTAAAGACATCATAAAAAATCATTGACCTGATACATTTGAATGTTATTAAAGAAGAAATTTTTTGCTTTGGGAGAGAAGAGAGATGGAGATACTGCCTCAAGAATATATGTGTATGCAATGTGGTATGTGTACGGGGGTATGTCCTGAATCTGGGATAACACCTTTTAATATCCGAAAGATGGTGCGAAAGAGATTTTTAAGATCACAAGTAAATGCTGATCTGGTGTGGCTCTGCACCTCATGTAAGGAGTGCACATTGAGGTGTCCCAGAGATGTAAGACCTTCAGAGGTCATTTTAAAGATAAGGGAAGAGATGATTGAACAGGGTCGTATTCCAAAAACCATACAGAATGCATTGGAAAATGCATATGTTCAAAAGAATCCATGGGGAAGACCCAAGGCAAAGAGAGATCAATGGACAGAGGATATGGGAATTGATATCCCCCATATAAAAGATACCTCTGAAAAGAGGCTCCTGTTTGTATGCTGTATTCAGGCATATGATCCAAGGTGTATGGTTATCCCTCAAAATGTGGTTAAGATATTTGATAGACTTGGAATAGAGATAGGCATTCTGGGTAAAGAAGAGGTCTGTTGTGGAAATGAGATTAAGAGAATGGGAGAAGGAGGCCTATTTGAGGATCTGAGAGATGAGAATATCTCTCTTTTTAAAAAATATGGGGTAAAACAGATAATTACACTTTCTCCACACTGTATGAATACCTTTAAAAACGAATATGGAGATATGGGAATAGAGATATTTCATTATACCGAGTTTCTAACAAAGATTATAAATGAAAAAGGGGTTGAGTTTAAATTGGGTAAACAGAGTAGGATCATATATCATGACCCCTGCTTTTTAGGCAAACAGAATAAGATCTTTGATGAGCCAAGAGATATACTGAAAGCAATTGAAGGGGTGGAATTACTGGAATTTTCTAAATCTAAGGAGATATCTCTTTGCTGTGAAGGGGGAGGGGGCAGAATGTTCTATGAACCAGAAATAAGCTATACCAGAAATGCAAAGAGGAGGGTGGATGAGGCTCAGTTAAAGGGAGCCCAAATAATTGTAACTGCTTGTCCCTTCTGCCTTATGAACTTAGAGGATCCCGCTGGAGAGCTTGATATTCCAGTAAAAGAGCTTTCTGAACTATTAGTGGATGCAATCTAAGGTCTTAAGGTCTCTATTATGCTGACTCAGGCTCAATGCATTCCATGTATACTGAATATGGCACTCAGAGCGATGAGGGTTCAGAATTTGAGCAATCCGAAACAAAAAGAGATCTTTTTAAAGATAATGAATATGAACATCCTAAGAGAAGACCCCTGGCAATATACAAGTGCTGAGATCGCAGAACATATCTTAAAGCTGATACGGGATACCATCGGGGTATACGATCTTTTTAAAAGAGAGAGGAAGATACAGAATGAGATGATGCTTAAAATGTATGATGAATTTGAAGACTTACTTAAGAGATCCTCAGATCCACTCAAGACAGGGCTTATATTTGCCATCTACGGCAATTCAATTGATGTGATGGTAAAAGAAAATCCCCATAAGATTGTGGAAGAGCTCATAGCCCTTGTTCAAGAAAGTGATGAATATATTCCAGATCGGGTCTATAAGAGATTCATAAAAATTATCAAGGATGCGAAGACCATTCTCTACTTAGGAGATAATGCTGGGGAAATAGTAATGGATAAGTTATTTATAAAGGCAATAAGAAAGAATATAGGTGCAGATATATATTTTGTGGTTCGTAGTGAACCATCTTTAAATGATGTAACTATGGAAGATGCAAAGAAGGTGGGGATGGACAAGATGGTTCCTGTTATAGAAAATGGAATAGAGGGTCCGCTTCCTGGTACTCTTCTTTCAAGATGCTCAGATAAGGTAAAGGAGCTGGTAAATAGATGTGATCTTATTATCTCAAAAGGGGGAGGCAATTTTGAAACAATTTCTGAAGAGAAGGATCTCCCCAAACCAGTTTGTTATCTTTTAAGCTCCAAATGTAATGTATATTCGAAGGTATTTGGTGTGTCTATAAATTTGCCTATTTTATCCATAATTGAAAGATAATGAAGAATTAATAACCTTTATGATATGCTTTTCCTCTCAACCGCCTCCAAAGGGCATGCCTCCACACAATCCCAGCAGCTCATACACATATCCTGAAACACCACAGGAGGTTCAAAGGCTCCATCAATCTGCTTCATCACCCCATGTGTGCAGGCAGATGCTGCCTTACATATTCCCTTTTCCGGATCACATCTCTTAGGATCACACTTTTGATAATTAACATATGAAAATGTCTTTTTCATCCTAATCAAAAATCTTTATTAAAGAACCTCTGAGGTTGCAAGAATAAAATTTTTTAAAATTAGCATAATCTTTCCCCTATCCAAGGAGCTTGATGAAAAGATCGGAAAAGAGCTCAGGTTTAGTGTTGATCCGCTAAGAGTGAAAATTTATAATAATGAGAAATTATCAGTAGTAAGTCCTTTTTTAAAGGGGAAGATTATTCAGATGATAGATGAAATGGAAAATATTAGGGTAACTGTAGATATAGGTATTCCCTTAGATATCCTTTAGAACAAAGATATGTTAAAAGACATAGGGGTTTGCATAGGTGACGTGGTGAAGATATCTTTTTCAGAAGATTCTATCTTATTTATTTAACCAGAAGGTATGGAAAAGGTGCAGGAAGAAAAGGCCCTATTAAATACCAGAGAGGTTGCAAGATTTTTAAATGTAAATGAAAAAATGGTATATACTCTTATAACTGAAAAAGGGCTTCCTGCAACAAAGGTAACAGGGAAATGGCTATTCCCCAAGCATCTGGTGGAGCAGTGGATAGAGAATCAGACCGTTAACTATCCTTCCCAGAAAGGCTCTTTTGAAAACTCCTCAAGTGTGCTTTTGATAATGGGTAGCAATGATCCCTTACTTGAAAAGACAATTAATCTATTCAATCGCCTCTATCCTGAAAATATTGCTGCCTTTGGCAATGTGGGTAGTCTTGGAGGAATTAGGGCATTGAGGAGAAATCTCTGCCATATGGCAACCAGTCATCTGATCCAGGATGATGAAAGAGATTATAATTTCTATTTTATTCAAGAGGAATTAGTATATACCCCGGCAGTTGTTAATTTCTGTATGAGAGAGCAGGGACTTCTCATATCCAGAGGTAATCCTAAAGGGATAAAGAGCATAGCTGATCTCAAAGAGAAAGGGATAAGGATTGTAAATCGCTCTTCTTCAACCGGAACAAGGCTCCTCTTTGATAAAGAATTAAAAAAAGCAGGTATCTTGGGCAAATCAATTGAAGGATATGATAAGGAACTCCCTAAGCATATGGATGTGGGCATAGAGATTGCCACAGGCAAAGCAGACGCAGGCCCAGGCATAAGGGCGATAGCAGAACTGTTGGGATTAGAGTTTTTACCTTTTAGGTGGGAAAGGTATGATCTTCTAATAAGAAAGGACAGATTTTTTGATCCAGTTGTTCAGAATTTCCTCTCTCTTCTTCATGAACCTGAATTTAAGGAGCTTGCTAAAGATCTTAAAGGATATGATCTTTCTATCTCAGGGAAGATGATATTTCCTGGATCATCCATTAAACCTGCCTTTTGATGGCAACTTACGTAAT
Source organism: uncultured bacterium (assembly GCA_965613025.1). Classification (GTDB taxonomy): domain Bacteria; phylum Desulfobacterota; class DSM-4660; order Desulfatiglandales; family JALVMZ01; genus CAYTXJ01. The sequence goes on from CBFDUE010000067.1 coordinate 11,537, forward strand.
TATATTTAGGATAAAAACTCATATTAAGATAGATGTAGGAAGATTCCAATCTGTCCCATTTAAAAGGGGGCTCTACCTTTATATAGGATCGGCTAAAAGAGGATTGAAAAGGAGGATTGAAAGACACATAAGTATCAATAAAAAGCTATATTGGCATATTGATTATATCCTTTCAAATAGGGCCTCAACCATTTTGGAAATCTGGTATAAAAGAGAGGATGAAGAATGCAAACATGCCCAGATAATATCAAGGCTTTCTTCTTCAGAGATTGTAAAAAAGGGGTTGGGCTCCTCAGACTGTAACTGTCCCACCCATATCTTTCTATTTAGAGGCCCTATTTCAGAGCTTAAAGACCATTTAAGGTCCCAAAATTTTTTATTTTATTTGCCATAGGATAATTTTTTAAGTAAACGAAAAGAGGTTGCTTTCATGCCGATTGCTAAAAGAATTAAAAGAAGGTTTACATATCAGGATTATCTCAGTTGGCCTGAAGAGGGAAGATGGGAGATAATAGATGGTATCGCATATAACATTAGTCCAGCTCCAACAGTAAGGCACCAACGGATATCAAGGAATCTATCTGGCATTCTATATACTCAAAGAGAAAAGTTTAGGTCATGTGAATTCTTTGAAGCCCCAACTGATATTGTATTTGATGAGTTCAATGTGGTTCAGCCTGATATATTTATTGTATGTGATAAGGATAAGATTACAGAGGACAACATTAAAGGAGCACCTGATCTGATTATTGAAATCACATCCCCTTCAACTGAAGTGAAAGATAGGAGGGAAAAGTTAAAGCTATATGAGCATTTTGGAGTCAGAGAATACATTATCCTTTTTTCAGAAAGGGAATATCTTGAAAGGTATGTGCTTAAAAAGAATAGATATAATGTTCCAGAGATATTAAACTGGAATGAGGTCTTAAAAATTAAGAGTTTTGATATAGAGATAAAACTTTGGGAGTATTTGAAAAGGAAATTCCACAAGAATAAGG
>CBFDUE010000068.1:0-12079 GCA_965613025.1 uncultured bacterium
TTTTTACACTGGGGGTTACACCCCCCTCCGGGTCGGATGACCCTCTGGGTCGGAGACCAGACCCCCAAAAATTAACTTAAAATAACCAATAATTACAGCCTTTTCTTGAGGGCTTTGAAAAATTCAAAGCCCTCTTCATCTTCACCTATTCACTTTCCACTACAGCTATTGCAAAGTCTGGGCATCTGAGTTCACACAATCTGCATCCTGTGCATCTTTCAGGGAATTGGGATACTGGTTTTCCCCTTCCATCCATCTTTAATACCCTCTTTGGACAAAACTCCACGCATATACCACAGCCCTTACACCAATCCCTAAAGAATATATGCTCAAATCTCTTGGACTTTTCTCTCTTTTCCATAATTGGGGATGATATGATAAACAAAATAAGAGACTTTTACAAATATATTTAGATACTGTCCTACTATTACTCTGATTTTATTGACATATTGCCAATTTGAAAATATATTTGAGCCATATAATCAGAGGGAGGAAGCATATACCTAATTGGATAGTGAATCTCAAAAAGAAAAGGGTAGGGCAAAGAGTCTATTTACCTTTCTAAAGAAGCTTCTAAAAGGCCATTATTTAGAAAATAAAGCAGATCTGGATCATGAATTTCAGGACCTCATCAAAGAAGGCAGGGCTAAGGGTTTTATTGATCTTGAAGAGACAAAGATGCTCGCAGGGGTGCTGGAGCTTAAGGACACTCCAGCCCATGCCATCATGATTCCCCGCACTGAGATGGTAACAGCCCCTCTGAATAGCTCCTTAGAAGAGATAATAAAGATTGTAACAGAATGTGGGCATACCCGTATTCCCATATATGGAGAGACCATTGATGAGATCGTTGGAATATTGCATGCAAAGGATCTCTTGAAATTATGGGGAAGCGATCCTAAGAAGAATATACCCCATGAGATTCTGAGAAGGCCGCTATTTGTCCCAGAAAACAGGAACATAAATGATGTATTGAAGGAATTGAAAAACAAAAAGACCCATCTTGCCATTGTAACAGATGAATATGGAGGGACTTCTGGAATAATCACCATAGAGGATATCTTAGAGGAGATAGTGGGAGAGATCATGGATGAGCATGATCTGGAACCCTCTCTTATTGAGAGGATGGAGGATGGGACAATAGTTGTGGATGCAAAGTTGGAGATAGAGAAGCTTGAGGAATACTTAGGTGTAAGATTTCCCAAAGGAGATTTTGAATCTGTGGGAGGACTCATACTGAACAGGCTTGGAAGGATTCCAAAAAGAGGAGAAGAGATCGTATTTAATAATATCATGTTCAGGATAGAGTCTTCCGATGAAAGGAAGATCAATCGTGTAGTTGTTCTTCCCAAGAAGGGATAAGGCCCCTATATGATAAGAGCCCGATCTATTGCACCTGTGCTATCAGGTATATTACTTACTCTTTCATTTCCCCCTCTATGCTGGTATTATCTTGCCTGGATAGCCTTTATACCCCTTTTCTGGGCAGTTGATGGGGTATCTTTGAAAGATAGCTTTAAGATCGGCCTCATTGCAGGGTTTTCTCACTATCTGACACTGCTATATTGGATTACCATAGCCATTGGAAGATATGGGAACATGGGCCTTTTTGTTCAGTTGCTGTCTCTGTTTTTACTCTGTATCTACCTCTCTCTCTATTTTGGAATGTTTTGTTATCTCTTTAGACTATCTTATGATAGATGGTTTTCCGTAATCTTGGTCCCCTCTTTTTGGACACTCCTTGAATTTTTAAGGGCAAGGCTGTTAAGTGGGTTTCCCTGGTGTCTTTTGGGATACAGCCAATTTGAGTTTAAGACACTGATTCAGGTAGCTGACATCACCGGAGTATATGGGATATCCCTTCTGGTTATGATGGGAAATACAACCCTTTATAATATATTTTTTGTAAAAAGAGAGGGATATATAAAGGGCCTTCTATTAAATCTTACTATATTTACGACATTACTTTTACTGGTTCTTGTATATGGAAATTATAGGCTAAGATGCTTTAAAAACCCAGAAGGTGGATGCTCATTTAAGGTAAGTATCATTCAGGGAAATGTGGATCAATCCATTAAATGGAATCCGGCATATCAGAAACAGACCATTCAAAAATATATAAGGCTTACGTATCTTACCAAAAGATTTAGACCAGATCTAATAGTATGGCCTGAGACCGCACTTCCTTTTTTCTTTCAGGAGGATAGCCCATTTTCAAAGAAGATTAGAGAACTTTCAAAAGAGATGAAGGCATATATCCTCTTTGGTTCTCCAGCCTACGGGAGGGGACATCCAAGAAGATTCTACAACAGGGCATATCTGTTATCTCCTTCTGGAAAGGAAGTATCCTATTATGATAAGGTCCATCTTGTGCCTTTTGGTGAATATCTACCATTTAAAGGGGTGTTTTCATTTTTAAGAGGGCTTTTACCCAATTTTGGTGAATTTGAATCCGGTAGCAGTCTTGCCCCCCTACGATTTAAGGATATATCCATGGGAATTTTGATATGTTTTGAATCCATATTTCCAGAACTTTCCTCAGAGGAGGTAAGGAGAGGGGCAGGGGTTTTGGTAAATATTACAAATGATGCATGGTTTGGAAATAGCTCCGCTCCATATCAGCACTTTCAGATGGGAGCATTTAGAGCAGTGGAAAACAGGGTATATCTAATTAGATGTGCAAATACTGGAATAAGCGGGATTGTGGACCCTGCTGGAAGAGTAATTGCTGAGAGTAATCTCTTTAAAGAAGAGGTGATAAATCTTCAAATACATATCTACAACCACCTATCCTTTTATACAAGACATCCTACAACTTTGATATATTTTATATTGATAATATGTATCATTGGATTATCTTATATAGGAGTTGAAAAGAAAAGGGAGAAAGGGGGTAGAGTGTATGTTTGATGAAGCAATGGATAGGGTTAGAGAGCTGGAGCTTAAATTAAAAGAGATAAAGGAGTATCTTTGACATAGATAGCTGTAGAAAGAGGCTTAATGAGATAGAGAATATAATGGCAAGCCCTGATTTCTGGAAAAGGGATCAAGACTATGTATCTGAGATTACTCAGGAAAGATCAGATCTAAATGACAAGATAGATCAATGGGAGAAGAATGAGCAGGAACTTAAAGATATTAAGGTGCTATTAGAGATTGCAGATGAAGAGGGTGATAGAGATAGTATAGTAGAGATTGTAAAAGATATTAAGGCCTTAGAGGATAAGATAAATCATCTCTATATAAAGAGCCTTTTAGGAAATGAGGATGACAAAAAGAATGCCATTGTGCATATCAATGCAGGAGCTGGGGGAACAGAGGCACAGGATTGGGCAGAGATGCTATTTAGGATGTATAGCAGATGGTGTGAGAGGAGGGGGTATGAGATTGAGATAATGGATCTTCAGGAAGGGGAAGAGGCAGGTATTAAGAGTGTTACATTTCTTGTAAAGGGTAACTATGCATATGGGTATCTAAAATCTGAAAATGGCATACACCGTATGGTAAGGATATCTCCATTTGATGCAACTCGTAGAAGACATACATCATTTGCAGCGGTGTCCGTCTTTCCAGAGGTGGATACCCATATTGAGATAAATATAGATGAAAGGGATATCCGAATAGATACATTTAGGGCAAGTGGCCCGGGGGGGCAGCATGTAAATAAGACCAGTTCAGCGGTGAGGATCACACATATACCCACAGGGATTGTGGTTCAATGTCAGAATGAAAAATCTCAACATCGTAACAAAGAGATGGCATTTAAGGTGTTAAAGGCAAGGCTCTATGAGCTTGAAAAGAAGAAGCAGGAGCAGAAGAAGCAAGAGATTCATAAGTCTCAGAAGGAGATCGCATGGGGGAGTCAGATACGATCATACATATTTAATCCATATAGGCTGGTAAAGGATCATAGGACATCTGTCGAGGTGGGCAATCTGGAAAATGTCATGGATGGTGATATAGACATATTTATAAACGGATATCTCAGATCCAACAAGACGGGATCTTTGGCATCTTAGCCACCAAACACAATTGATCTGATATAGGAGTCAATTCCTGAGACAATCCCTTTTGAAAGCACAGCTATATAATCTTTATCTTGCAGATACTCTCTTTCTTTTGGATTGGTGATAAAACCTACCTCAAGTAATATGGCAGGCATCTCTGCACCTATGAGCACATAGAAAGGGGCCTGTTTTACTCCCAAGGATCTTACCCAGCCATATCTCCCTTTAAGGGCACGGACCATATGGTATTGAACCTCCCTTGCAAGCCTGCTGGATTCGTTAATCTTTGTATTTAAGAGCATATCATTTAGGATCTTCTGTAAGTCACTTAGATTTTTCTCTGAGGCGGCATTTTCTCTGGCCGCTACCATCATCGCCCTTTCATCTGTTGTGATATTTAAGAAATATGTCTCTATGCCATGGATCCTGCTATCTTTCTTGTATGAATTTACATGTATGGAGATAAAGAGATCTGCCTTATTCATATTGGCAAAGGCGGTTCTCTGCTCTAAGGATAGGTATCTGTCATCTTCTCTTGTAAGCAAGACCTCACAGTTTAGCCTTTCTTCCAGATATCTCTTAAGGATCTTGGCTATCTTAAGGGTTATATCCTTTTCCTTTATATGCCTGTTTATATAACACCCTGGATCTTTGCCGCCATGTCCAGGATCCAATACGATCTTTTTAACGCTCAATCCAAGCTGCTGAGCAAGTGTAAGCTTTTTACCCTTAATCTTTTTTCTAACAACTTGTCTGCCATAAACATCCACCACTATCCTGAATGGATCATCTAAGTGAAACACCTGATATCTCTCAATACTATTTATATCAAGCACGACTCTTACTGTGTCTTTAGTGAACTGTCCCACTCTGGCCCTTTTAAGAAGGGCCCCTTTTATGGGGATACTGCCTTTAAATCTCTTTAAGAGTCTGGCGCCCTTTATATCCACATACACTCTCTTAGGAAGGCCTCTCTTTGGATCTTCAGGGAGTGTATGGGCCTCATAGTAGGTGGGGCCACTCAGATCAATTACAACCCTTGTATAATTGGCTGTTGACCAGTGTCTTATATCCCTAAATATCACCTTCCTTTTGGGCGGGATCTTTCGGGCCTTTTCTGCTCGCACTTTTTTGATAAATGGGGAAAGCTTTCTTATCATAGCCCTGGCTCTGGGAGCCATATCCCCTTTTGGATACTTTTTGCCTATCTTAGAAAAATATAGATATGCATTGGGGATATCCCTGTATCTTCTATAATAGATCTTTCCAATATTGAAGAGCGCATCATCTGAAAGCCTATGGGAAGGATATGCTGTTACAAGCTCTTCATATAGTTCTATGGCCTTTTGAAGGTCCTTTTTAAGCCCTGAATATCTATAGAGCCTTTCCTGAAGTCTTGCGGCCTTATATAATGCCCATGGGGCTTCAGGACTTTTAGGGAAATATCTTCTAATTAAAAGATATTTTGAAATGCATCTGTTCCAGTAGTGCCTGTATCTCTTTTTCTTTTTTGACCTAAGCAGCAGCTCTTTACATTTATCTGCCCTTAACATTATCTTTGAAGCAGGGGTATTGTTTAAGGCCTGCAACTCTAATGAGAACAAGGATAAAAGTCCAAATACAGTCCAACAAAATAGAATTCTAATTATATCTCTTTTGATATTAATCATCTTAATTTGAATAAAAAAATATATTTAATTTTTATTAATTGATATATAATTACTTGTCAAGAACGAAAATCTATTCAATGGGATTCCACATATTGTTTTAGCTTATTTAATTCCAAAAGGGCATCTAAGGGTGTCATTGTCTCAATCTTGAGGGATCTTATCCATTTTCTGAGCTCGGAGTCCTTCCCACCAAATAGACTCAGTTGTGAAACTTCTTCTCTCTTTTTCCTTTTGGATCTTGCCATATAGGGTCTACCCAACTCATCCATCTGGGATTTTTCAAGAAAAGAGAGTATCTCTTTTGCCCTCTCTATCACCTCATCTGGTATACCGGCAAGCCTTGCCACCTGAATACCATAGCTTCGGCTTGTTGCGCCTTCAGCCAGTTTTCTTAAAAAGATGATCCGATCCTTCCACTCAGTAACCTTTATATGAAAGTTCTTTATCTTGGGCCTGAGTTGTGCAAGTTCGGTGAGTTCATGATAATGGGTGGCAAAGAGAACCCTGACACCTATCCCGTCTTTTTCATGTAATGCCTCTGCAACTGCCCAGGCAATGCTTACTCCATCATAAGTGCTCGTTCCCCTTCCTATCTCATCCAGGATAACGAGGCTTCTGGGGGTTGAATTCCTTAGTATATTTGCGGTCTCTGTCATCTCCACCATAAATGTGCTCTGACCCATAGATATATCATCACTTGCACCAATTCGGGTAAAGATCCTATCCACAATCCCAATCTTAGCCCTTTTTGCAGGAACAAAGCTGCCCATCTGAGCCATAATAACAATTAAAGCGGTCTGTCTCAGGATCGTTGACTTTCCTGCCATATTGGGGCCTGTGATAATGAGGATCTTTTGATCCTTATCATTGATGATAATATCATTGGGAATGAAATCCTCATCTACCATCCTCTTTTCAATTACAGGATGTCTTCCCTCTTCAATAACTATATCCATATTCTCATCAATGCTTGGACATGTATAGTTGTTTAGCTCTGCAACCTCAGATAGACAACAAAGCACATCAATCTGGGCAATAATATCTGCCGTCTCCTTTATCCTCTTATTTTCAGAAAGCACCCTATCAATTATAGTCTCATAAATCTCTTGCTCTAATCTGATCTTTTCATCTTCTGCCCCCAGCACCCTCTCTTCATATCTCTTTAACTCCTCTGTGATAAATCTCTCTCCCCCTACCAGTGTCTGCTTCCTTATATAGTCCTTGGGAATCAGATGGAGATTTGCCTTTGTAACCTCAATATAGTATCCAAACACCTTATTATAACCTATCTTGAGATTCTGAATCCCGGTCCTTTTCTGCTCCTTCTCTAAAAGCTGAGAGATCCATCTCTTTCCATCTCTGGAAATGGATATCAGCTCATCAAGCCTGCTGTCATACCCCTCTCTGATATATCCACCGTCTCTTGTATGAGAAGGTGGGTCTTGCACGATTGCATTTTCTATAAGATCCTTTATATCCTGAAGCTCATCCATCTCTTCTGCTAAGGAGTTAAGAGATGGGCTGTTTGACTCTATAAGCAGATCTTTTATTTCAGGGACAGATGCTATAGAATCTTTCAATGCCACCAGATCACGAGGATTGGCCCTTCTAAGACATATCCTTGCATTTATCCTTTCCATATCATGGATACCCTTGAGGGCATCTCTCACCTTCTCTCTTAATATGGGATCCTCTTTGAGGTAGAAGACTGCCTCATGCCTTTGCCTTATGCTTTCCGGATCCACCAGAGGATATCTAAGCCATCTTTTAAGTAACCTGCTGCCCATGGGGGTGATGGTATCATTTAGTACATCAAAGAGGGTGTCCTTTTTAGATCCCCTTCTAATGGTGGAAAAGAGCTCCAGATTTCTGATGGATGTATCATCAATTATCAGGTATTCGCCCAGATTATATGGCCTTAATCCTCTGATATGTGGAAGAGAACTCTTTTGAGTCTCCTTTAGATATTCCACAATTGTAGCCGCTGCTACAATTCCTGTCTTGAACTTTTCACAACCAAACCCATGGAGGCTACTAACCTCAAACTGATCCTTTAGGATCTTTATGGATTCACTCTCTAATAGAGGAGGCCTTTCAAGTATCTCCACATTAAACTCATAAAATATATCTTTAAGCTCTTCATCCCTTTCATATAAAAGGATCTCTGAGGGCCTTATCTTTCTGACCTCTGCAAGTAACTGATCAGATGCAGGGATTTCGGTGATCTTAAATTCCCCAGTGGATATATCTATAAAAGATAGGCCATAGAGGGAATCCCCTCTTACAATACAGCATAGGTATATATCATCTGAACTTTCAATCTCCCCTCTCTCAATAAAAGAGCCTGGTGTTACAACCCTTACAACCTCTCGCTCAACTATCTCTCCCCCTTTTTTGGGATCACCTATCTGCTCACATATTGCTACCTTATATCCATTCTTAATCAGCTTTGATACATAACCCAAATAGGAATGATACGGCACTCCACACATGGGTATCTTTTTCCCGTCAATGCTTCCTCTGGAGGTAAGTGTTATATCCAGCACCTTTGAGGCCTTCTCGGCATCTTCAAAGAACATTTCATAAAAATCGCCCATTCTGAAAAAAACGATGGCATCCCTGTATCTTGATTTTATCTCCAAGTATTGTCTTATCATGGGGGTAAGACGTGCCATGCTATCCGGCCTCTTTTATATAGAGACTATCCCAACTGCGGCACTTAGGGCATTGCCAGAGCATCTTTTGGCTTTCAAAGCCGCACTCTGTGCATTGATACCGAAATGAAGGGGTTTTCAGATTTTCTATAAGGGTCTTATATGCATCCAAAACTCTATCACCCTTTTGTGATTGGAGAAGTATCTCTCCCTGTAGTCTCCATGCCTCCCAGAGTTTGGGATTCATCTCTAAGGAGTTCTTAAGCTCTTTGAGAGCCTCTTCTGTATCCCCTTCTTTTAAAAGATGACGGGCCAGGGCAAAAGATATATAAGATGAGGGGTTTTCCTGTTTACATTTCCTGAGAAACTCTCCAATGATATCCAACGCATCTCCTCTGCTATAAAGCTCTTCAAGACTTTCAAAGATGATTGGCATAAGATCTGGTCTAAATCTTATGGCATTTTTCCAGTAGCCCAATGCCTTCTTAATATTTCCATTCTGTATATAGAAATTTCCAAGCTGAAGATATGCATCCACGCATTCCCTATGGGTTGATTTGGCCTTTTTAAAATAGGATTTAGCCTTTCCCAGCTCTCCCTCTTTCATCCTCTCTTTTCCCATCTCACAAAGGTAATGGGCCAGGATATTATTATGTTTACCATCTTTTTCCATGGAGGCGATCTTCTTCCTTATCTCATGTGCCCTTTTCCAGTCTTTCATATCCTGATACAGTCTTTCCAGCTCCTTCCATGCTTTTAGGTCAGAGGGAATTCTCTGAGTTACCTCCAAGAGGCAATCAAGTGCACGGTTTAGAAATCCTCCCTTTCTGTAGTCCATTGCAAGATCAAACAGTGCCCTGTTTTTAATCTTTTCAGGCAAATTTGGCCTTAGAATAATATTTTGCCTTATCCTGATCGCTCTCTCTATCTCTCCCTTGGATCTATATAGATCTGCAAGTGCAATATAGATCTCAATAGTGTTTGAATCTATATGCACTGCCTTAGAGAATTCCTCGATTGCCCGATCAGTTTTATTTGAAAGGATATATTGTATTCCCTTAAATATGGGGTCATCACCAATTTCCCTTTTTAAGGAATCTCTCTTTTTTTGTCTTAAATAAGATATCACCAAAAAGATTGTAATAAGGCATAAGACAGCTATGATATAAGGAAAAAGCTCAGCCAAATCATAATCCATATATTAAACTTCCTTAAGATTCTGAATACTCTTCCTCTGATCTATTTGAAACTGATTCCAATTTCTCAGATGTTATGGGAAGGTTCCTCAAAGAATTTAACTCTTGGTCTTTATCCCTTATCTCCCTTTGCAAAGACCTTATCTCCTTCCTCAGCTTCCATCTTTCAATAATACCGTAAATGGCAGTAATCAAAACCCCGAATAGAAAAGATACGGTTACAATCTGATAGAGCGAAAATAGCCCTGTCTTATAATTCCAACCCAGCAGATCCAGCCTAAATGATACCTGTGTGGACATTGCCTCATGGTTTTCCACAATCAGAACCACTACAAATAGCATTATCAATATGGCCAAAATAAACCGAATATACTTCATCTTTCACCTCCTATTCTTATCTTTTTTCTAAGAGCTTTTCATAATATAGTCTCAATCTCCTGTATGTCTCCTTAAGATGTTCAGGTATAACCCGTATATCTGAAAATACAGTCATAAAATTAGTATCTCCATTCCAACGAGGAACAATATGAAAATGCAGATGCTCCTCAACCCCGGCTCCAGCTACTCTCCCTAAGTTTAATCCCACATTAAATCCGTCCGGATTCATCACCTCTTTTAGTATCTTGACACTGTGATCCAAAAGGTCCATAAGCTCCAGTCTCTCTTCATTACTAAGGTTTCCGATATCCGGAACATGTCTTATGGGAGCCACAAGGAGATGGCCATTATTGTATGGGAAACGGTTCATCATAACCAATGACTCTTTACCCACATATAGTATGAGCCTTTCTTCATCAGGCTCTCTCCTATCTCCAAGACAGAATATACACCCTCCCTCCTTTTTATCAGAAAGTATATAAGTCATCCTCCAAGGAGCCCAAAGATTTTTCATAATATCCACCCTTCTTATATATCAATAATCTTGCCTTTTATTCCTTTTTCTATCTCCAATATACCTATTGTATGTCTTCCAGAGCGATGATATCCGATTGCAGTTCCAGGGTTAAATATCAAAACCCCATCTATTATGTTATTGAAAGGTCTATGGGTATGTCCATATACAATGGCATCCACATCTTTAAATCTTTCTAAGATCTTCCGCTCCAGTCCCACAGAAGCACCCCATCCATGTATAAGCCCTATTCTAAATCCCTCTACCTCTATTACCCTCTGCTCAGGAAGATAGTCCTTTATGGAGTAGTCATCCATATTACCACATACCCCATAAAATTCCCCCCTCTCTTCAAAAAATTTCACCACCTTCATGCCCACATAATCCCCTGCATGAAAGACGGCATCAGTATCCTTAAGGTATCTTTCATAGATATCTATAAGGTCTCTATCCACATCCCAGATATGGGTATCGGATATTACTCCAATAACCTTTCCCATGTCTTTGATTCGCCTCCTCAATAAAGAGCTATTGTTTTTGAAAAGGTAATATCTCAAATTATGATATAAATTTCAAAACTAAATTTTTCTATAAATTCCTTCTTGACTTTGAAAGATAGTAACCTTATAAACTGAATATAGCTGGGGGATCGTATAGTGGCAATACGTCGGGCTCTGGACCCGAAAACCGAGGTTCGAATCCTCGTCCCCCAGCCAGCGATAGAATCAATAACTTAGGGCAATTTAAAGCCCTTATTTTTATGCTTTAAATCCTTTTTCCCCACACTATTCCCCACAAAAGAGTCAAATTTTCAAAATGCCACTTTTTGTGTTTACTTATTTTTTATATGGTATATTATACCAACTATGAAGGCTAAATTAATCCTTCATACTAAAGAAGTAAAAGGAGATGAGATAATTGAAATAAAGATTTGGAAGGTTCAAAAATCAAAAAGTTATCCAGATGGGGTTAAATTTTCACTGGTTTACATTGAAAAGGGAAAAAGGATTATAGGTTATGATAATGGAGAAGGTAAGGGATATCATAGGCATTATCTGGATAAAGAAGAGCCTTATGATTTCAAGAATATCCAGAAATTGCTAAATGACTTTAAGATAGAGGTATTAAGATTAAGAGGGAGGGATTGGGATGAAGATTAGAAAAGTCCTGATTGAGATAAGATCCCTTGAGGATATGTTAAAAGAGGCTGGAGAAGTATATGAGAAAATAAAAAAAGGGAAAAGGGTTAGTCAAAAGAGTGCTATATATTTTTCAAATCTAAAAGATATGAGAAAGGCATTGACTGAGAAAAGATTAGAGCTTTTAAGGGTGATTAGACAAAAAAGACCTTCATCTGTCTATGAACTTGCTAAGATAACGGGCAGAAACATAAAAAATGTGCTTCAAGACCTAAATTATCTTCAGAAAATTGGGCTTGTTGAAATAACTGAGGATAAGGGCAAAAAGATCCCTTCTGTTAACTACGAAAAGATAAGGGTTGAGATAGGAATATCATAAATCCCCAGATGGGGAGTGTCCAAAAATTTGTGTAAGTTTCATTAAAATGGGCTATATCTCCTAAGATACTGATAACCTGTCTCTTATACACATCTCCGAGCCCACGAGACTAGGCATGATCTCGTATGCCGTCTTCTGCTTG
>CBFDUE010000069.1:0-11471 GCA_965613025.1 uncultured bacterium
CGCACATGCGAGAAATGGTAGCGGGTATGATCTTATTGAAGAAGGATGAAAACATCAGAGGGCATGTGTTCTTAAGCATCCTGGCCCTGGTGTTGAGAAAGGAACTGGAAAGCCCCCTTGAAAGATACGGATACTGCATATCACTAAATTATTTTTTTGCAACTGTCCAAGATCAGTCTTAATAAAATTTTCCACACATTTTATAATAGAGCCACATGATTCTTGACAATTATGAAATTATTCAGATAAATTAGATAAACTTGCCCCCGTAGCTCAGGAGGATAGAGCACCAGATTCCTAATCTGGGTGCCGCAGGTTCGAGTCCTGCCGGGGGCATATATCTTTATATTGACCTTGGGAGAAGATTTTTATAAAAATTCAAGTTGGAGGTTGTTTTGATATGTTTGCGGTTATTGAGACAGGTGGAAAGCAATATATGGTAAATGAAGGTGATGAGATACGGTGTGAAAAGGTTTCAGGTGACAGGGGAGATGAGATCATATTTGATAAGGTCCTACTTGCCTCTGATGGCAATGAGGTGAAGATAGGAAGCCCCTATCTTCAGAATGTAAGGGTGAAGGGAAGGATACTTTCCCATGGAAAGGGTAAGAAGATAATTGTATTTAAATACAAGAGGCGGAAGGGGTATAAGAGGAAGAGGGGTCATAGGCAGCAATTTACTCAGGTTAAGATTGAAGAGATTGTGGTAAATGGTTAAATCTGAAAGGAGGATACCATGGCACATAAAAAGTCAGGTGGAAGCTCCCGAAATGGAAGGGATAGTGTTGGAAAAAGACTTGGAATAAAGAAATTTGGTGGCCAGTTTGTGCGGGCAGGGAATATCATAGTAAGACAGAGAGGGACCAAGTTCCATCCAGGTCAGAATGTGGGAATGGGCAAAGACTATACCCTGTTTTCCCTTATTGATGGTATGGTAAGATTTGAAAATTTTGGGAAAAATAGAAAGAGGGTAAGTGTATACGCCATATAGTAGTGTCAAATCCCAAAATTAACGAATACCTTGATGAGGTAATCATAACAGTTCAATCTGGTAGGGGAGGAGACGGGTGTGTAAGTTTCCGAAGGGAGAAGTATGTGCCCAGAGGTGGTCCTGATGGAGGTGATGGAGGAAGAGGTGGAGATGTAAGGATCAGGGCAGATAGCCGATTGCATACACTCATTGATTATCGCTATAAGAGATTCTTCAGAGCAGAAGATGGAGCTCATGGAAAGGGTAAGAATCAGAAGGGAAGGGATGGCAGGGATCTTGTACTGAGAGTTCCTGTAGGAACGGTTGTATATGACCTTAATGAAAATTCTCTGGTAGCTGATCTTGTTTTAGATGCCCAGGAAGTTATATTACTTAGAGGGGGAAGAGGGGGAAAGGGCAATGTCCATTTTAAGAGTCCCACCAATAGGGCACCCAGAAAGGCCACTTTAGGGGAAGAGGGTAAAAGGAGAAAATTTAGATTATCCTTAAAGGTGCTTGCAGATGTGGGTATTGTGGGATTTCCCAATGCGGGGAAGTCCACATTACTTTCAAGGATTACAAATGCAAGGCCCAAAATAGGTGAGTATCCCTTTACCACCCTTATCCCCAACTTAGGAGTGATAGAATATGAAGATGGATTGTCTTTAAGGGTAGCTGATATCCCAGGACTTATTGAGGATGCTTCAAAGGGCAGAGGATTAGGACATAGATTTTTAAAACATATCCAGAGGACCTCTCTTCTCATCTATCTATTGGATATCTCATTCAATGCTCAGGGGAGCGACATTGAAGATTTCCATATTCTGAGGAAAGAGCTTGAAAGTTATGATCCCCAGCTATTGGATAAGGATATGATTGTGGTGATAAATAAGATTGATCTGGAAAGTTCTAAAAAGAGGAACTTAGATATGCTCATTTCCCGTTTTAGAGGGCTTGGAATTAATGCGATTCCCATATCTGCCTTGAAAGGTGAGGGTATAGAGGAGCTAAAAGAATTTTTAAGAAGGCACTTTTTCAATGGAAGATAGGCACAAAGACAGATTGAGATCTGAGATATTAAGTTCAGCTAAGAGGGTGGTTATAAAGGTAGGAAGTGGTGTTTTGACCGCTCAGAATGATCTTAACACTGAGATCATAGAGGATCTGGCTGAAGATATTTGCGAGTTAAAGAGAGGAGGAAGGGAATTTATCATTGTATCTTCTGGTGCAATTGCTGCTGGATTAAAAAAACTGGGATTGAAGAAGAGACCCCAGTCCATATCCCAGCTTCAGGCACTGGCTGCCATTGGACAGGGCACCCTGATTATGAGCTATGAAGAGGCGTTTGAGAGATTTAAACAGAAGGTATCACAGATATTGATTACACGGGATGATTTCAATAGCAGGCTCAGATACCTAAATGCCCGAAATACCATCTTCACCCTTCTATCTTGGGATGTAATACCCATAATAAATGAAAATGATACAGTGGCAGTGGATGAGATAAGATTTGGAGACAATGATACCCTAAGTGCAATGATTGCCAATATGGTAAAGGCACAATTACTTATAAATCTGACCGATATTGATGGACTATTTGATAGAGATCCCAGAAGAGATCCAGATGCACAGCTGATTGAGTATGTGGATGATATAAATAGGAATATTCTTCAATATGCAAGCAATATACCGGGTTTTTTAGGCTCTGGAGGAATGCATGCAAAGATAAAGGCAATAGGAAGGGTTATGATATCAGGGATTCATGCTATAATTGCAAATGGAAAGAAAAGGAACATATTGAAGAGACTGTTTAGAGGAGAACCTGAAGGGACCCTATTTTTAGGAAGCCAGCAGAAGGGCTTTTCCGGAAGAAAGCACTGGATTGCATTTGGAAGGATTCCCAAAGGAAAGATCTTTGTGGACAGCGGAGCAGAAAAGGCCATCTTGAAGGGATTTAAGAGTCTATTGCCATCAGGGGTTCAGGGTGTTAAAGGGAAATTTTATAGGGGAGATACTGCCTTTATATTAAACAATGTAGAGAAGGTTATAGGGGTTGGAATTGTAAATTATGATTCAAAAGAGATAGAAAAGATAAAGGGGCTCAGAAGTGATGAGATAGACAGGGTATTAGGATATAAGAGCGAAGATGAGATAATTCATAGAGACAATATGGTAATCTTTAATGAAAAAGACAGGGGAGCTTCAGGGATATGTCAGTTGATAGGATAGTAAGGGATATATCTTTAAAGGCAAAGGCATCAAAGAGTGAGATGAGGGCCCTTAATGAACAGATTAAGAACGATACCCTTTTTCTCATCAAAGAGCGATTATGGGAAAGAAGGGATGTGATCCTTAGGGAAAATGAAAAGGATCTGCAAACCGCACGCTCTCAAGGGCTTTCATCTGCCATATTGGATAGATTAAAGTTGGATGAAGAGGTTCTTAAGGGAATATGTGATGGTATAGGTGATGTGATTAGCCTTCCAGATCCTGTGGGTAAGGTGACAGGCATGTGGAAGAGACCCAATGGACTTCTGGTTGGAAGGATGCGTATTCCCTTGGGGGTGATAGGTTTTATCTATGAATCCAGACCCAATGTAACAGTGGATGCAGCGGTTCTGTGTATAAAGTCTGGAAATGTGGTAATCCTAAAAGGGGGGTCTGAGGCAATAAATTCCAATATGGCAATATGTGATATTATAAGAGAGGCCTTAAAAGATAAGGGAATCCCTGAGGATGCAGTATCCCTTATTCCTACCATAGACCGAAAGGCGGTGGATCAACTCATACAGATGGATGATTGTATTGATCTTATCATCCCCAGAGGGGGTGAGGGATTGATCAGGTATGTAACTGAAAATTCAAAGATTCCTGTGCTTAAACATTTTAAAGGTGTCTGTCATATATATGTGGACAGATATGCGGATCTACAGATGGCATATTCTGTCTGCCTGAATGCAAAGGTTCAAAGACCCGGGGTATGTAATGCAATGGAGACACTCTTGGTGCACAGGGATGTGGCAAAGGAGTTTCTGCCCGAGATGATAAGGATCTTTAAGGATAAGGGGGTTGAGATTAGGGGGTGTGAGAAGACACGAAGGATTATAAGAGATATAGGGGTTGCAGAGGAATCAGATTGGTATGAAGAATATCTGGATCTTATCCTCTCTGTAAAGGTGGTGGAAAGCATGGATGATGCGGTAAGGCATATTGAAACCTATGGATCTAATCACACAGATGCCATAATTACGGATTCTTATGAAAGGGCGCACAGATTCATTGAGATGGTGGATTCTTCTGTTGTCCTTGTAAATGCATCCACCCGCTTTAATGATGGATACCAGCTTGGCCTTGGAGCAGAGATAGGAATCAGCACTTCCAAAATCCATGCATTTGGTCCCATGGGGCTTGAGGAGCTTACCACAACCAAATTCATTGTATTTGGAGATGGGCAGACAAGAAGATGAGGATAGGGATCTTGGGAGGAACATTTGATCCTGTTCACATTGCACATCTCAGGGTATGTGAAGAGGTTGCAGAGGAGATTCAATTAGATAAGGTCTACTTAATTCCCGTCCATATACCCCCACATAAAGGGGAAAAGAGCATCACAGACTTTTCGCATAGATTAAAGATGTTAGAATTGGCAGTCAGCACTTCTCCCATATTGGATGTGCTTGATTTAGAGGGTAAAATGGGGGGAATATCCTATACAGTGCATACTCTTAAAGAATTAAACAGGGCATTTGGAGGTAGTCATACTATCTATTTTATAATGGGAATGGATGCGTTCTTAGAGATAGATACCTGGTATAGATATAAGGACATATTTTCCCTTGCAGAGCTGGTGGTCATCTCAAGACCCGGATATGAGATAGATGATATTAGTAGCTATATTAAGACTTTAGGAGTGGAATGCAGTGGAATCTCGGATAATACAATAAGGCTTGCTTCGGGCAGAAGTCTCATCTATCTGCCCACTACCCATTTGGATATCTCCTCTTCCCATATAAGGAAGATGGTAAAGAGAAGGAGATCTATACGATTCTTAGTTACAGAAGATGTAAGGAGATATATTGAGGAAAGAGGACTATACACATAATAACAGTAACAGAGATACCCTTGAGAAGGTAAAGCTGTGCTGGCAACTAATAAGAGAGAGAAAGGCAATTAATCCTGTAATCTTTGAAGTAGGAAGATTATCATCTATAACAGACTATTTTCTGATTACAAGTGGAAGCTCCACAAGGCAGGTTCAGGCAATTGCAAGGCATCTTGTGGATAAGATGAAGGAGAGGGGGATAATTCCTCTGGGTATTGAAGGTGAAAGAGAGGCTCAATGGATATTAATTGATTATGGTGATCTGGTGGTGCATATATTCTATGACCCTATGAGGGAATTCTATGATCTGGAAGGCCTCTGGATTGATGCTCCACGCATTAATCTAAAAGATCAGGAATGCAAAAAGCAATGATAAAGAAAATCTTGATAACCGTCTTTGTAATAGTCTTTGTTCCTGCCCATCTTCATGCCCTTAGTATTGAAGATGAAAGGCGATTGGGGAGACAGTTTTTAGAAGAGATTAAAAAGAGATATGAGTTTTTAGACGATGATCTGTGCTTATGGTATATAAGGGATCTTGGAAGATATCTTACCTCATTTCTGAGTGTCAGGCATTTTAATTATCAATTCTACATCATAAAGGCTGATGAGATAAACGCATTTGCAGCTCCAGGGGGTAATATATTTCTCTTTACTGGGCTTTTAAATATGGTCAGAAGCTGTGATGAACTTGTATCTGTGCTGTGTCATGAAATGGCTCATGTATCCCTCAGGCACCTATCTAAAAGGATAGAAAGAGAAAGGAAGATAGGATTTGCAACCCTTGCTGGGATGCTTGTAGGTGCACTTGTAGGTGGGAAGGCCTCTTCAGCGGTTATAACCGGTTCAATAGCTGCAGGAATGCACCTGAGACTGAGCTTTAGCAGGACAGAAGAGACGGAGGCAGATACCTTAGGGGTAGAGTATATGGAAAAAAGCGGTTTTGATCCTAAGGCATCTTTAAAGATCCTGAAGACCTTAAAGGATCTTCAGATGATGAATCCACAAAATATACCTCCGTATCTATTAACCCATCCTCTGCCCCAGGAGAGGATATCCCATCTGGAATCTCTGTTACAGGGTAAAGAGGGGAGGGCAAGTGCAGAGGTAAGCAGATTTAGAAAGCTCTTTTCATATCTTAAGATAATTGTGAAGGCAAGGACTTCAGATGATGCTCAAAGAGAGATCCCATCCCTTTTAAAGGAATCTCCGAATGATCCAAAGGCCCTTTTGGGAATGGGAGTCTTAAAGGCAAAGTATAACGAATTTCAGGATGCATCCCAATTTCTTTTTAAGGCCTACAGCTTAGATAAGGATAATGTCTTTATAGCTGTTGAGCTTGCCAAAGTATATCAACTTATGGGCATGCCTGATAAGGCAATAGATATCTTAGATAGGTTTAAAGATTACAATATCCCTTTAATTACATATCTTCTTGCCTATTCCTATCAGCAGCAGGAGGAATACTCTAAGGCAATTTCCCTCTATAGATGGCTTCTCTCTTATGGTTATAAGAAAAGAGAGCTTTTCTACAATATTGGCATATGTTATGGGAGAGAAAATCGTCTTGCCCTTGCCCATTACCATTTTGGGCTCTATTTTAAACTCCTGGGTAATCCCTCAAAGGCCATCTTTCATCTCAAAAAGGCATTAAAGTTGACCAATAACATGGCACTGAGGAAGAAGATTCAAAAAGAGCTTAAGAGATAGTCTTTTTAAGTCCTGCCGCAATTATATCACCCATCTTCTGGACATAGCGGGTTGCAAATCGTATCATCAGCTCTTCATATTCCATTTTCTTTGAATGGGTTTTTAAGAATTCCTTTGACCATCTTAAAAGCTCACAGAATCCCTTTCCTACAGATAAAAACATCTCCCATTCCTTTTTTGGTTTTGAATTAACAAGCCTCCATTTCCCGTCTATCTTTTTAAGTTGGATTGAAGAGTCAGATACATGGGTCTCTTCACATCGGCTCTGATCTTTCAGACATTCAGCACATCTCCTTAACACCTCACATTCAGTGTCAAATCTCCATGTTATACCCAGTGTGAAATATCTGGGTTCATTTGGTCTGGCCCTGATCAACTTTTTCCACATGGGCCCAAAGACATTTACCCATCTGGGATCTTCCCCCTTGATATAAAAGATCAAGGTATTCCCCTTCCTGCTTATCTTCCTTCCAAAATTGGCCTTGACATATCTATAGAGCTCTTCATAACTTCGGTCCAGTTCCCCCTTTATATCCATATATCTTTTAAGATATGGTCTAAGGGAGGGCTCTGCATAGGGGATAAAGTTTTCCACCTCACATTCCTTTAAAGAAAGACTAAGAGATTCCATCTCTTCTTTAGAGATTATTGCTTCCCTCTTTTTAGTTGAAGATACTTCAGAGAGAATCTGCTTTGCCTTCCTATCTTCACCCAGTGCCTTATAGACAGCTGCCATATTAGATAGTAGATCCTTGTCATTGGGATCTATTTTTAAGGCCCTTTTAATATCTGCCAATGCCTCATCATATCTTCCCATCTCATATAATATATTTGCCCTGTTACACAGCGCATCCACTGCCTTGGGATTGAGATATATGACCCTATTTAGGTCCTCAAGTGCCTTATCCACCTTCTTAAGATGCCACCTTGCCAATGCCCTATTATAGAGTGCATCTTCAAATTCATCATAGAGCTTCACTGCCATTGAAAAATCCTTTTCCGCCTTTACCCAGAGGCCCTTTTTCATATAGAGGCATCCTCGGTTATAATATAGTAGAGGTTCTCTATTATTTCTCTTTATCTTAGCTGTAAGTTGCTGTATTTCCCTATGGATCTTATCAATCTCTCTTACTTTCTTTGCACAAAATGCCTCTTCTGTCAGAAAGAGCAAAGATATTATCAGCAGATATAAGACTAAGACCTTCTTTTTCATAATCTCCCCCGTCTAATTATTTGGCTCCAAGATATCATTAAATGCCTAATTTGTCCATAAAGGGCATGGTTTTTATACTTTACTTTAATGTGCAAGTTTAGTTATAAATCCCATAAAAAATTCAGTTAGAGGGGTTAGTGATGGATATAGTGGTCTGTATCAAGCGGGTTCCTGTAACACAGGAGATGGATCTTGAGATAGATCCATCTTTGAAAGATATTAAGAGGGATATGTTATCCTATTCCATAAATGAATGGGATAACTATGCGGTAGAAGAGGCCATAAGGATTAAGGAAAACCACGGTGGAAGTGTAACTGCAATAACTGTAGGTAAGGAGGAGGATGAGGAGATACTCAGAAGGGCCTTAGCCATGGGAGCAGACAGTGCAATCAGGATAGATCCCGGAGATATAATCCTCTCTCCTTCCCTCACCTCACGGCTCCTTTTTCAGTGTATTAAAGATATTAAATATGATCTGATACTGACAGGGGTTCAGGCAGATGACACCAATGATGGTATTGTGGGTGTTATGCTTGCTGAGCTTTTAAATCTTCCCCATAGTTCAGTGGTTACTGGAGTGGAGGTATTAGATGGGGATATAAAGGTGAGGGTGGAGCTTGAAGGAGGGCTTGAAGAGGTAGCCCAGCTCAGGCTCCCTGCCCTGCTTACTATTCAGACAGGAATAAATGAACCCAGATATGTATCCATAATGGGGATTAGAAGGGCCTCTAAGAAAGAGATAAAGGTGCTTGGTATAGAGGATCTTGGATTATCTAAGGATCAATTGGTCTCAGATACTGAGATAGAAGAGCTATCTCTACCTCCAGAACTTGAAGGTGCTGAGATAATAGAAGGGAGTGTAGATGAGATCGCAGAACGGATCATAGAGATACTAAAAGAGAAGGGGGTGAGTATATAATGCCAGATATATCAGTGCTCATAGAACACAGAGATGGAAAGATAAGCGATCTAAGCCTTCAGATGCTATGGAAGGCACATGAGCTCTCTGAGATATTGAAGGGTAAGATAGGAGCCATTGTATTTTCAGATAGTGAAGAAATTGTGGAAGATATCAGATCCGAGGTGGATACCATATACCTTTTTAAAGGAAAGGACTTTGATCTCTTTAACTCAGATATCTTTAAAGATATTATAGATAGATTTATAAAGAATAATCATCCATTTATCACCATGATAGCCCATAGCTCATGGGGGATGGATCTTGCCCCCGCTCTCTCTGTTAGCACTGATCTTCCCCTCTGCACAGATTGTATAGATATAGAGATCAAGGATGGAATCCCTTTTGCGATAAGGCAGATATATAATGGCAAGATCTATGCTAAGGTTAGATTTAGACCATCAGATGGATATATTATCACAGTAAGGGCCGGTTCATTTCCTGCTGAAAAGAGGGGCGGAAGACAGGCAGAAGTCTTGGTGGAAGAGATGGGAGAAGATGCCCTAAGTGATAGAAAGAGAATATTGGAATATGTGGAATCTGCCAAGGGAGAAGTAGATATCGCACAGGCTGATTTTCTGCTTTCCATTGGAAGAGGCGTTGGGGATCAGGAAAATATTCCCATTGTAAAAGAGCTTGCCGATATGATGGGTGCAACTGTTGCATGCTCAAGACCCGTTGTGGATAAAAACTGGCTTCCCAAATATCATCAGGTGGGCACCTCTGGAAAGAGTGTTTCACCAAAGGTATATCTTGCCTTGGGTATAAGTGGTGCATTTCAGCATGTGGCAGGAATAACAGGGGCTAAGACAATCATTGCGGTAAATAAGGATCCCAAGGCACCGATATTTAGGGTGGCTGACTATGGTGTGGTAGAGGATCTATTTAAGATAGTGGAATCTTTAAAGGCAAAACTTAAAGAAGGATCATGAAGATACTCCGCAACCTATAGGGGTTAAGAAAGGAGGAAGATACTGATAAAAGAAATAAAAATAAAAAGGAGAAAAACACTTCCATATAGATGGAATAACTGTTAATCAAGATCAAAGCTGATAAGCAGATCTTTTGCTACAGCTTTTCTAAAACGAAGATCATTTGAGACAATCCTTTCAGCATTTGCCTTTAGTCCTGAGGCAATTATGAGAGCATCCATCACCCTAAGGCTTGACCAATCAACCCTTTTTTCAGTGCCAATATAATTTAAAACCTCTTTATCCACTTCTTGGATCAAGATATGAGGAAAGTTCAAGAGATACTCCCTTACCTTCAGTGCCTTATCTTGTATACCCATCTTCAATGGTCCCTGCATAACCTCAGCCACAGAGACCACTGAAATAACCCCTTCTGCCCGCCCTTCCTCAATCATAGAGAAAAGTAACCTTGACAGCCCTTCATAAGGCCAAACTCTATCCGTCAGATAGATAATTATATTGGTATCAATGAGAATCCTTTTACCCAAGATGAGATTTTCTAAATCAGAAGGACGAAGAAGCTTCCTCTTACCGCTCTTTTCGCTCTTCATCTATAAAGTCTTGGACCTCCTGTGCTGTTTTCCCAAAACACCCGCCGGTTAACCCTGCTAACTTGTCTGTGAAGGAAGAAATAGGCTGAAGAATAATCTTCTCCCCTTCCCTGCTCAAAAGGAGATAGGAACCACTTTTAAGGTTCATCTCTTTTCTGAGCCTTGCTGGCAATACTATATAACCTCTTTTAGAAATTTTTACGCTAATTGATTGCACCTCGGTTTACCTCCATAAATTAAATTAGCAGCTTTTTGAAAATTTTCAACATTTATTTTTTGTATGCAAAATTTCAAATGGGTGTCTTTTAGAAACTAACATATTACGATCTACATCATTGACAAACAACAAATTTTTTCTTACCTTGAAGTAAGATAAAAGAGGAGAGAAAAGATGAAAATCACTTCGCTTTCAGTGAAAGGGCAGGTAGTAATCCCCAAAGATATTCGCTCAGCTCTTAACCTTAAACCAGGGGATAAATTAGAAGTGGAGATTAAGGGAAAAAGCATTATTTTCAGGCCTGTTGAAGAGAAGATAGGGAATAGGCTCTTTGGGAGGTTTAAGGGTACAGGGCTTATTTCTGCTTTAGAAGAGGAACACTTAAGGGAACTTAGTAAAGAGGATGTCTGATAAAGGTATTGGAGCGATTGTCCTTGATAGCTGGGCTATACTCTCCCTGCTTGAGGGTGAGCTTCAGGGAGAAGTGGTGAGGGATATCCTTAACCAATGTGAAGGTGACAAAGATGCAAAACTAAGGCTTAGAGGAAAATTTGGACTGAACTTTGGAGCTTTCAAGCTTTATTTCGATCTGATCAATCTGGGTGAGGTGCTAAAAAGGCCTATCTTCTCACTGGTGATCCTGAGATACAGAAAGTAGATGAAGTGCCCCTTTTGTGGATAGGAAGGTAGAGCTGGCCATTAAGGAGGCCAGAGGGAGTTTTTAAGAAGGTTTAGGTCATAGAAAAGTGAAGGAAGGTTCTAAGTGTATGTTTGGGGG
>CBFDUE010000070.1:0-11254 GCA_965613025.1 uncultured bacterium
CTTAAAAGGGAAGGGCTATGGGATGACTCATATGATAGGGAAAAGAGAGAGTGGTTTTTAAAGACTGTGGATCTTATTAGATCCAGATTCCATACACTTAAGGATTTTGTAACAAGGGGAAGGGCCTATTTTTCAGATGATTTTACAATTGAAAAAGATGCACTGAAAAAGAATCTGCTCAGATATCCAGAGCTAAAGGAGTGGCTTCCAGAGCTTGCTGAGAGGCTTGAAAGACTTTCTGATTTCAGTGAAAGCACAGTTGAAGATGTTATAAGGGCTATGGCAGGGGAGCTGGGAATAAAAGTGGGTGTGCTTACCAATGGCATAAGGGCAGTACTTACTGGTCAGAGGGCAGGCCCTGGGCTGTTTGAGATTATGGCACTTCTTGGAAGGGAAAAGGTGGTAGATAGGCTGAGGAATATAGGGCATATATTTGGTGGGGATTAGGGTATGAAAGGGGCGATTCTTTCAGAGCAAGGGATGAGAAGCTCAATGGAAGATACCTATTTTTTGGATCTAAATTTTCAAAACAAGGGTTGGGTATTTGGAGGGGTATATGATGGGCATGGCGGAAGATTTGCATCCCAATTTGCAAAGCTTTACATGCACCACTATTTTATAGAAGAGCTAAATATGGGCCTTAAACCAGAAGAGGCCTTTAAAGCTGCATATGAGAGGATGTCAAGTGAGATAAAGAATCAGCAATCTGGAACCACTGCTGTAAATTTCTTTATAAGGGAAGGCATTATCTATTGTGCAAATGCAGGAGATGCAAGGGCAATAGTTATTAAAAGTGATGGGCATATTCAATTAAGCGTAGACCATAGAGTAGAAAATCCTGAAGAGAGAAAGAGAATCATCAAGATGGGAGGGGTGATACAATATCCATATGTGGTAAAGGGTCTAAGAGGGCTTATGCCCACAAGGGCAATAGGAGATGACTATTTTCGCTCTGTAGGTATTATCTCCACCCCCTCAACCAATCGTTATGTCATTGAAGATGATGATATAATGCTTATTGCCGCATCAGATGGACTGTTTGATATTATGGAAAACTTTGAAGTTGAAGATCTGGCAAGGAGATTTCCAGATCCGGATAGATTTATAGAAGAGCTATCAAAAGAGGCCCTATCCCATAGATTGGCAACTGACAATATCACTGTAATTGCCCTATCATTTAAGGATTAGGCATATTTTTCTTGACATAACTTACAGATATTAATTAAGGACACACATATGTTATAAATAGTCTATAAGAGGTGGAAATAGATGAAGAGGGTGATAATTAGTGTATGTATTCTTATGGGCTTAATATTTCCTATCTTTTTGGATGCTCAGGATGTTCCAGAGACCATCAAGATCTACAATAAGGGTTATAGGAGAAAGTTATATAAACCTGTAGAGTTTCCCCATCTTGCCCACATTGATGACTATGGATTTGAATGCACAGAGTGCCACCATAATTACAAAGATGGAAAGAATGTCTGGAAAGAGGGTGATCCAGTAAGAAGATGCATAGTGTGTCATAGCCCTACAAAGAAAAGGGGAAAGGTGCACAGACTCATGTTTGCATATCATCTAAACTGCAAACGCTGTCATAGAGAGGCAGAATCTGGCCCGGTTAAGTGCAGCGAATGTCATAAAAAGATCCATTAACCCCACTCTTTAATATATTTTGATTATCTCATCCCTTGAAAATGCATCTATCTTTTTCTTATTTCCGTCTTTATCCTTTATATAGAGGATACCCTTTCCCCTATTTAATACCTTACCTATGGCCCTTGCTTCTATAGCCCTATCTATCAATTCTCTTAGTATCTTTTGAGAATCTTCTTTTGTTGCAGATATCAAAAAGGCACCAGAGGAGATAAGCCTGAGGGGATCTATATCAAATATCTTACAGAAGGCCAGGGTTTCACTATAGATAGGTATCTTTTCTATCTCTACTAATATGTCCACCTTTGAGGATAGGGCAATTTCATAGAGTGCATTTATGATTCCCCCCTCTGTTATATCATGCATGGAATGAGGTTTAGCAATCTGTTTTACAAAAAGTGCCTCTTCTACAATGCTTATTCCTGGGTTAAAGATAAAATCTGTTGCTCTTTTAATAATCCCTTCATCTATCTTGTGTGCCTTTAGAATATCTGGTCTTTCCCTTGCAATTATTGCAGTTCCTTCAATGCTTATACCTTTTACAAGGATTATCCAATCTCCGGGCATAGCTCCACCTGTTGGCACTATATCTTCCCTCTTTCCCATACCCATCATGTTTCCAATAACAATGGGGCTTTCTATACCTGCAGTGATTTCGGTATGCCCTCCTACAAGCTCTATTTCCAATTCATTGCAGGCCCTGTGGATATATGAGAATATGCTTTCAACCATAGCTTCATTGGCATCTTTTTCTGGGATAAGTATGGATACGGTAAACCATCTGGGTCTGATCCCAGTTACTGCTATATCATTTGCATTTATTATGACCGCATAATAGCCTATGAGATCTGAGGCAAGGGTTATGGGATCTGTTGAAATGGCAATGCAGCTTCCATTTAGATCTATTATCGCACAGTCCTCTCCAATTTTGGGCCCAATTAGGAGCCCTTTTAAGCTGGGCAAAGAATATCTCTTAAGCATCCTCTCCAGTATATCCCACGGAAGTTTGCCTGTTGAAAGCCTCTTCATCTCCTCCTCCTGAGTTAAAAAATAAAATTATACCTTTAAGTGAGATTCTATGTTTGTTAATATATTACAAAAACTGGGAGGAGGGGAAAGATGAAAATGAGATTAACAAAGAGGGCATTATTAATAGTCTCAGTAATTTTAATCTCTCTTACCCTTATATCTTCTCAATCCCTTTTTGCTCAAAAGCCTATTACGCGATTAAGTGGGATTCCAGCTCTCAGTCAGCTAAAGCAGTTTTACTATATCCACAACTTCAAGATAGGTGGAAAGTATGAAATTGGAAATGAAAAGGCTTATGAATATGGCGGAGAAGGTGGAATTACTCTGGAATCACTGGGTGCAGGCCCACTTAGAGTAGCCTATATTGCAACAGGCACACCCAAGAGAGATGAAAATGGAAACATAACAAATGCTGTAATCATAAGCCCCTATTATTCGGGAGATTCCACATTCATGTATTATTTCTGGTATGCAGGGCAAAAGGGGAATGCCTTTTGCCGAGGCCCTGTGGTAGGTCCAGGTAAGCTCATAGATACCAACAAGTATTATGTCATATTCTTGGATGCATTAGGATTATGGGGAGCGAGCAAACCCAGTGATGGTCTTGGGATGAAATTTCCCAGATACTCCTTTTATGATCTTGTTCAGGCCAATTACAGACTCTTAAGGGATAGACTTAAGGTAGGTAAGGTTAAACTTGCAACAGGTGTCTCTATGGGAGCCATTCAGAGCTATATCTGGGCTGTGCTTCATCCCGATTTTGTGGAGGCCATAATGCCTATAGGGGGATGCACTGCCATGGATCCTGTGGTGAGATGGCTCTTTCAGCTTATGACCGCTGCCATGAAGAGCGACCCTGTATGGCAGAGGACAAAAGGCGATTACTATCATCTTCCCAAAGAGCAACATCCCAATAAGGGCATGATGTTTGGCTGGTCCATACTGGGGCAGTCTGGCCTTAGCTTTGATTTTAGAAATCAGCAGAGCTGGGATCAGGTAAAAAAGCATGTGTTTTTCTGGGAGCCAAAGGATGATGAGGGAGTGGCACTGCTTAAGAGGGCAAGGGACTATGATGTAAATGATCTGCTCTTTAGAAATTTTGCAGGAAACACCTACAATATAAATCCATATCTAAAGGATATTAAGGCAAAGACCCTTATTGTGCATGTAAAGAATGATCAGTGGTTGAGATACAAGATGGCAGAAAAGAGTGCCAGTATGATAAAAGGGGCAAAGTTGGTCGGTTTTGAAAGCCCATTAGCCCATTATGCCGTATTTAGGGCTCCCAATATGGTTATGATTGAGGTGATAGATTTTTTAAGGAGTCTTGATTAGCCATAAGCCATGAAGGTTATGACATTTAATCTAAGGTTTGAAAATCCTGAAGATGGTCCAAATTCTTGGCATAGGAGGAAAGAGCTTGTGCTTGATATGATTGAAGGATACAGGCCAGAGATCTTGGGCACTCAGGAGGGAAGGTGGAATCAGTTATGTTATCTCAGGGATAACTTAGTGGACTATCTCCTTTTAGTATCTTCAAATAGGATTATAGATGACACCTGCCAATATCCATCGCTCTTTATTCTGAAAGACAGATTGGATGTCATTGATTATGGGGAGTTTTGGCTTTCCAAGACTCCCCATAAACACAGAAGCAAAGACTGGGATAGTGCATATCCCAGGATGTTTAGCTTTGCCTTACTTGAAGATAGAGATACACAATTAAGATTTTGGGCGTCGGTTACCCATCTGGACCATATAGGTAAGAGGGCAAGAGAAGAGCAGATAAAGATGATAATAAGATGGGCTGAAGAGAGGGAAGGGCCAATAGTTCTTATGGGAGATTTTAATGATCTTCCAGGATCTTTCATATACCAGCTATTGATGGATGCAGGATTTAAGGATACCTGGGTGAAAGGGGGTGGAGCTGAGGGAGAGGAAAGTTTTACCCATCACGACTTCAGTGGAAATCCTGCCACCGGAAGGATTGATTGGATATGCATCAGGGGAGATGTGGAAATTAGGGATATAGAGATAATAAGAGATTCCATAGATGGCAGATATCCATCTGATCATTTCCCATACATGGTGTCATTTACCTTTTTAGATGATTCTTTGGGGGGATAGAGGTATGCACAATGATGATTATCCCATAAAGATAGAAGTGATTGGCTACTCCGGATATAGACTAAATGAAAGGCCGCTCTGTATTTATATCCAACACAGAAGGATAATGGTAAAGAGCCTGATTGACAGATGGTATGGTCAAGAGAGCGACTACTTCAAGGTGCTATGTGAGGATGGGAATGTGTATCTTTTAAAATGGAACAGATATTATGATATATGGTTTTTACTAAAAAAGATTGAAAGAGACTGGAAGCTACATTAACTTTCTTCCTTGGCCCAGATGTAAGGTATGGGACGATGATCCAGATTGTTCTGATTGGGATGTAGATATTCGCTTTTAAGCCTGAGCCAGCGGGGGGCAGAGCGGACCTTGCGGAGTTTTCCTGAGGGGGGAGGAAGAGAATGCGGGGTGTGTTCATAGATGGCTTCACAGACACCAATATAGTAGTCATTTACACGATATAGATATATCTTTTTAAGATAGTCAGGTTCCATGTTTTCCTTTTCAGAGATAGTGGAGATCTCTCTGTCTGTAAGCCTTACAAGATAGAATTTTGTAACCCCTCTTTCCCAATACTTTATAAGCGATCTTGACTCTGCACTTGAAACATACACAGTGGATATAAAGTCCATCTTTCTGAGTAGTTGGGCTGCAATCAGCCCTGCAGTCCTTCTTCCTCCAACACTATGATGACATCCATAGTATTCAAATAGTTTGTTTTGAAGTATCCTTGCATCTTTGTCACCATTTTCATAGAGATTGTGCTGTATGTATCTTAGATACTTTGCTAGATCCTGTGCCGCTTCTGCTATTGGCCAGTCAATCTTTACATGGAAATGGGTTAGGGCATATCGGTTTTTTTTCTTGACTGTAGGGTCCTGCTGTATAAGCAAGGCATAGTCTATGTTTAACATGCTCTCTAAGAGATCAAAGAAGTAGGGCTTTTCAAAATACTTCATGCTGTTATTAAATCTCTTATATAGTTTAAAGTCGGCTAAGTGAACGATATTCTTTTTTATAAGCTTATTTTCAGGAAAGAACCTGATATAGTTTTTAAGCTCTGGACTGATGGTTCCTTCACAAAATATAACTAAAAACGTATTGAATAGGACTGATTCCTTTTCCATCTTTTTTGATGCAGGCTTTAATTCACTTCTATCTATGAAACTGTAGTCTTCTCCCTTTTGAAGATGATTATTAAAGGAATCCAATAAGGCTATTTTGATAAGCTTAAGCTCAAGGCTGTCTCTCAATATCTCATAGAGTGAACGTCTGAGTTTTTCAAAATAGGTCAACTGTTCTCTATACTTCCACATTGTATGTTTCCTTTCTCTTTAAGCTCCTTTAAACCTTATTTAAAAGTTAGCCCGGATACACCCAAGAATGGATGAGAAATTTCAAATAAGATGTTGATTAATTTAAAATAATTATATAAAAAATTTTCAAAATGTCAATGGGTTTAGACAAATTATTTCCATTAAAATATCTTTAAAAGGAGAGGGATATGGAAAATATCGGATTTGTATCTACCAGATTTGCAGGAACCGATGGGGTCTCCCTTGAGACCTTTAAATGGTATCAGGTTCTTCAGAGAAAGGGCTTTAACTGTTTTTTCTTTGCAGGAAAGCTGGAGACCCCTGAAGATATATCTTATCTTGAACCCCTTGCCTTTTTTGATCACCCTGAAGTAAGAGAGATCCAGAATGAGTGTTTTGGAAAGAGAATCAGACCCAGATGGGTCACAGATAGGATCGGAGAGATAAAGGCCAGGATAAAAGATAGCCTGTATGAATTTGTATCTGGCTTTAATATTGAGCTTATGATAGTTGAAAATGCACTTGCCATACCACTGAATATCCCATTGGGTATTGCCATAACAGAGTTTATTTCAGAGACAAAGATCCCCTGTATAGCTCATCATCATGATTTTTCCTGGGAGAGAAAGAGGTTTCTAATAAATGCAGTAGATGATTACCTCAAATATGCATTTCCACCAACCTTGCGCTCCATTAGGCATGTGGTAATAAACTCAAATGCATCCCGTGATCTGAGCTATAGAAAGGGGGTTAGCAATATGATAATACCAAATGTGTTTGATTTTGAAAATCCCCCACCTGCTGAAAATCATAAAAGCAGAGAGTTGAGGGAAAGTTTAGGATTTAAGGAAGATGACATATTTGTGCTTCAGCCTACCAGGGTGGTCCCCAGAAAATGGATAGAGAGAAGCATTGAGCTGGTAAGTCTAATGGAGTTAAAAAGACCTGCTCTTGTAATATCCCATGAATCAGGAGATGAAGGGGATGTATATGTGCGGAGGATATTTGAGTATGCAGAGAGATTTGGAGTTCAGATAATATATATAGGAGATATGATAGGCCCTGTGAGGAGCTTTAATATTGAAAGTGGTAGGAGATACCATATTGATGATGTATACCAGGCAGCAGATCTTGTCAGTTATCCATCAGGATATGAAGGGTTTGGAAACGCATTCTTAGAGACCATCTATTTTAAAAGACCCATTGTGGTCAATCGCTATTCCATATTTGTTGAAGATATTGAGCCTCTGGGCTTTGATGTCATCGCCTTTGAGGGATTTATTACAAGGGATATTATAAAAAAGATATGGGAGATGCTTGAGCCAGAAAACAGGGATAAGGCAGTAAATAGAAACTATGAGTTGGCAAAAAGATTTTTCTCCTACAGTGTCTTAGAGAGGAGATTGATGCACCTGATTGAGACATTCAACTGGTAGTTAAAGTTAGGATGAAAAGAGACACACTCTCCATAGGTCTGCTTCACTACTCCATTCCGCCAGTTGTAGGAGGAGTAGAAGAGATCATAAACAATCATGCATCTGTTCTTTACAGATTGGGACATAGAATCTCCATACTTGCTGGGATGGGGGAAGATTTCAATGATAATTATGATATCAGAATTGAGACCTTATTGAGTTCAAGAGCTCCTCAGATAATTGAGCTTCATGAAAGATGCGGGAAGAACAATTCAGATGACTTAGCACGTGTGGTAGATGAAATTTTTAATATAATTCAGGACTGGGCAGAGGGTCTGGATATAATCATTGCACATAATGTGTTACATATGCATTTTAACTTGGCCTTAACCTATGCCCTACATAGATCTGCAGATATGGGTAGTAATCCTCCACTTATAAGCTGGGCCCATGACTCCCCATATTTCAGACCGGACTGCCCTGAATATCTACATAATCCCCCTTGGGATATACTAAAAAAGTTGAATCCTAATATCCATTATGTGACCATATCTGATTCTCGAAGGGCACTCTTTAAAAGATACATAGATGCGGACTGGAAAGTGATTCCCAATGGAATTGATCCCTTAGGCTTTTTTTACATTGATGAAAGGTCCATCAGGCTTGCTACAGAGTTAAATTTTTTTGAAAGGGATATCGTCTTTGTTCAACCTGCAAGGATAACTCCCAGGAAGAATCTGGAGCTCTCTATCCATATTATAAGAGAGATAAAGAGGCAGGGATATGATGTCCTGTTGATTTTAACAGGTGCCTATGATCCCCATGAATCCAAAGCGGTCTCCTACTACAGAAGGCTTAAATACTGGATTGATACCTTAGATCTAAATGAAAACATTGCGATCCTTGCAGAGTATAGATTTGAGGATGGAAAGCGACTTGTGCCAGACAGGATATTTATAAGGGATCTATACATACTGGCTGATATGCTCCTTATGACAAGCAAAGAGGAGGGTTTTGGCCTTCCACTCTTAGAGGCAGGAATGATGAAGCTTCCTATTACATGCTCCTCCATTGCTCCATTTAAAGAGATAGGGGAGGATGTCTGCTTCTTTGACCTAAATGAATCCCCCAGGGAGATAGCTTGTAGGATACTTGACTATCTTTCCAAGACCAATACTCATTCTATGTTTAGAAAGGTGATGAGAAATTACGTCTTAGATAGTATTCTTAAAAATGTCTTTATACCATATGTAGAGGATATTATTAGGGAAAAGAGATGAGGAATCCTGATTTTCTATTGTAAAATTAGGGAAATCGTGTTAAAGCGGAGTAAAAATTTTAAATAGGCTCTGAAATTGCAATGGTCAATCTACTGAGGAGCTTGGGAAGAGTAGGTATTAGAAGGGTTAAGAGGCTTGGTAGGATGGGGATATTCCTCTTTAAATCCATAGCCTATTCAATCACTCCCCCATGGAAGGGCTCGCTAATACTCAAAAAGATTCAGTTTATAGGATTTCAGTCATTGCTTGTGATATTTCTAACAGGCCTTTTTACCGGAATGGTTCTTGGATACCAGGGATATATAAGCCTTAGTAGATTTGAATCTGAGGCATTCTTGGGACCAATGGTTGGGTTGTCTTTGGTAAAGGAGCTTGGGCCAGTGATTACTGCTCTTATGGTAACTGGAAGGGCTGGATCCGCCATAACTGCAGAGATAGGTATTATGAGGATAAGTGAGCAGATAGATGCGATAAAGCTTATGGGCCTCAACCCCTATAGATACTTGGTGGTTCCAAGCCTCATTGCAGCAATGATATGTGTTCCTCTGCTGACAGCCATATTTGACACCATTGGCATATTTGGTGGATACCTGGTGGGTGGGAAATTACTTGGCCTGGGTGCAGGAATATATTTTGGAGAGATGATTGATTATGTGGAGCTTTCAGATGTTATGGAAGGGATATATAAGAGCCTCAATTTTGGTTTTATCATATCATGGGTATGCACCTTTAAGGGATATTACACTGGATATTACACCGGTTTTGGTGCAGAAGGGGTAAGCACTTCAACTACTCAGGCAGTGGTATTAAGCTCTGTGCTTGTGCTGGTATGGGATTATTTCTTGACATCGGTTATGTTTTAAAAATATTTCATAGAATACTGATATGATAAAGATTGAGGATCTACATAAATCATTTAATGGAAATCATGTACTTAGAGGGGTGGATTTTAGTGTTAAGAGGGGAGAGTTAATAGCGGTTATTGGAAGGAGCGGGTATGGCAAGAGCGTGCTTTTAAAGCATATAGCAGGATTGATGAAACCTGATAGAGGAAGAATAATTATAGATGGAGAAGATATAAACAGGCTTTCTCATAAAGGTCTCATTCGTTTTAGAAACAGACTGGGCTATCTATTTCAGGCAGGTGCACTGTTTGATTCCATGACGGTATATGAGAATGTGGCCTTCCCCCTTAGGGAAAAGACGGATTTAAAAGAGGATGAGATCAGAGAGAGGGTGATACGTGAACTTGAACAGGTTGGGCTTAAGGGATCTGAAGATAAATATCCCTCACAATTAAGTGGAGGTATGATAAAGAGGGCAGCTCTTGCAAGGGAGCTCATCTGGAATCCGGATATTATGCTCTTTGATGAACCCACTACAGGTCTTGATCCCATAATTTCAACCACCATCCTGGATCTGATTCAATCCTGTCATAGAAGATTTAATTTCACGGGGATTATTGTAACCCATGAGGTTCCAAAGGTCTTCAGCATTGTTGATAAGGTGGCTATGCTACACGATGGAAAGATCATATTTTATGGATCTTCAGATGAGATAATGAAATCTTCCAATCCAATTATTCAACAGTTTATTGAGGGGAATCCTGAGGGCCCCTTGCCTGAGTTTGAATCTCCTCCTGAGCTTCTGGATATAAGAAGGATTAAGAAGAGGGTATTTGAATAAGAAGGGAAAAGAGATATGAGAAGATGGGATATTGAGGTCACTGTGGGCATATTTATGGTTATTGGCATCCTTGCCCTTGCATATGTGTCAGTAAAAATTGGGGGATTAGAGGTGTTTGGTAAGGGAGGTTATCAGATATATGCCATATTTTCCAATACAGGGGGCTTGAAGAAGGGCGCATCTGTTATGATAGCAGGAGTTGAGGTGGGAAAGGTCAAAGATATTGTGCTTGAAGATTATCAGGCAAAGGTGATTATGGAGATTTCAAGTGATGTAAAGATCCAGGAGGATGCCATTGCATCTATAAAGACGAAAGGGTTTATCGGAGAAAAATACTTGGAGATTTCACCTGGTGCCTCTGATAAGATCATACTACCAGGTGGAAGAATAATGGAGACACTACCCCCTGTAAGCCTTGAAGAGATGATCTCTAAGTATGCATTTGGGAAGGTAGAATGAGAGCTTTGAAAAATTCAAAGTTCTCATAAAAAAGCTGTAAATGGAATCTGTCATTGCGAAGCAATCTGAGAATGGTTCTTGGTTCGAGGTTCTTGGTTCGGGGGTAGAAGGGGGATGAGATTACTTCGCTTCGCTCGCAATGACCCATTACACCGTCATTGCGAGGAGCGTTAGCGACGAAGCAATCTCATCCATCAGCCTATGATTATGAGATTGCCACGCTCACTTCGTTCGCTCGCAATGACAGGGGTCTGGTCTCCGACCTGGAGGGTCATCCGACCCGGA
>CBFDUE010000071.1:0-10982 GCA_965613025.1 uncultured bacterium
GCACCAAACTTAAAAAAGCCGCCTCCCAGGATGGTTCCATTGTTTGATAGGGGAGGTCGGCTGAGCAAGAGTAAAAGATCTTAAGTTTGGTGCAGGGTGGGAAGGTGCGGCAAGTAGGTTGATCCACGAGTCAGAAGACCTGCCTGGATTCGAAAGACCCTGAGCCTGTCGTGGAGTAGCAGGAAGGGGTTAGAAGATCTTGGGGATAAAACGGGAATCCCTGGATCGGAGTGATCCGATTCAGGGATTTTTTTTGAGGAAAAATACATAGAAAAAACCGCTTTAAGTTTTAAAAAAGTTTGTGTTTTTAATATCTTACACAAAATTTAGATATCTTTTAAAGGGGCGGAGCACTGTCTAAGATATGTATGATCTGGTTATTCCAATAAGGCTTTTTCAACTTTCTGCTCTATTTTATGGCCTTTCAGTGCTTTTTGTCTTAATTAGATTCAGCCGGTCTGCGGTTATATCCATGGGAGTCGGGCTTTTAATAAACCTCTTATCTGATATACACGGAAGGTATCTCATATGGCCCTATTGTAACATGTTTAATGAACCCTTTTTTCTTCCCCTTTTTCTTTCTTTTCTATCTCTTTATCTTCTATTTAAAGGCATAGAGAGAGAGGGCCTGCTTTTTATCCCATTGGTCTTTTTCTTTTCACTTATTGCCATCTTCTGTTTTGAGAGCTACTATCCCCCCTTTACAATGATGTCAAAAAGCATATATTCCCATCTGTTTCACCTATCTATCTTTATCTCTCATGGACTTCTTATAGGCTGTTCCTATCTTGCTTTTATCTATCTTATAAGGAGAGATAACCCTGATCACCTGTTACAGAGATTAACTGTCTGGGGATTTTCATTTTTATCTATCTCAGGGATGTTTGGCATGATATGGAGCTATGTGGGAAGGGCGGATCCTGTATCCTGGAATCATTACTATTTTCATTCAATTGCAATATGGTTTTTCTATGTGGGTTATCTACACCTAAGGCTTTTGAAGGAATGGAATGATCATAGGAGCTTATGGATACTGATTGGGGGAGCACTGCTTATACTCTACTTTGACTATCTTCCACAGATTGGCAGATTTCACATATCAGGAGTCTTGGATGAGACAGTCTACAGGCTCTATTAAAAGGATCTGGTCTTTTTTGGGAAAGCCATCCTTTTCTATGTGGCTAATATTTATGATCTTTTTAGATCTTATCCTGGGCTCTTTAATTATGAAAAGGCATCCAAAGGTATTTTTTGCTCTACAAAACAATCTCTTACAGGATTGGATGCGTGCCTATGGAATTAATGAGATAGATATCACATGGTGGTTTTTTGTCCTGCTGATACTTCTTTTTATTCTTTCAATAACCTCGACAGTCTGTGCCATAAACAGGATAAATTCAGTAATAAAGGGAGCTAAGGGAGTGGGTTTGAAGGTAATTATTCATAGATTATCCACCTCAATTATACATTTTGGCTTTCTTTTTCTCCTCATTGGTCAACTTTTAAGCCATACACTTTCTACTAATCTCTATGGAAAGATCCTCTATAGAGGTTCTTCCATGGTGTTACCTGATTCAGCAATAAAAATGGTTTTGAAGGATTTAAATATCCAGTACTTCAGAGAGAATTCTCCTTTTATCGGGATGGAAGGAACGGCAAGGGATGTATCAGCCACATTTCTTATCCATGATAGAGGAAGGTATAAGGAAAGGAAGATTTCATCAAATAGTCCCTTAAGATACAGAGGATGGGCAATCTTTATTGAAGATTTCTCTCCAAAGAGCCTGTCTATCAATAAATCCCCTTTTATCTGTGTGAGAATTAAGAAGGATAGGGGGGTTGGTTTTATGCTTTTTGGTGCGATTCTGTTTGGATCAGGTCTTATGCTCTATCTCTTTGGTCTAAAAGATAAGAGGAGATTTTTAGTTTTCCTTATTACCTTCATTGCATTTTCCGGCGGTTGTAGCCACAGGTTTGAACAATATGGTGAGTTTTCGGTTAGATTCTTAAAAGGTGGATATAAAGAGATAACAGATGGAATTGGAAGGAGATTTCTTCTGGTTCCAAGGGGAAAAGCTCCATTAAAAGGTTATGGAAAGGCAGGAACTATTTATGTTCCCATTAAGAGTGCGGTTATATATTCAACATATAATGCAGCCCTAATAAAAGAGCTTGGCCATTTAGACACTATAAAGGGTGTGATTGTAAAAGAGAAAGACTGGTTTATTCCTGAGATAAAGGAAGGGCTAAGAAGCGGAAATATCGCATATCTTGGTGAATATACATCTATTGATTTTGAAAAATTAAAGAAGATAGATCCTGATGTGGTATTTACGTGGGATGAAGGCATTATTCCCAAGCTTGAAGAGCTTTCTATCCCATGCATCATAACATCTACCAGGATTGCAAAAGACTTAGATTCACACATAAATTTTATTCGCTTTATTGCCACCTTTTATAATGAAGAAGACAAAGCAAAAGAATTTACAGAGGCCCAGTTTAACAAGATCAGGGAGATATCCTCAAAGATAGAGAGATATGCAAAGAGGCATCCAAAGGTTATCTGGGGAGATATATATGCAAGAAAGGTGCTGGTTGAACCAGGTAATTCATGGGCTGCCCAGGTTGCAAAGCTTGCTGGATGTAGATACCTCTTTGATGATCTTGAAGGAGCATCGTGTATGCAGGTTACAATTGAAAAGTTTTTTTCAAGAATAAAGGATGCAGATATCCTCATCACATACCGCGGGCCAGAAAGTGGGATTACCTCAAAGGAGATGTTAAAAAGCTCAAGCAGGCTTCTTCAAAATGTAAATATTCGTCCACTTAGTGAAGGGGAGATATTCTTTACAGGATACAGGCTCTATCAGGTTTCAGATACCTCAGACATTATCTATGAGCTTGCATCCCTGTTTCATCCAGAGATCTTTCCTCAGAGAAAGGAGAGGAGATATTTTTTTAGACTTCCAGCGAGGTAAGGTCTATATCTTATGAAATCTGCTAATATTGCTATACCTTTAAAAAGAAGAAGGTATTTTCAAAGCTTTTTTATCTTTTCTATTATCCTTTTATCTCTCTTAATCCTGAATATGGCTCAGGGCTCAGTAAGGATCCCTCTTTTTAAGACCCTAAGGATTATAATATTTCACATAACTGATTCCACACCTGGTGCGATAATCTGGAAGATACGGTTTCCAAGGATCTTTTCTGCCGTTATATGTGGGGGATATCTGGCAGCAGGGGGGCTGCTCCTTCAGGTATTTTTTAGGAATCCGATTGTGGGTCCTTATGTGCTTGGGATCTCATCAGGTGCAACACTTATGGTTGCACTGGTTATGCTTGGGGGGCTCAGTGTTGGAATCTTAGAGATCCACCCTTTTTATATCAGCCTTTCTGCATTTTCAGGTGCCCTCTTAGTTATGGCCATTCTGGTTGTGATTGCATCCAGAGTAAGGAGTGTCATCACCCTGCTTATAATCGGGCTTATGATGGGATATCTCTGCTATGCAGTAACCAGTATCTTGATTGCCTTTGCAGAAAAGGAGAAGGTCAAGGGGTTTGTGCTATGGCAGATGGGAAGCTTTTCAGGCTTTACCTGGCAGGAATTTTATCTGATCCTTATCATCGGGCTGCCACTTACAATTGGGACATATCTTTTAAGTAAACCCCTGAACGCATTTTTGCTTGGTGAGGACTATGCAAAGACAATGGGAGTCAACATAAGGCTTTTTAGATTTTTTGTGGTGATACTTTCAAGCGCTCTCGCCGGGATAGTTACGGCCTTTGCAGGCCCTGTGGCATTTATTGGGCTTGCCATTCCCCATATGGCAAGGCTTGTATTTGGAACGACAGACAATCGTGTGCTTATTCCTGGTGCAATCCTCTTAGGTGGAATTGTAACCCTGCTATGTGATCTGATCGCAAGGACACTTTTTTCACCTGTTGAACTTCCAATAAGTGCTATTACATCATTTTTTGGAGCTCCCATTGTGATCGGACTCCTGCTTAAGCGGAGGACCGCAATATGAAAGAAAGGGTAATTCAGACCCATAGCCTTACTGTAGGATACGGAAACAGAAGTGTGGTATCAGAGATCAATATAGATATGCTAAAGGGGCAGTTTGTATCCATTCTTGGCCCAAATGGATCTGGAAAGACCACAACTCTTAGAACCCTTGCAGGCCTGCTTTCTCCCTTAAAAGGTGCTGTATATCTTAATGGCAGGAATATTTCTGAGCTGAGCCAATCAGAATCTGCAAGATCCTTGGCAGTGGTGTTAACAGGGCATCTATCTCCCGGGCTTTTAACAGGTTTTGAATTTGTCTCCTTAGGGAGATATCCCTATACAGATTTTTTAGGAAGATTAAAAAAAGAAGATATTGAAAAGATTGAAGAAAGCCTTAGGCTTGTAAATGGTTCCGATCTTTCACAGAGATACTTCAATGAGCTTAGCGATGGAGAAAGGCAGAAGCTTATCTTTGCAAGGGCATTAGCACAGGAACCTGAGGTCATAATACTTGATGAACCCACCCTGCACCTGGATCTAAAACATAGGCTTGAACTCATAGGTATTTTACAGAACTTCTGTAGAAAAAAGGGGATCACTGTGATAGTCTCTCTTCACGATGTTGATCTTGCCATGAAGGTCTCAGATGTGGTCTTGCTTGTAAAAGACGGAAAAATCTTAGGATATGGTCAGCCTGATGAGATACTAAAAGAAGACACTATAGCAAGACTCTATGACCTGAACTCTGCCCGCTTCAACAGCCAGCTTGGAACTATTGAACTCAGATCAGAAGGAGAAGGAGAAGAGGTATTTGTGGTGGCTGGAGGCGGAACAGGAACACCTATATTCAGATTTCTTAGTAAAAATGGATTCAGAATCACAACCGGAATACTCCATGAAAATGACATAGACGCCTGTATAGCCGATTCCATGGGGGCACTGGTTATAATGGAAGATGCCTTTCAGGAGATAAAAGAGAGCTCTTATAGGAAGGCAATAGAGATTATTAAAAAAGTAGAATATATCATTGACTCAGGCTTTCCTGTTGGCTCTCTTAACAGGAGAAACATGGAACTATTGAGAGATTCAATTGATATGGGAAAGCGCATACTGAGCTTTAGAAAGACAAGAGATCTATCCGATTCCCTGATAGATAGTAATAAGGTTATCTATTTTGATACCTTAAATACGCTTTTGAAAAGATTAAAAAATTCTTGACAATGGAAAATAGCTTTAATTTAAATACAATTGTAAATAGAGGCCAAGAAGGTCTGAACACTCCACGAATGGGTAGACCTTTTTGGCCTCTGTTTTTTAAGAAAAATTCAATGAAAGGAGGATAGGTTTTGAGGGTCATTATTCTAACTATTCTGTTTTTCTTTGGAATTAACTGCACTTCCTTTCTTCTTTCAGCAGATATTCCACGCAGAGTCAAGGAGCTTGTAGATGATGCTATAACTATAAGGCAGATGAAGCAGAGAGAAGAGGATAGGTGGGAAAAAGAGAAAAAGAGGCTTTTGACTGAATATAGACGCTTAGAGGAGGAAAAGAAGATGCTTTTGTCTAAAAATAGGGATTTAAAAGAGAGGGTTTTAAAACAGAAGGATCTGATTGCAAGGCTTGAAGTTGAGATAGCTGAAATTGAAAGGATGATTAAGGAGATGGAGCCCTTTATAAGACAGACCTATGAAAGGCTTTCCAGATCTATTGAAGAGGATGTTCCTTTTTTAAGAGATGAAAGGGAAGCAAGGATAACCCGACTAAGGAAGATCATTGATGATCCTTCTATCAGTATTGGTGAAAAGTTTAGAAAGCTGATGGAGGCCCTATTTATTGAAGCAGAGTATGGAAATACCATTGAAACTTATAAAGAGAAGATAAGGTTAAATGGAAAAGATATACTTGTAGATGTGTTTCGTTTAGGAAGGGTGTCTCTATTTTTTCAGACAATTGATAAGAGACTCTGTGGGTATTTTGACCCAGCCACATCTTCCTGGAAGGTTCTTCCTTCAAGGTTTAATAGATCCATAGATTCTGCAATAGAGATGGCCTCAAAGAGACGCTCAATTGATATCCTAAATCTCCCTATAGGAAGATTGAGGGCAAGATGAAGGTAAAAATTATCATAAGGACACTTTTTGTAATGCTTTTAGGGCTCTTGCTATTGACTCCTCTTTCATATGCCCAGGATATGAGAGAGAATGTGATTGAGGCAAGAAAAAAGAGGGAAGAGCTTCTTAAAAAGGCAAGGATTGAAAAAGAAAGGGCATTGAGGGAGAAAAGAGAGGCAATAGAGCGGATATTAAAGGATAAAAATTCCCTTTTAAGTGCTATTAAAAAGCTTAAGAAGGAAAATGAAAGATTAAAGAGGGAGAATAAAGAATTGGGTAATACCTTAGATAAGTTAAAAAGCAGGGAAAAGGAGCTTATATCAAAGAGGGATGAAATCGAAGAGAATGTAAAGGAGTTAGTAGGTGTTATCCGAGTAAATGCAAAGGATATTGATTCCCTGTTTCGTCAGAGTCTTCAGAGTGCCTTTTTAAAAGATAGGATTAAATTTATGGATCCGATTTTGAGCCAGATAGAGTTTCCTGGAATGGGCCATGTCAGAAGAATGGTTGACCTCTTATTTAAAGAGATAGAGCTCTCTGGGCAGGTGAGAGTGGTGAAGGGCAATTTTGTAGATAGATCGGGAAAAGAGGTCAGTGGCAATATCCTTATATTAGGTAATTTTTCAGCAGCTTACAGAATACCTGAAGAAACAGGTTTTTTACTTTACTCTGACACCAGTCAGCGACTCTTTGCCCTATCTAAGTTACCCCCGCATAGGATCTCCAAAAAGCTGATTGATTATATGGAAGGAAGATCAATAGATGTTCCAATTGATATCTCAAGAGGTGCTGCCCTCAGACAGCTTACCCACAGGCTCAGCCTAATTGAGCATATACCAAAGGGGGGACCACTGGTATGGCCAATTGTGGGAATTGCAGCGGTGGCATTTTTAATCATAATTGAAAGATCGCTCTATCTATTTATAAAGGATATAAGGCCAGAGAAATTTGCAGATCCTATGCTAAATTATGCTTCAAGGGGCGATTGGGACAGCTGCCTCTCCCTTTGCAAAAAAAAGATTGGAAAACCCATCTCAAGGGTCCTATTATCTGGCATTAAAAATAGAGGGCTTAGCCGTGAAGACCTTGAAAATGTGCTTCAAGAGGCCATCTTGAATGAGATTCCACCCCTTGAAAGATTTCTATCCACTCTTGGTATGCTTGCTGCCATATCACCACTTCTTGGGCTGCTTGGCACAGTAACCGGGATGATCAAGACATTTCATGTGATAACCTTCTATGGCACAGGGGATCCCAAGCTGATGTCTGCAGGAATATCTGAGGCACTTGTTACCACCATGCTTGGACTCTCTGTTGCAATTCCCGTTATGCTTTTTCATACACTTCTGACACGTAAGGTTGAAAATATGATCTCTCAGATGGAAAAGAAATCCATTGCCTTCGTAAACACATTATTCAGTAAAATAGAGGAGGGGTAAGTATCGATTTACAGAACCTTATCTATAAACTTGAAGATTATATCTTAAGCGGTGGGATTGTAATGGTTCCGCTTCTGTCTCTGTCTATAATCATGTGGGCACTTATAATAAACAGGATAATCTATTTTAGAAGGCTTTACATTAAAAGGATGAAAAGATCAGAGGCAAAAGAACACATAATAAAAGGAAAATTTCCTGATCCTAAAAGATACAATGATATCATCTCCATGCTTGTTAAGGAATATTTGAGGAAAAAGAGCTCTGACAGAGAGCTAAATAGATATATCCTGGATGAACTGGTTGTGGAGATCAACTCTTCCCTTGATAATTATCTGGGTTTCATTGCAACATTGGCATCTCTTGCCCCACTTATGGGTCTTTTGGGAACTGTTATAGGAATGATCAAGACCTTTGATGTTATATCCATTTTTGGAACAGGTAATGCAAAGGCAATGGCAGGGGGAATCTCAGAGGCATTGATCACTACTCAGGCAGGCCTTATGGTTGCAATTCCAGGACTTTATATGAGCAATTTTCTTAAAAAAAGGGCACAGAATCTAAAGCAGAGGGTCTCGTCGGTTGGGCTCTATATAAGCCAGCACCTTTAGAGGTATATAAGCCATGTTAAACATTACTTCAGCACGTAAGGCAAAGAGAGGAGGAATCGAATTAAATATAACACCCCTTATCGATATGGTCTTCATCCTCCTTATCTTTTTTCTGGTCACCACAAGCTTTGTAAGAGAAACCGGGGTGGAGGTTAATCGCCCTGTTTCAAAGACTGCAGTAAGCAAGAAAAAGATGACAATACTGGTTGGGGTTACAAAGGATGACAGGATCTTTATAGAAAGGCGTCAGATTGATATCCGCGCACTGAGGATAGAGGTGGAGAGGGCATTGGCTGAAAATCCTGAAGCCTCTGTGATTATAGTTGCTGACAAAGACAGCAAGACAGGCACAGTGATCAGGGTGATGGATGAGTGCAAGCTTGCAGGCGCAAAGGAGGTCTCTATTGCAGCACTTAAAGAGTCTAAAGGAAGGTAAAGGGCTGAAGGTATGGGTCACTTCCCTATTTCTATCTGTTTTATTTAATGGAGTGCTGTTCTATATGATGCCATCTCTTGTAAGATACAGCCCTGTAAAGAAAGAGTTTTCAGAACCCATCACCCCTGTAAATGTAATAAGATTTAAAAGAGAAGATTCACCTGTTCATAGAAAAGAAAAAAAGGTAAAAAGGATTATCCCTCAAAAAAAGGCCTTAAAGACTATTTCAAAAAAGATCTTTATATCCCC
This sequence comes from uncultured bacterium, assembly GCA_965613025.1. Lineage (GTDB taxonomy): Bacteria > Desulfobacterota > DSM-4660 > Desulfatiglandales > JALVMZ01 > CAYTXJ01. The sequence goes on from CBFDUE010000071.1 coordinate 8,850, forward strand.
ATCTATAAGGCAGAACCTGAGCTTACCCTTCGAGATAAACCCCAAACTCCCCCCCCTTTCAGGTGGCCCTAAGGTAGATGCTGTGTGCAATCTATCCTTGGGGCTACCTCATATAAAAGGGGTCTATGGAATCGGTGAGATAGATCATCCTCTCACCCCACTAGTAAGGATACCTCCACTTTACCCAATGCATGCAAGGAGAAGGGGGATTGAAGGGTGGGTAAGGGTAAGATTTATAGTGAATGAAGAGGGCATGGTAACCGATCCAGTTATAGTTGAAAGCCATCCAAAAGGGATATTTGAAGATTCGGTCTTAAGGTGTGTAACCAAGTGGAGATTTATTCCTGGGACCATAGAAGGGATAAAGGTTAAGACCCTTGTTGAAACAACTATCAGGTTTGTCTTAAAGAAGGGATGATTAAATTAATCCACTATATCTTATTCTTATCTATTCTATTGGTCTTTTTGCCATTTACACTTATTGAAGCCAAAGAGAAAGAGCTCCCTTTACGCACTCAGATCGTGCTCTATAAGGCCCAGGGCTTAATAGAAAAAAAGGAATATGATAAGGCGATAGATCTGCTTATTAGGTTTCAAGAAAAGGGAAAGGGCCTTAGGGAAGAGGATAGAATATCAAAAGGGTATGATAACTATATGATAGATTTTACAATTGGAAATTGCTATCTTTTAAAAAAAGATTACACAGATGCAGTCTCCTTTTATAGAAGATCATTAAAGAAAAAACCCTCCTTTTATTTAGCCTGGGTAAATTTATCAAGATGCTACTATGAGTTAAAGAGGTATAAAGAGGCCGGGGATTCTTTTTTAAAGTGTTATGAGATAGATCCCAAAAAAGATCCGCAATATCTCTACTATGGAGGAATATGTTATCTAACAGATGGAAGGCATAAGGAAGCAATAAGGGTCTTGGAACGCCTTTTAGAGGTTACAAAAGGAGCGGATCTAAAGACAGAATGGAAGGAGGCCATCTCCCAGGCATATCTTTTAGGTAATTATCCCCGAAAGGCACTTCCATTTGTAGAGGAGCTATCTGTGGAGACCAAAGGCATAAGAAGAAAACAGTGGCAGGAGCAGAGGCTCCATCTCTATCTTACACTTGAAATGGAGGAAAAGGCATTTAATTACCTAAATGAACTCATAAGAGAGGACCCTTTAGAGCCTAAGTGGTGGAAGGGGCTTTCTCATTTCTATCTTAAGAAAAACAATTACAAAGGGGCACTGGTTGCTCTTACCATAAAGGGCCTTTTAGAGCCTCTAACCGAGCAGGAACAGAGGATCGCTGCTGATCTATATATATCAGTTGATATTCCTTATGAGGCAGTGCGACTCTATAAAAAGATGGCACGTAAGCATCTCACCCCTAAGATGGCATACAGGATAGCTCAGTGCTATATCCGCCTTCACAGACCTAAGGATGCCCTTCTATATATTGAAAAGGCTATAGAGGCAAAGAAGGATAAAGATATATCTCTCCTTATGCTTAAAGGTGAACTCCTGTATGAACTTGAAAGATATAGAAATGCAGCAGATACATTTGAAGATGTTGCAAAAATATCGCTTAAAAAGGGCAATGAAAAAACTGCAGCAAAAGCCCTTTTAATGGAAGGTTACTCCGCATGGAATGCAAAGGATCTAAACAGGGCCATTGAGGCATTCAGGATGGCAGCTAAATTCCCTTCACAGAGATCCTCTGCCTTAAAGGCATTAGAGAGGATCAGAAAAGCAGATATGATTGCCATGAAGGATTCAGAGATCAAAAACTAAATGATCCTTAGATCAGCTTTAAAAGCATCTCTTAATTTTGAAAAATTCAGAGCTCTCAGGAGGTATGGTTATGGCAAGGAATCTATCTATTTTAGCTTTTCTATCCCTGATGATCCTTTCTTCCTGCGCTCCCATTATACCTCAAGAGCTTAAGAAGAGTATAACGGAAGAGATAACCATCCATGAGGTGGTCAAAGATCCTGATTTATGTAAAGGGAAGATGGTTCTTTGGGGTGGAGTGATTCTGAGGGCGGTTAATAAGAAGGAAGGGACAATGATAGAGGTCTTACAGCTACCACTGGATAGAAGCGACAGACCCAAAGATGTGGATACATCAGGGGGGAGGTT
>CBFDUE010000072.1:0-10337 GCA_965613025.1 uncultured bacterium
CGGCATACGAGATCATGCCTAGTCTCGTGGGCTCGGAGATGTGTATAAGAGACAGGTGTACATAATGGCTTTAATTATCGACACTTATCAACAGTTATCTATAGAGTCTATCAGGAAATGCCAACGCCCATTAGATACAATCAGACATTGATTCCAAAATCCTTTGCCAGCTTCTTATATTTTCTAAGAATAGTAAATTGGCTGATTCCGAAAATACGCTCTAGAATTTTCGCTGATAGTATTGGCTTTCTTTCATTTTCTTTTGCGATCCAGCGATCTGCGAGATATATTAATATAGCCGCAAAAACAATTCTAGAGTTCCCAGAAAGCCAAGATTCTTTTAACATTTTTGTTAGGTTTACTATTTTTCTTTGTAATAATGTTGGATATGATCTATCAGAATAGCCTCTTAGTAACTTATTGGAAATCGCTGGATTTTTTAATATCTTTGGAATTGCATTAATGGCTAACTTTCTTATTTCTATCCTTGGGTCAATTTCTTGATTTAATAATCTAACAAGGGACATTAATTTAAGAATCCTACTATATAGGATTCTTCTTTTTAACCGCTCTCTTGAAATTCTTATTAACTTAATTATGTTAAATTTATTTCCAAAATGTTTTATATAAAGGTGGATTTAAAAATACAAACTATAAATCTTTGGAAGGAAAAAACACTTATTTTGGGGATTTATGGTCTTTAAGATAGGCATCTTGTTTTGTATTGGGAGTTATCTATGTGGGATTGGATATTAATATTATTTTTTGTCTCAATAATTATAGGAACTTTTTCTGTAATAAGTGGCATAGAGATAGGGTTATTATTTATCCCTGTAATCCTTGCTTTTTTCCCTTTCCATTTTGACTTTATAAAAACATGTGGATTAATTATAGGTCTTACTGGTAGTTTGGCAGCAAGTCCAGGATTTTTAAAAGAAAATCTATCGAATTTAAAGATAACATTTCCTATTGCATTTATAATGTCAATTTCATCAATTTTAGGTGCTATTATAGGAATAATTCTACCTGAAAAAGTCTTATATATAGGATTGGCAATTCTGATTTTTTTTGTCTGTATTTTTTATATCATAGTGAGATTAAAATTATCAGAATTTCCTTGTGTAAAAAGACCCGATTACCTTTCACGGTTATTACACTTATCTGGAATTATGGAGGATAATACTACTGGAAGACTTTTGGAGTGGAAGGCACATCGTGTTCCAATTAGCTTTATGGCACTTATTATAATAGCAATGCTAACAGGAATGTTTGGCATCACTACAGGATGGGCAAGTATTCCTATCCTTAATTTACTTATGGGTTTACCTCTAAGAATCAGTGTAGCTACAAGTAAATTTCTTATCACCATTACACATTCGACAGCCCTTTGGATCTTTATTAATCAAGGAAGTATTATTCCTTTAATTATTGTCCCTTCTCTTGTTGGAACTATGTTGGGAGCATCTATTGGTATCAGAATATTAGATTACTTCAACCATACTATTGTTAGAAGAATAACTATTATTACATTAGTCTTTATAGGAATAAAAATTTTCATGAAAGCTTGATAGTAAATATTACGTAATTAGCTTTTATTCCAAACCATAATTAGTAAGAGCTGCTCTTACTTGTGCTTCCCTTATTCTTTTTTCCTGATCACGCTTCTTTTCAGTGGCTGCCTGAACTTTGGCCATGAGTCTATCCATGTCACAAGGTTTCATAAGATAATCATAAGCCCCCAATTTCATTCCCTCAATAGCTGTATCAATAGTAGCATGGCCCGTAAGCATTAAAACCTCTATCAGAGGAAATCTGCTTTTGATATGCCTAAGGGTCTCTATTCCATCCATTTCAGGCATCTTGACATCTAAAATTACCACATCTATGTTACGATGTTTATCCAAAATTTTTAATGCCTCCCTTCCACTAGTGGCAGTGAATACCACTAACCCTCTCACTTTGAGACGTTCCTGTAATGTCTCAATAAATTCTTCCTCGTCATCTACCAACAGGACCATAGTCTTAGAATCTGTCATTGGGGATACCTCCTCTGATTATCTGTAATAAAGTTTATTTTTCTTCTTTAGATGTTAAAATTATATTATATTTTCCTATGTAAAAACAAATCAATTTCCCATACTTTCCATAGCCTTGGTAGCTGTTTCAAGTATATCATCTGGGAACCCGATGAATTTGAATATCCCCATAAATCCTATTATCCATACTACTGCCAAGGATAACAAGAATAATACAAATCCATACTTAACAAAATCCATTGGATGAATAGCCCTTTCACCAGTATCAGGATAGGTACCTAAACCATAGACTATTGCATTATTAGGGGTCCCTACAATAAGCACGTGTGCAAAAGAAGTGGCAAAAGCAATTGAAAGCCCCACAGCCCAAGGCTCTCCAGGAACCTGAGTCATTATACCCATTGGTATTACTATAGGTCCCAAAAGAGCGGTTGTCCCAGCATCTGACATAAAGTTAGTTATTATTCCAGACAGACAGGACAAACCAATCCAGAGTCCTAATCCCTGTCCCATACCTATTTTGTCCAGCACTTTAAGGAAGGTCTGGGCCAACCAAAGAGCAGCACCAGTTTCTTTAAGGAGAGCACCCAGAGTAAGAGCACCACAATACATAAACCAGGCATCCCATGATATTCCTATGAGAATTTTCCGCCATTCTACTATCCTGAATATTACAGGGATAATAAGAGCTAAGAGGGAAGGTCCTCCTAAGCCCAGTTCTTCACTTCCAAATATCCATAATCCTAAGATCAATAATAACATGGCAAAAGTGAGCAATTCAGGATAGGCCATTTTTCCCATTGTTTTGGTTTCTTCTTTTATAGCAGTAAGACCGGGGGTCAGGTCTTTTGTTTTAATATTCCTGCCAAAAACTATAATCATATAAAAAGCAACTACCAACCCCAGAATTGGAACTAAAGGCATACCATATTTCATCCAGGTGAAAAAACTCATAGGTACCTTATATTCACTCCAAAATCCCATCATGATTACGTTCCGTCCTCCCGCAGCAGGGGAACCTACACCTCCGACATTAAGGGCATAACAGAGAGAAAATAAAAGAAACTTTGCGAGAGTCGGATCATGTATGATTTCTCCACCTTTACTATTTGCAGTAACAGCACCATAATATACTGCCATCATTACAGGAGTCATAAAAGCACACATGGCATGGGCTGAGATAAAAGATCCTAATACGGCCATACTGATGCATAAGACAAAAATAGGAACATAAAATCCTTTTGTCCAGCCCAAGAGCCATGAAGCTAGTCTTTTATGAAGCCCTACTTCCACTACTACTACACCCATAGCTAAAACACCCAGTAGAAACAGAGGTGCATCACCAGCAAAGGTCTTACCAATCATGTTTCGTGGAAGAAGGTGTAGAAAATATGCTAATATAGGCATCAGTATACCAGTAAGACCAATAGGTATTGCTTCCGTCGCAAAAAATATGACAGCCATGGGAATTATACCAAGAACGATCATTGTCTTACGAGCAGATTCAAGAGTGGTTTGAGCTATTCCCCACTCTACCATCTTTTTTGTAAAACCGTATTTTTCAACAATGTCCATTACACTTTGTGGAATAGGCATTAAGAAACCTATTGAAATAAATATGCAAAAACCAACCAATAACCAAAGTAATTTATTAGAAAGTATTCCATCCGCTTTCCCATGTTTTAGATCATGACTCATTGTTATTTCCCCCTTTTTAATTGCTTATTTTTCCATTTAATCCTCACAAAGTATTCTTATGTAATTATTGTTAAGATATTGTGAAAATTATCACAAAATAATTTCAAAAAAATATCCTATCCCCCTTTTTTGGTATCTTGAAGAAGCTCTCTTGCCATTTCATGTTCACCTGCTTCAGCAAAGGCACCAGCGACCATAGTACCTTCGATTTTTGATCTATAAGCCTTTTTTATTGCTTCTACCAATTTATTTATATCCACAGGCTTTTGAAAATATTCAAAAGCCCCTAACCTGCGAGCTTCTTTTTCATCTTTCTCAGAACCATGCCCAGTAAGAATTATCACCTGTACCTGGGGATATGCTTTTTTTACTCTCCGAAGCACTTCCATCCCATCAATCCCCGGCATTCTTAAGTCCAATACAATTACATCTGGTATTTCATCCTGAACAAGTTTAAGAGCTTGTTCCCCATTCAATGCAATATCTGGGTTTAGTTCCCTCATCTGAATACGATCGGCAAGAGTTTTTACAAACTCCTCTTCATCATCTACTAATAATATTTTAATTTCTTTCATTTTTCATTCCTCCTCTTAGTTTTTGTTAACTTTTTAAAATTCTCTTTAGATGTCTTTATGGATCCAGAATTTTTGTCCTTCAGAATCTTAATAGCATAATCATGCTCATCAGCTTCCGCATAGGTTGCTGCAACCATTATTTTTTGATAATAATTTATTAAAGAGCCATTAGTCCTTTTCCTTTCCTTTAATTGCCAAGCCTTCTTTAAACATTCATCAAGAGATATAAGATCAAAAGGGATCAAAAAATCATCAAATGCCCCAAGTTTCATACCTTCTATAGATAAGGAAAGCTGATCCCGACTATTGATCAATATTACTTCTGTTGAAGGACACCATTTCTTTACCCATTTGAGAATAGATAAAGCATTTTGTTTAAGGTTCATTATTCCAAGCAAGACTACATCAATATTATTCTTTTTAATTATCTTTTTTACACGTCGTTTGTTTTCCGCAGTAAATATCCAATACCCTCTTTCTTTAAGGTATGAGGAAAGTGTCATTAAGAAGTTTCTGTCTGTGTCCACAATCAATACTTTAATCTTCATAATAAGATTAAATTCTTCCTTAAGGAATATAGGCCATGACATAGTAATAACGAACACCACTGAGACCAACCTCTTCCAAAAAATGTGTCAAAGAGTTTGTAGATTTTTGTATTTTTGATCCTTTTAATATTTCAAATGCCATATCATGGCAGTTTAGATCTGTAAACGCGATTGCTGCATATATATTTTCCAAGTATCGAAGAAGATAAGAAAATTTATTATTTTTCTTTGTTTTCTTTGACCTCAAACCCATTCTCCTCCTCCTCCTTAAAAATTAGCGTTAAAAGTTTTTTACTTATTAATAAAGCAAAGGTTGTGCCAAATAAAATAATATGTAAATTCAATATGTTATTTTGGGATGGATATTAGGAAAATCAAAAGGAAACAAATTAAAACATTTTTATAAAACAATACAAAACTATTTGAAACTATTCCGTATTCTTTAGTTTGATTATAATTTCTGGGAGTGTCTCTCCAATATATACCTTTCCTTCAAGAATTGTCATGATCTGGTTAACCAGGGTCCATGTTGGTGTAGATATAATCAGTTTTTTAAATTGCGATGGATCCATATCTTTTATTCTGTGATATATTTTAAATTCAACTATTTCCTCTAAAGAATGGCCTTTAAGTGTGATTTCTGCCCCATTCTTTAGTATATTAAAACTGCTTTGGAGTGCATAAAAAAGAGCGGCAAGTAAATATATATGTCTCGTTTTTATATTTACATTAGGGACTAAACTTGTATCTATATTAATTTTTATATGGTTTTGTCTTGCTAAGCGTTGAGTAAGAATGATTATAAGATTTAATATCTGATTCATATCTCTCGAATCAACAGGATAGTCAGTTAAGTGAGCTAATTTATTCATAGAATCAACAAGGTTTATACCTCGGTTTATTTGTTTTTGAATTTTTGTTATTATTGATTCAAACTTTTCCTTATCCACTACAGATTCGGGATCGGAAAGTGTTAGGATATCTAACAGAAGTCCGGTAGAGTCATTAATAATAGCAAAGACATTTCTCAACTCATGGGTCATAGAAGCAATTACTTTTCCTAAAAAACTAATTATCTTCTCATTATCGTGATTCATTTTCATTAGGTTTCTATCCACAGATTATTTTCTTTTGGATGCTTCTATAGCAGAGTCCATTTTCTCTATTAACTCCGTTATATCTACTGGTTTAATAAGATAATCATATGCTCCCAATTCCATCCCTTTTATCCCGTCTTTGGTAGCACCATGTCCAGTCAGAAGAATAACTGGCACCTGAGGGTATTCAGATTTGATTCTTTTTAAAACTTCAAACCCATCTATTCCTGGCATCTTTACATCTAATACTACAACATCAGGCAAGCTGGTATTCACTGCATTTAAAGCTCCTTCACCATCATTTTCTACTCGAGTATTGTATCCTCTTAGGTTTAGTCTTTCAGCAAGAGTTATTGCAAATTCCTCTTCATCATCAACTATTAAGATATTAACTTTTTTTGACATATTATCCCTCCACTACATTCTTTGGTTTTATTGGGAAAAAAAGAGTGAAAGTAGTTCCCACTGATTCTTTGCTGGTAACATATATATCTCCGCCAAGTTTTTTTATTATTCCATAAGTAATGGATAATCCTAAACCAGTCCCATATCCCTTCTTTGTTGTAAAAAAGGGTTCAAAAATGTGTTCAAGAGTCTCTTTACTCATTCCACAGCCATTATCCTGTATGGAAATACCTATTTTTTCAGCTCCTTCCTGCCATGTAGTAATTATAATTAATCCATCCTCTTGCACAGCTTCAATGGAATTGGTCAATATATTTAAGAAAACTTGTTGTAGTTGTCCACGATCTGAGTAGATCCGAGGGAGATTAACATCTAATTGTAAACGAATTTCAATATTTCTATAGAGAGCTTCTTTTTCAAGAAACCCTAATACTTCTTTTATAACGTCATTAATATTTAATTCCTCAAATTGAACCTCTATTCTCTTTGCAAAACCCAAAAGACGATGTGTAATATTTTTCATACGATCAACAGATTCAAGAATGGAGTTAATAAGCTCTAAAAATTTTTCTTTTTGATTAAAATTTTCACTACTTTCAACAATGTCCCTCATCAAACCTGCCTTTTCATTAATTATTGCCATAGGATTATTTATTTCGTGAGCAACTCCTGCAGCAAGTTTTCCTATTGAGGATAGTTTATGGGAATGCTGTAATTGTCGAAAAGCAGCCTCTCGTTTAGCATCTGCTGCTTGGATACGTTTCACCATAAGATCAGTTAGTCTTACCACTGCCAGAATTATTCCTATTAAACCTAAAAACAAGACAAAAAACATTTCACCCTTAAGGGTATACCAGGATTTAAGCAATACCGATACCGGTCTAAGTGCTACCACTATGTATTCAGCATGTTTAATCGGGGCATAAGCCACTATTAGTTCCTGATTACCTGGGCCTTTGGCTTTTGTCAGTTGGGTTCCTGTAGGAGTCAATGAGACTGGTAAAGAACATTTCTCCAGAACATTACCATAATATCTTGAAGGAGTTTGAAGTATACCATTTTTATTAATTAAAAAGGCATCACTATCTGGCCCAAGATATACAGCTCCAATAAGATCTTCAAATTTCTTAGTATCAAGAGTAGCCCTCAAGATCCAAAAACTTCCATCTTCTCTCCTTCTTAAAACTGCAATTGCCACATGAGGAAATTTCCTGTATCCAAGAAATACATCACTTACATAAATACCTTTTATAATAACTTCCTGAAACCATGTTTGCTGTGCATATATCTTACCTTTTAATTTATAGGGTCCTGCATAACTTACCTGAACCCCATTTTCATCTATCACACCCAGATCAATAAATCCTTTGTATTGCGAACTTAATGCCCAAAAAATGTGTTTCAGATTATTTTCATCTGAAAGCTCTTTTAGATTATAGGCAAATGCTATAAAACGGATTGTAGAGAGACGTTCTTCTAAATAAAGATCAAAGGAATGGGCAGCTTTACTGGCAAGATTCCTTAAAGGAGTAAGTATTTCAGTTTTAAGATTTCTTTTATACTCATTGTAATTGATTAATGCCATAATGGAAAGGGGAACCAAACTGACAAGCAGCATAATTATCCGCATGTTTCTTTTAAGTTTTTTATAACGACCTTCAACACCTTCAAATTCATCAAAAGTATAAGCATTGATTGGTTTTTTTGATCTATTTTCTTGATTAATGCTCATATTCAAGGATATCCTTTTGCTTCAAAGTCCCTTCTTTAAATTTCTCCAGGGCCTTACCATATGGGCCCACCACAGAATCAAACACTTGAATATTTTTCCATAAAAGATATTGATAATGTTCCTCCTCAATTCCACCACATATAACTATATCCACCTTTTCATTAAGAATAAGATTACACATCTCTTCTGCTGAAGCATGGGGCATAACTATAATCTTTTCTTTTTGCTTTCCTTCATCAATGCTTACAATAAGCGCCTCCAACGCAAGATCAAACCTGGGAGCTACCTCTTTTTTATATATAGGAATAAGTATTTTCGTTGCCATTAAACAGTCATTTTATAGGTTTTATTAAGTTCCAAATTGTTCTACATTGATACTATTTTAAATACTCCCTTGATTAAATCAACCTCTAATATCATTTTATTAAAAATTTATTCTTCTAAGATACCTAAAAAGGCTAAAAAATAATATTATAAAATAATTTAAAATTTAATTAATACCCAAAAGTAAAGAGTTTTTAGTTTAAACAATTATAAGATCTGTTTCATCATTTTATGTTATACTGCTTCATTTTTCTCCATAATGTGCTTCTTGCCCATCCCAGTAATTTTGCAGCTTCACTGCGGCGTCCTTTTGTCTTTATTAAGGCTTCTAAAATCATTTTTCTTTCCACATCAGGCCATGTATGCGTATCAGTGAAGTTTAATGGATGAGATTTAGAAGCTCCTGTAATCTGTGGGGAATTACGGTTCTTAAGTCTTATTGATGGTAATGCTTCACGGTCCTCAGAAATATAAGAAGGTAGGTGCATAGGAAGAATCTGTTTACTCTCGCAGACATTGACAGCATATTCTACAATATTCTTTAACTCTCTTACATTCCCTGGATAAGAATACTCTTTCAATATGCGAAGGGCAGCTGGTGAAAATCCGTGTATTTGTTTCCCTAATTTTCTTGAGAACATATTTAAAAAGTGGTTCAAAAGAAGCAAGATATCATTACTTCTTTCTCTTAAAGGGGGGAGATGAAGTCTTACTACATTAAGTCTGAAGAATAGATCTTCCCGAAAACTGCCTTCAGATACCATTCGTTCAAGATTTCTGTGTGTAGCAGCGATAATTCTGACATCAACTTGAAATCCCTTTGTGCTTCCAATGGGATAAATAATCTTATCATCAAGGAATGTCAATAACTTCACTTGAAGAGGTAAAGGTAAATCTCCTATTTCAGTAAGATACAGAGTTCCTTTATTAGCCATTCTGAAACGACCTGGCTTTTGTTCAATAGCTCCTGTAAAAGCCCCTTTTGTATGTCCAAAAAGTTCAGATTCTAATAAGGTTTCTGGTAATGCCCCGCAATTAACCTTGATGAAAGGCCCTTTAGCCCTGTTTGAAGCCTGATGTATAGCCTTGGCAATAAGATCTTTCCCTGTGCCTGTCTCTCCTGTTATTAAGATAGATGAGTCGCTTTCAGCAAGAATAGGCAATATCCTGAAAATTCTCTCCATTTCAGGACTTTTCCCAATGATACTTTCAAAGCCAAAAAAAGTATTTTTTTTCTCTTGAGACCCTTTAAGACCCCGTAAGTCCTCAATAATTTCCAAATATCCTAAAATCTTACCATTTGATCCTATAAACGGTGAACATGTTATTCTAATAGGGATGAGTTGATGGTCACAATTAATTAGATCACTTTCAATGGAAATTGAATCTGATGGATCCTTGGCAGACGATGCCGGGCATGATAATCTATTAATACATGCTTTTGACCGTATTATACTATGACATGGAAGACCTTTTACATCTTCAGAAGAATATCCTATTAATGCTTCCAAGGCACGATTTATTAAGATGATTTTACGTTCAGTATTTAAAATAAGAGTGCCAACAGGGATTACATTTATAAAATGTGAAAGTATTATGGGATCATTTTGGAATAGGTTTTTAATATAAGGATCTTGCAAAGATTTCATATTCAAAACCTTTAAGGTCAATATTTACTTATCATTACTGCTACTTCACTTAAAACTTAAATTTTTAACATTTTTCAATAAAAAGTATCTTTTTTGCAATGTGGTGTCAATTTGAATGATGAAGGGTAAAGATGATTTAATATACCTTTTAGAGACCTTTGCATAACCCCTTTTTACACTGGGGGTTACACCCCCCTCCGGGTCGGATGACCCTCCAGGTCGGAGACCAGACCCCTGTCATTGCGAGCGAACGAAGTGAGCGTGGCAATCTCA